>CAZVUZ010000006.1:22104-45348 GCA_964630485.1 uncultured Ignavibacteriales bacterium
GGACCTGGGCGGAACGGCGGTGGAATGATGTTCCATCAGGGTTCCTTACTTGGAGAATATGATATATGAAACGACTTACCGAATTGAACGATTTCATCGGTCTGCGCCGACGCATCGCGTCGGAACGCTCGACCGAAGAGGAAAAACCGACTCTGGTTGTCAGCGCCGATACGGGAGCCCAGGCCAGCGGTGTCAATGACATCATCAGGGTCATTAAGCGATATGTTCTGGACCGCGGACTTCAGGAGAAGATATCCGTAAGGATCACCGGCTGTCATGGGTTCTGCCAGATGAACCCGTATGTTCTGGTGAAACCATACGGTCATTTCTACCCGAAACTGCAAATGAAAGACGTCCCACGTCTGGTCGATGCGGCCGTCGGTGGCTATGTCGACGAGGGTTTGATCTATCGCGATGAACAGCAGCAGAAGGTCTATCACGAGCGGGACGAAATCCCGTTCTTCAAGGGCCAGCAGCGCGATATTCTGGGTAAAAACGAAAAGGTCGATCCGATCCGGATCCTCAACTATGTCGAAAGCGGCGGTTATGCCGCCTTCGAGAAGGTCATGGCGAAGAACGACCCCGAATGGATAATCGAACAGGTTCAGAAAGCGGGTATTCGCGGTCGCGGCGGAGCCGGTTTCCCTACCGGCAAGAAGTGGGAGTTTGCCCACAAATCCGGGCGTCCCGGGGAGCCGAAATACATCGTCTGCAACGCCGACGAGGGAGACCCCGGCGCCTATATGGATCGCGGTGTGCTGGAGGGTAACCCGCACAGCATCATCGAGGGCATGATCATCGCCGGGATGGCCATTGGCGCCACCCAGGGTTTGATCTACTGCCGGGCTGAATATCCCCTGGCCATCAAGCACAGTATGATCGCCATCCGGCAGGCCCGCGATGTGGGTATTCTCGGCAAGAACATTCTCGGTTCCGGCGTCGATTTCGACATCGATATCGTTCGCGGCGCGGGGGCCTTTGTGTGCGGTGAAGAAACGGCCTTGATCCGCTCCATCGAGGGGCGCATGGGCGAACCCCGCCAGCGGCCGCCGTTCCCGATCGAGAAAGGTATCTACGGCTACCCGACCTGTATCAACAACGTCGAGACCCTGGCCAATATCTCGGTGATTTTCACCAAGGGGGCCGAGGAATACGCCAAGACCGGCGTCCCCGGCAACACCGGCACCAAGATCTTCTCGGTGGTGGGTAAGATCAAGCACACCGGCCTGGTGGAAGTGCCCCTGGGCACGAAGATCAGCGAAGTTGTTTACGACATCGGCGGTGGCCCGGTCGGCGACGCGCGCCTCAAGGCCGTCCAGACCGGCGGCCCTTCCGGCGGCTGCATCCCGGCCAATATGTTCGACCTGCCCATCGATTACGACAGCCTGGCCAAAGCCGGCTCAATCATGGGCTCGGGCGGTATGATCGTCATGGACGAAAATACCTGCATGGTCGACCTGGCCAAGTATTTCATGGCCTTCCTTAAGGACGAGTCCTGCGGTAAGTGCTTTACGTGCCGCAAGGGCACCCAGCGTATGTACGAAATCCTCGACGACATAACCAAAGGCAAGGCCACGCTTAAGGATCTCGATCTTCTCGAAGAACTGGCCCTCGTCGTCAAGGATACCAGCATGTGCGGTCTCGGCCAGTCGGCTCCCAACCCGGTCCTGAGCACCCTCAAGTACTTCCGCAAGGAATTCGAACAACATATCGTCGAGAAGAAGTGCGAAGCCTTTGTTTGTAAGGAACTCGTCGGCGCGCCCTGCCAATCGGCCTGTCCGCTCGACACCGAGGCCTGGCGCTATGTGGCCCACATCGGGCGCGGTGAATACGAGGAAGCCTACCAGGTTATCCGCGAGGCCAACCCGTTCCCGTCCGTCTGTGGCCGCGTTTGCCACCATCCCTGCGAAAGCCGGTGCCGCGCCGGAATCAGCGGTGGCGACCCGGTGGCTATCCGGTCGCTGAAGCGTTTCGTTACCGATCGCATCGATCCTTCGGTGTACCAGCCGGTGCGCGACACCTGGAGCGACGGCAAGCCGCCACAGGTGGCTGTGGTCGGCTCCGGTCCCGCGGGTCTGACCGCCGCCCATTATCTTTCCCTGCGCGGTATCAAGGTGACGGTCTTCGAAGCGGAAAGCAAACCGGGCGGTATGCTCGAGTGCGCCATCCCGTCCTATCGTCTGCCCCGCGAGACCATCCAGGCCGAGATCAAATCGTTAATGAACGACAATATCACGATTAAGTGCGATACCGCCCTGGGACGTGACATAACCGTGGACGGTCTCACCAAGGATGGTTTCAAAGCCGTCTTGGTGGCCCTGGGTGCGCACCAGAGCAAACCTCTGCACTTGGAGAACGAAGACATTGAAGGTGTTTATCCTTCGATCGAGTTCCTCAAGGCGTTCAATTTTAAAGCCGATCATCTTGCCCGCGGTCGGGTGGGAGTTATCGGCGGCGGTAACTCGGCGGTTGATGCCGCCCGCATGGCTCTTCGCCAGAAGTTCGTGGAGTCGGTAACGATTCTCTACCGCCGGACTCAGAACGAGATGCCGGCCTTTACCGAGGAAGTCGAGGCCGCTGACCAGGAAGGCATCGATATCCGCACGCTGGTGTCGCCGAAGCGCATCCTGACGAAAGACGGTCACGTTTGTGGCCTGGAATTCATCAAGAACCGCCTTGGTGATATGGATGCCAGCGGTCGTCGTCGGCCGGTACCTATTGACGGCTCCGAGGATACCATCGAACTCGACACGCTTATCGTAGCCATTGGCGAAGACTCCGGTATCGATGCCATCGGTCCGGCCAAGGATAGTGGAATCGAAACCACCGACTGGAACACGGTTCGGGTCGATCCCATGACGTTGCAGACCAACCGGCCCGGCGTTTTTGCCGCCGGCGACGTGGTCAGCGGTCCCAACACGGTTGTCGAGGCCATCGCGGCCGGCAAACGGGCGGCGGTGATGATTGATCGCTACGTGCGCGGGGAACCGATGCGGCAGACGGCCCTGCCGAACCTGCCTTCGGTTTACGTCGAACCCGTTGCCTCTGGCAACGGCAATGGCCAGCCGAGCCGACGGGTTGAAACACCGCGAGCCTCCATTGAGTGGCGCAAACGTAATTTCGCCGAAGTGGAAGTGTCCCTGTCCGTCGATGAGGCCACCCGCGAAGCGCGACGTTGCCTGCGCTGCGACCTGGAGTTTACCGCCCCCAAGGATAAAGCAAAAGAACAAGAGCCCCAGACAGCCGCGACTGGAGGAAAGAGAATATGATATCCCTGTATATTAACAACCTGAAAGTAACGGTGGAAAAAGGAACTACTTTGCTTGAGGCGGCCAAGTTCCTCGGGTTCCCGATTCCCACCCTGTGCCACATGGAGGGATTGACCCCTTACGGGGCCTGCCGCCTCTGCGTGGTCGAGATTGGTGAAGGCCCCCAGGCAAAGCTGGTCTCGTCATGCACCTATCCGGCTCAGGAGGGTCTGAAGGTGCGGACGGCCTCGTCACGCGTAGTTCGGGCCCGTCGGGTTATCCTGGAATTACTGCTGGCAACCTGCCCGCAGTCCAAGAAAATCCAGGATCTTGCCGCCGCCCACGATATCCGTCAACAGCGCTTTAAGCAGGAATATGAAGATTGTATCCTGTGCGGGCTCTGTGTGAGGATGTGCGAGGAACAGATGATGGCCAAGGCCATCGGTTTCCGCGGCCGTGGCGAGAACCGCTCTATTGGCACGCCCTTCGACGTCAAGTCCGAGGAATGCCGTACCTGCGGCGGTTGCATCTACGTCTGCCCGGCCTGCGAACTGCGTTGTACCTTCAACCAGCCCGAGAAGGCCATCTGCGGCGGCTGTTGCAATCTGCAGCCGCCCTGTGTGGACAAACCAGAATTCGATGATATGATGTGTTACATGCAGCCGTGTGTGGCATGCGAAATTAAGAAAGCATGAGTACCGTTACGGAGGATATGAGATGTCAGTAACTTATTCCAGAGTTAATACGTCGGCCGCAACTCTGACGAAGAACCGCACCGAGGGTTCGGTGACCCCGAACTCGGGTATGTGCGTAACGTGTGTGGACGGCTGTATTGGTATGTGTGAAATCGGTAAGTCCGCTTACCGCGGTCATGAAGTAATCTACCCCCAGCCGTTCGGTGTCATCACCACCGCCTCGGAGAAATCCTACCCGGTTGATTATTCGCACTTCAATATCATGGGCACCGCCGTCGGCGCCGAGGGTATCGAAGCCGATTCCGATAAGGCTATTTTTCCCAATGTCAATCTCGAAGTTCACTTCGGGCACGACAAGGGGATCAAGTTTCGCCTGCCGTGGATCATTCCCGGTATCGGTTCGACCGATATCGCGAAAAACAACTGGGAAGGCCTCGCCATCGGTTCGGCTCTTGCCGGCACCGGTCTGACCATCGGTGAAAACGTCGTCGGCATGGACATGGAGGCCAAATTCGAAAATGGTCGGCCTGTGGACACCGTCGACCTGAAACGCCGCGTGAAGCTCTATAAGGACAGTCAACGCGACGGTTATGGCGCCATCATCGTACAGGCCAATGTCGAAGACACTCGCCTGGGCATCCAGGAGTACGCCATCGAGAAACTCGGCGCCGAAGTGGTCGAGCTCAAGTGGGGCCAGGGCGCCAAGAACATCGGCGGCGAGGTCAAGATCAAGGATCTCAAGAAGGCCCAGACTCTGTATGAGCGCGGCTATGTGGTCCTGCCGGATCCGACCGATCCCGATGTCATCAAGTCCTTCGAGCGCGGCTCCTTTAAGGAATTCGAGCGGCATTCGCGTGTTGGTATGGTGTCCGAGGAAGGCTTCGCCCAGCGTGTTGACGAACTTCGCAAAGCGGGTGCCAAGTATGTTTTCCTGAAGACCGGAGCCTACGGACCGGCCGATCTGGCCCGCGCCATTAAGTACGCTTCCAAGTACAAGCTGGACCTGTTGACCGTTGACGGCGCCGGTGGTGGCACGGGCATGAGCCCGTGGCGCATGATGAACGAGTGGGGTGTCCCGCCGGTCGAATTGCACTCGCTGCTCTACCAGTATGCCAAACGGCTTGACGATCACGGTGAATATGTCCCGCCGCTGGCCCTCGCAGGTGGTTTCACCTTCGAAGACCAGATTTTCAAGGGACTCGCCCTCGGCGCGCCGTATGTCAAGCTCATCGGTATGGCCCGCGGTCCGATCGCGGCGGCCATGGTTGGCAAGACCATAGGTCAGGCCATTGATGCCCACCAGTTGCCGGTTTATGTCGAACGTTTCGGCCAGAACCGCGACGAGATTTTCGTGACCGCCGGTGACCTTCGCAAGGAAATCGGTGACAAGGAATTCGAGGCCCTGCCGGCGGGCGCCATTGGCCTCTACACCTATTACGAACGCCTGGCCCAGGGGCTGCGCCAACTCATGTGTGGCAGCCGTAAATTCAACTTGGATCACATGACCCGCAACGACCTCGCGGCCCTGACTCATGAAGCGGCTGATATCAGCGGTATCAACTACATCATGGATGTCAGTAAAGCCGAAGTAGATGATATCCTGGGCTGCTAAGGCCCGGATTAGATAGCCGCGCAGCTTCGGTGATGCCGGTTTCGGTTATGAAACCGGCATCCGGCCCGAAAGGCGGCGGCAACGTTTTTCTCCTTTGTTAGGCCTCCCGGTGGAGCCTCTGTACCAGGCTGCGCCGGCGAGGCCGCTTTTTATGTGATCAATTCAGATGAGGCTGGGGCCCTTCTTCAGAAAATCAACGCGAGATAGCGCAGCGCCACCGTCAACAGCAACACCGTCAGCAGAATCTTGATCATCCGCGCCGGGACGAAACGCTGCAGGCGGGCGCCCACGTACATTCCGGCCGCGCCGCCGATACCGAAGGCCAGACCGAGAAGCCAGTCCGGGGCGATCGCGAGATCGGCGTTCCTATAGAACACCCCCAGCAAAGAGTAGAAAAGGACCCCGAAGATGGAAGTCACAAATGTCCCGAAGAGGGTTGCCCCGGCCACGCAATACACCGGCAGGCGATAGATCGCCACGAAGAACGGGGCTATGATAGCTCCGCCGCCGATACCATAGGTGCCGCCAATGATGCCGACGATGAAGCTCAGGAGCAGGATGCCAGGAGTCGAGGCGGTGTAGGTCGAGTTTTCGAACTCAAAGGCAATGCGCCGGGCGTTGAACTCGAGAGGTTTGATTGCCGAGGTTGCCCCGCCGCGATTGACCCGAGCGTCGGGGGAACGCCGGCGCAGGATATCCTGTACAAGACGCACCGCGATATAAAGCAATACGAGGCCGACGAAGGGCTTGAATGTACCCGGATCGGGAAGGTACTTGACGCGGATAAAGGCCCCGATGAATATCCCCGGCAGGGTTCCCAGGGTGGTTGCCCAGGCCAGCGGCCAGAGCATGCGTTTCTCCCGCCAGTATCGGTAGACGCCGGACGGAATGGAAAAAATATTGTAGGTCAGGTTGGTGGGGCTCACGGCCGGGCTGGTGAAACCGAGAAAGCTCATTTGAAACGGCAGTAGTAAAAACGCTCCCGATAGCCCGCCCACCGAGGAGAGAGTCGAGATAGCGAACCCGAATACCAGGGGAAGCCACCACCAGGTTTCCACGCCACTGAAGGGGAATTCTACCACGTTCGCATAAACCTTTCGTCGCTATTGCTGTTTCATACCTTGAGTAAGGTTAACAAAATTTACAGCGGTCGGCAAAGTCTATTATCATTGCCCCTTGACGATGGTGGAAGACTCAAACCGGCCGCTGGACGGAAAGGTCTGAAGGATTTATGAGAAGGGATTCATCCCCATCGGTGTTCGAGGTCTATGCCAACGAATATGATATCATTACTAACGCTCGCCAGCGCGAGAAGCCACATGCGAAAGAGGTGGCCGCATTGATCAAGAGGTTCAAATCTGAGAGTGTTCTCGATGCCGGCTGCGCTTCGGGATTGACCGCCGCGCTCTTTGCCCGTGAGGGCGTTGCGGCGGTGGGGCTGGACCGTTCCGAGGGAATGATAGCCCAGGCCGAGAAAACGCGCGGAGACGCGTCCCTGCCGCTGGAGTTTCGTCGCGGCGAATTTGAAAGTGTCCCCCGTGATTTGCATGGCCGGTTCGACCTGGTGGTATGCCTTGCGAACTCCATCTCGGGCGTGTCAACGGTCGCGGGGCTGAAGAAGGCGCTCGGCAACTTCTACCGAACCCTGAAGCCCGGCGGTTCCCTGGTGCTGCAAATGCTCAACTATGCCTCAATGACGGAGGGGACACTGTTCCCGATAAAGGGCACCGTCAATGACGGCATTATCTATCAGCGTTTCTCGGAACGGCGCGGCCGGCGGCTTCACATTTATGTGACCCGTATGGATACCACTGTGCGGCCGCCGAAGCTCGAAGTGTTCCGCCACGAGCTGGATAATTTCGAGGTCGACACCGTGATCCGCCAAGTCCGCGGGGCCGGGTTCGTGAAACTGCACAAATTCGGCAATCTGCTCCTGACTAAACGCTATTCCAAATCATCGAGGGATCTCATTATACTAGCTTCAAGGCCGAAGTGAGCCCCTGGGGGAAGGTCGAGTTTTGTGTTGACTTGGCCCGCTGTTTGACCTTTGTTCAACCCTGTTATGAGATTGGTAATACTCAGTTTTGTGGTTGTCCTGCTAATGGCGGGCGCGGTCGATGCCGGGCGCGCGGTGACCGGAGATACGCTCTTCGAGGCCTATCGTCCCGACGGCGAACTCAGGGTCTGGACCTTCGTCGTCAAGGATTCGACTATTGGCGAGCTTCGGTCCCAGGTCTCGGGCAGGGCCGAGATTGACGATATCGCCGGCTGGAAAATCGACGAGGTCCTGACGCTCGACTTCAATATCGTTGACATCCCCCAGAAATTCAGCATTGCCACCGAGCATTACGTTGCCGCCAACGGCGCCTATCTCGGCGATGAGATGTCCCTGGCCATAAATGACCAGGAAGAAAAACTCTCGCTGAAGCGCGACGGTGATCGCCTCGAAGGGTTCATCACGCGGGGCGGGCGGGAAATCGATCAGGGTATTGATTTGCCGGAAGGTTTCTTCGCCGCGGAAAACTACTTTCTGGATCAGCACGAGTTGTTTCTGGCCATGCGCGACCTGGAGGTGGGGGACAGGATCTCGGATTCAATGTTCGTGCCGCAAATCCTTCAAAAAGTTGCCGTCGAGGCCGAGGTCGAATCTTTCGTTTACAAGCAACTCTGGCGGGGTGTCTTTGACTCCGTCTTCGTCATAAACTACACCCGGCCGCAACAGCAAACCTTCTATTTCTCGCCGGACAAGAAAATCCTCAAAGCCGAGATACCCAACCAGAATATCAAGGCATACCTCGATCTCGTCAGCCGAACCCAGCGGGGCGGCGGTACGCAGGAAAGTAAACCGACGTTCGATTACTCCCTGCAGATCCCGGCCTACCTGACATACGTTTTCATGGGAATCGTGGTGCTCACGTTTTACATCGGCGGCGGATTCCGCCGCGGTGTTACCTATATTAGTTTGGCGGCGGGTGTGCTGGTTTTCATCGTGATTCCATTTACGCAGTTACCGCTTCAGGACCTGCTTTTTATGAAGGTTCTGATCCCGAAGGTGAATGCCGGCGGATCGGCCTGGTTCTGGGGAGTTTTCCCGGCGCTGGCCGGGGGCATAGTCCAGGAAGTGCTCAAGCTCGGGGTCATTTTCCTGGTGGCGATGCAGGCCCGGGTGAAGTCCGGACGATTGGTCGCCGTGGGAGCCGCCTGTGGCGTCGGCTTTGGCATTATCGAGAGCTGTTATCTGGCATCGCTGGCGATGACTTTCAACCTGCTCTCATGGAATTTGCTGGAACGAGGTTTCATGATCCTCTTTCACACCGGGGCCGGCGCTCTCCTCGGACACGCCGTGGCTCAGTTCCAGGCGAATCGCCGCTGGCTGGTTTGGCCCGTCGTGGCAGTGCTCTTCAACGCCGGCTTGCGCTATCTGCCCGTTTTCATCCAACAGGGTGCCATTGATACCGGAATGCTGTATTTCATCATGCCGTTGATTGTCCTGGCTATGGTGGTTGTCTCAATTGTGGTTCTCCGCTCGCGCGGGACCGAGGCCTAGCCGCGATTCACTCAAAGAAATAAAATTGTCGCTGTCGCGAATAGTATGAAAAAAGACCGGCGCGTTGGCGCCGGTCTCTTAGTAATTGTCTTCAAGGGTAGTCTTATTGAGCCGAGTCACAGCCGCTACAACCACCACCACTGCTGCAGTCGCTGTCACCGACCGAGATCATATATCCGGCGGCATCAGGGCGAACCACATAGTCGACCTTGATATCACCGTATTGTTTCAAATGCTCCAGAACCTTGGGGTCGATATAGGCGGTGACGCCATTAGATTCGAGTTCCTGGAGGTTTTCTGTTGACTCATCCAGAGCCATTCCCACGGAGGGACCGCTTCAGCCAACGCCCTGGAAATAGAGGATCAGTTTCTTGTCTTTATATTCCGGCGACTGCAGTACTTTCTTAAGTTCACCACTGGCCGTGTCTGAGACTGATAACATTGTGTTGTGGCCTTTCTTATTGTCCTTGTTTTCTCAATTAGAACCGAATTTAATCAAAAATGATTCAAAAAAAAGAGAAATTTGACCCGAAAGGTACAATCAGCCACCAAGAAGATCGATTTTTCGCCATCTGGCATGGTCAACGAGGGTGCTTTTCCAAATTATGCTTGATTATGCTTGCCAGGACATGGCAACGCCCTCATCTTGTTGCACCTTTAAGCAATTCGCCGTCAAGGCCGAATATATTATTAAGAAGCTATCAACTTAGGGATTGTAATGGCAATGAAGATATGCTTTTACGAAGATGAGAAGTTCTCGCAATTCTACCCGCTGACGCTTTTGCGACCGGTCTGGGCGTTGCGTTCGGGAATTGTGCCGCTGTTTCAGCGCGCCGCCAGATATTTTGACATAAGCGATTGCTGTCTCGTCTGTCGCGAAGAGATGGCGCCGCTGGCGGCGGAAAGCTTCCGGGATTATCCGATCAACATCATTAAGAGGAAGGAAGGCGACATACTCTTTCTCAACGGTCGCCTTCGCCAATACGGGGATCTGGCCGAACTGGTTGCCCGAACCGACGTTTCCACACGTTTCCGCTCCGGAAACGAGACCGTGGCCCTGCTTCTGAAAAGCCGGATTCTTGACGGCATTCCCCCGGTTGCGACTCAAAGCGAATATCTCCAGGTCTATGCGACCGAATCGGATCGCATCGCCGACCTGGATACCACGGCTGACCTGTATGGGTATTGCTGGGACCTGATGGCCGACATAGAACCCGAAATAGAGGCCGACTTTGTGCATCTCAAGCCGGACCTGGGCGACACCGGCAGGGGCCGCGTCCATGAGGGTGCCTGCCTGGTAAACCGCCACGGGGTACATCTTGGCGACGCCGTGGAGGTGGCGCCGAGTGCGGTTATCGATGCCTCCGGGGGGCCGGTTTTCATAGGCGCCAACACTCGCATCGAAGCGCATGCCGCCGTCTACGGCCCGTGTTATATAGGCCCCAATTGCGTCATCCTCGCCGGCAAAATAACGGGATCCTCAATCGGCCACACCTGCCGCGTCGGGGGAGAGGTAGAAGAATCTATCTTTCAATCCTATGTGAATAAGTATCACGCCGGCTTCATCGGCCACTCCTATGTCGGTTCGTGGGTGAATTTCGGGGCCATGACGACCAACTCCGACCTGAAAAACAACTATTCCAATATCCGGGTGAGTATGCGCGGCGAGATGATCGACACCGGGTCGATCAAGGTTGGATCGTTCATCGGCGACCACACCAAATTCGGTATCGGTACCCTGCTCAACACCGGTATCAATGTCGGTGTCGCCTGCAATATCTTCGGCGGTTCCCTGGTGGCGGACAAAGAAGTGGGATCCTTTGCGTGGGGCGCCACCGGCGCCTATCAACCATACCGTGTCGATAAGGCGATTGAGACCGCCCGGAGAACAACCGCCCGTCGTGACTACCGGCTCTCCGAGCGCGAGGAAACCATGCTGCAGGCGATCGCCGAGGACCGTCTCAGCGGCGATGGCGCCATGAAGATCTGACGGTGTGTTCCGTTCATCAGCCTCGTCAGGCCCCGGGTTTCGACCGATCCGAGGTTGACAATCGAGGCTCTTGGTGATATATATTTTGGTCTAACCTGGAGTGTAATGTGCCGGAACTGCGTAGAGACCCGATAACCGGTCGGTGGGTGATAATTTCTACCGAACGCGGTAAGCGACCGACCTCGTTTACGGCGGTATCAAAGAGGGTGGCGGCCAAGATGTGCCCGTTCTGTCCCGGGCATGAGGACAGCACCCCTCCCGAAATCATGGCCTATCGCAAACCGGGAACGGAGCCCAACAAGCCCGGCTGGTCCCTGCGCGTCATATCGAACAAATACCCCGCGCTGATAATAGAAGGCAATCTCAATCGCGAGCCGAAGGGCATCTACGACAAGATGAACGGTATCGGCGCTCACGAGGTGATTATCGAGACCTCCGATCATGCCCGCGATATGGTTGATATGACCGACGAGGAAGTGCGCGATGTCTTCTGGGTCTATCGTGAACGCATGATTGACCTTGAGCGGGACATGCGCTTCAAGTATATCCTTGTATTCAAGAATCACGGCGAGGCCGCGGGCGCGTCCCTGGAACATGCTCACAGCCAGCTCATCGCCACGCCGATCATACCCAAGCGCGTCGCCGAGGAAATCAACGGCGCCAAACGCTATTACGACTTCAAGGAGCGGTGCATATTCTGTGATATCGTCGGCCAGGAGCTGATGGATCAGGAACGAGTGGTCAAAGACCACGATGCTTTCCTGGCGATTCAGCCTTTTGCCTCGCGCTTTCCGTTCGAGACCTGGATCATTCCCAAGACTCACCAATCCAGCTTCCTTGAAGTCAGCGATGCCGATGTTATGACGTTGGCGAGGGCCATGAAAGACACCCTGGCCCGCCTGAAAATCGCCCTCAACGACCCCCCGTTTAACTACATGCTGCACACTCGCCCGGTGTCTCGTGAGCATCACGAGTACTTCCACTGGCATGTGGAGATCATCCCCAAACTTACCCGGGTGGCCGGGTTCGAGTGGGGCTCGGGATTCTACATCAATCCAACTACCCCGGAAGAATCGGCGGCGTATTTGCGCGATATCAATTTGGAAGATATCAGCCGGTTCGATAACTCTGAAGACGTGAAGAAAAATGCAAAAGCTTAACATCGTTGTGGCGGCCTCCGAAATGGTGCCGTTCGCCAAGACAGGAGGTCTTGGCGACGTGCTCGGAGCGCTGCCTCATTCTCTCGCGCGGCAGGGGCACCGCGTTAAAATGTTCCTGCCCCATTACGCGAACCTGAACAGTGACCGCAACCGTCTCGAAAAACTCGATCTTGCCGCCGATATCACTATTGGTGAGACCGTCCGGTCTCTCTCGACCGCCGTCTGCCGGGACAGGAAGTCGGGCCTGGAAACGTATTTCGTTGGCAATGACCATTATTTCGGTCGCCCCGGGCTTTATACCGACCCGGCCACCGGCAGTGATTTTGTCGACAATGACGAACGCTTCGTGTTCTTCTGCCGCGGCGTTCTGCGAATCCTGGCGGAACTCGATTTCAAGCCGGATGTGATCCACGTCCATGACTGGCAGGCGGGCTTGATCCCGGTTTACCTGAAGACCACCATGGCGGACGATCCTTTTTTTGCCCGGACGAAAACCGTCTTGACGATTCACAACCTGGCGCACCAGGGGACTTTCGCGGAGGACCGGATCAAGAACCTCGACCTTCCCAAAGAGCTGTTCTACGCCACCGGCCCCATGGAGTTCTACGGCAAGGCCAATTTCCTCAAAGGCGCCATTCACTATGCCGACAAAATCACGACCGTGTCAAAACGCTATGCCGAGGAGATCCAGACCGAGGAATTCGGCTCGGGGCTGCACGGCGTTCTCAAAGAACGGGCCTCCGATCTGACCGGTATTCTCAACGGCGTCGACTACACTATCTGGTCGCCCTCGCGCGACAAGCTGATACCTCACCGATATTACCTTGCCAATCTCAGCGGCAAACGCATGAACAAGGTCGAATTGCTCAATCGGGCCGGTCTGCCCGTGCGCGAGAAGACACCGCTTATCGGTATCATTTCCCGGCTGGTGCACCAGAAGGGATTCGATCTCATTGAAGCCGCGGCCGAGGACCTCTTCAAAATGAACATGCAAATGATCGTTCTCGGTATGGGCGAGCAGAAGTACCACGACCTGCTGGCTGATCTCGAGGCGAAGTATCCCGACCGGCTGAAGGCTTTCTATGTCCTCGATGAGAAAGTGGCCCACCAGATAGAGGCTGGCGCCGACGCCTTCTTGATGCCGTCGCTTTTTGAGCCCTGCGGGTTGAACCAGATGTATTCCCTTAAGTACGGGACGGTGCCAATTGTGAACGCCGTCGGCGGCCTGGCGGATACCATTACCAATTTTGACCCCGCCACCGGCGAGGGCAACGGTTTCGTGATGCGCGCGCAGACGCCGAAAGCGCTCCTTGAAGCCGTTGAACGTGTCATCGAGACTTACCAGCGCAAGCGCGTGTGGTCCTCAATAATGAAATCCGGCATGCGTCAGGATTTCTCGTGGAACCGCGCGGTTGAAGAATATACTGACCTCTTTAAGAAACTCGTGGACGGGTAACAACCTCTGTATACTGATCTAAAACACGCCGCCCAAAAATGGCTGCCGATTGTACCGGCCCTCGTTGTCTACATGCTGCTCGCCCTGAAGCTCGATTTCGTTCAGGACGATGCCTTCATCTCTTACCGCTACGTGGCCAATTTCCTCAACGGTCACGGGCTGGTGTACAACATTGGTGAAAGGATAGAGGGCTTCACCAATTTCGGGTGGGTCATCTACATGATCCTCTGGGGTGCTCTCGGCGCCGGATACATGATGGTGTCCAAAATTACCGGGTATCTCCTGGGAATCGGTGTCATCATGATGACCTTCCTGATCGCCAGGCATATTTTCAGCGATAAGAACAAGTGGTTTGCTTTGATACCCACCTACCTGGTCGGATTCAACATGTCCTTGGCCTATTGGGCCCCGGCCGGACTTGAGACCGCCGCCTTCACTTTCTTCGCGAGCCTGGCCCTGTATTTCTTTCTGAGGCGGAGCTGGTTTCTCATCTACAGTCTCGCCCTGGCGGTGTGGCTGCGTCCGGAGGGCGCGTTGCTGGCCGGGCTTTTCGTTGTAATCGAGCTGATCACGGAGCGACGCACGCCCTGGTTTTCCCTGCGCTGTTTGCTGGTGGCGCTCATCCTTTCACTGCCGATGGCGGTTTTCAAAGTTGTCTATTACGGTTCCATTTTCCCGAATCCCTTCTTTGCCAAGACCGGCCTGCACTGGGATCAGATAGCCAACGGTCTGGAGTATACCTGGCGATTCCTCAGTGAGTACGGTTTCTACGGTATCGGTTTTGTGGTCCCGCTGGTATTCTACCGACGCCTCTCGAAGGCCGAGTGGACGGTGTGGCTGTTCGCGACGCTGTATACGTTCTATGTCCTGATGGTCGGGGGGGATGTGCTGAAAGTGCACCGGTTCTTCCTGCCCGTGTTCGGCGCGGCCGCTATCCTCGCGGCGATGTCTTTGCGCCTGATCTTCTCGGGATTGGTGCACAAGAACCGGTTGCTGGTCATCTTTATGGTGTCACTGCCGCTGTTGGGGTTGACCTACGTTCTCCCGCGCAATCATGTCGAGACTTACAATTATGTCGAACGGCTCTTTATAAAGAAGATGCAGCATCTTGCCGTGGCGCTGGAAAAGGCCGACAGCACCAATTTCTCGGCGGCGTTGCCAACCATCGGTGTTTTCGGCTACGAGCTGTTGGGCCACGATATCATCGATATGGTCGGTCTGACCGATTCGACCATTGCCCGCCACTCGGAGAAGCCCATTGAAGGGATGCAGACCACCTGGAAAGAACAGAAACACAATTCGGCCTATCTCCTGGGACGTTCGCCGGATTATATTGTATTCTCCACCGGCATCAAGCCCTCGGCCCCTGCCGAGCGGGCCTTGTTGTTGTATCCCCAGTTCCTCAATGCCTATCGCACTATCGGCTGGTATTATGTGTCGGTCTGGCCCGACAAGGGGACGATTATCTCGGCCTTCAAGCGCGTCAGGGAGGTGAAAGGACCCTTCGAGCCCACCTACCCGGTGGCGTACGTCCAGCACTTCAAAAAGGGGCTGGATGCCTACGTGTCGGGCGATCACGAAACCGCCATCGCCGAGTACAGCCGGGCTTTGAAGGTCTCGCCGCAACCATATAATGTGTATCTCATCTATCAGAAGGCTTTCAGTCATATGCTCAAGGGCGAGCACGACAAAGCCATGCCCCTGATGGATATGGTTTTGCGGGCCGATTCAATGGTTTTTGAGGCCCACAAGGATCTATACCTCTATGCGAAGTTGATGGGCGATGAGGCCAAGGCGGACATTCACCGGCGGTGGCTGGACAAGCTGGTCCCGTGGTATTCGCCCAAGATTCAGCGCGATGCGGCGAAGTCGATGCGCTCAGCCCAGGAGGCTATGCAGCGGAGTCGCGACTCGGGCGGTTGAGAGCGCATCTGCGAAGGGGGCGAGTTAAGATGAGGGGCTTTTTTGGTGAAGGGCACACTTCCTTTCAACGGCATATAGGGTAATAAGTTGGGGTGGGCGCGCCGATAATATAATTGTCGCGAAAGATATTGACAAGGTGCTCTCGGGTATATATATTTGCCAATCGATAGGCGGGAATAGCTCAGTTGGTAGAGCACCACCTTGCCAAGGTGGCTGTCGCGAGTTCGAGTCTCGTTTCCCGCTTTTTTTTATTATGGCGCTATAGCCAAGTGGTAAGGCAGAGGTCTGCAAAACCTCCATTCCCCGGTTCGAATCCGGGTGGCGCCTTTTTTTCTTTTCACCGTCACTTTCACATCTCTGCCAACTTCTTTTCTGATATTTCCATTTTTCCACGAACCTTTCCCGCCGTTCTCCGACTAACCTCCTATGTGGCCATGTTGTGAGTCGTCGCTGACCGAGTCGGTTTTATCGAAATGCGCGAAAACCATTGAAAAACGTTTCAAGTCACAAGTTCAAAACAACTTGACAAGGAAATAAGGCAGGATATATTCCAAGTGTAGGGTTATCGGACTAATTTCATCATAGTGTCAGACAGCAGTGGGTTCATTCCTACATGATTGCGGTTTCGACTATTTACTCTGATTTGGTGGTGCTCTCTAAATCATTAATCAAAGTTTGGCGGAGGGACGCTGTGTTCTATCCTACGCGAGGGTAATCCCGGTAAGCTCCGCAAGGCAGGAGGTTCCCCTATGAGAAAAGTTCTACCAACCCTGGCGGCTGTAATGATCGTCACCTTCGTGTGGGTCATGCCGGCCGCCGCTGATTGGATTATCGACGACGGGCACAAAATGCACTTCCCGCAGTTGCCTGATGTCGTGGGGTGGGATGTCAATGCTACCGCCCCGCTGATTCTTGCTGACGACTTTGAGTGCAGTGAGACCGGCTGGATCAAGGACATCCATTTCTGGGGTTCCTGGATGCACGGCATTGAAGGGCAGATAATCAGTTTCAATCTGAGCATCCATGCCGATATCCCGGCCGCTCAGAACCCCGACGGATATTCCAAACCTGGACTCACTCTCTGGGAAAGAGAGATCTTCGAGTTCATTATAGCCGACCCGGTTGATCCGCCGGGTATGCAAGGATGGTACGATCCGGCGGCCGGCGTGTTTATGTCTGACGACCACGAGGCCTACTTCCAGTACAATGTTTTCCTGCCCGAGGAAGACTGGTTCTGGCAGGAGCAGGGGACGATTTACTGGTTGAATATCACGGCTACGATTGCCGATCCGGCCGCCACCCAGTGGGGGGTAAAGACTACCCTCAATCACTGGAACGATGACGCCGTGTGGGCTTTGTGGGGCGAGCTGTTCTGGATAGATATGTACGTCCCGCCGTTCATTTACAACTACCTCCCGGGTGATGTAAACGGCGATGGTCTGGTCGATATCTCCGATGTGACCTACCTGATAAATTATCTGCAGTTGGGTGGGCCGCCGCCGCCATATTCGGTGCCCGGTGTGTCCCCGCCGTTCTATGCGGCCGCCGGTGTCAATGGCGATTGCGTTGTGGCTTTGAACGACGCTACCCCTTTGCAGAGTTTCGTTGGAGGGGGGGGGCCGGCGCCGACATACTGCCCATCCTATCCGCCGCAGATGCTCGGCGAGTCCCTCGACCTGGCGTTTGTGATTACCGGCGGTGAGGAAACCGGAGCGTGTTGCTACCCCGACCCTACAACCGGGGATATGCTCTGTGTGATTACCGATCTTGTTGACTGTGGACAGAACCTCGGCGGTGTCTGGCAGGGTCCGGGAACCACCTGCGGTGGTATGGAAGCCTGCTGTCTGCCGGATGGCTTCTGCGTCATGGCTGATGCTCTCTGCTGCGTCAATGAGCTGGGCGGAACGCCCCAGGGGGCCGGATCGACCTGTTCGGCGCCGGAGGCGTGCTGTATGCCCGATGGCTCCTGCATTGACCTCGACCCGCTATGCTGCGCCGATCAGGGCGGTACGCCTCAGGGCCCGGGTACTTTCTGTACCCAGACCGTGGCCTGCTGTCTGCCTGACGGTACCTGTCGTGATGTCGATCCCGAATGCTGTGACGATATCGGAGGTACGGTTTCGCCGTTCTCGCAGTTCTGTCTGGGCGACAACAACGGCAACAACATTGATGACGCTTGTGAAGACGAGGAAGAGGGCGCTTGTTGCTATACCGATCCGCCGTCACCTGATATGGACTGTGTAGTCACGACTCAGACTCACTGCGAACAGACCCTTGGCGGTGACTGGCAGGGTCCGGGTACAACGTGCCTGGGTATGCAGGCTTGCTGTCTGCAGGACGGTAGCTGTGTGATGGCCGACGCTCTTTGCTGTGTCAGTGAACTCGGCGGAACGCCACAGGGAGCCGGGTCAACCTGTTCGGCTCCGGAGGCATGCTGTATGCCCGATGGCTCCTGCATGGATCTTGACCCGCTGTGCTGCCTCGACCAGGGCGGTACGCCGCAGGGTCCCGGAACGGTGTGTCTCGGTGACCACAACGGCGACGGCGTCGATGACCAGTGCGGTCCCGGATGGGGTCCCGAAGACCCGCATAAGATGCACTATCCGCAATTGCCGGATGAGGCCGGTTGGGATGTCAACGCCACCCAGCCGCTGGTCCTCGCCGATGACTGGATGTGTTCGGAGACCGGCTGGGTCAAGGATGTTCATTTCTGGGGTTCCTGGATGCACGAGGACGAGGGACGGGTCCTCTCGTTCTGGCTGAGTATCCACGAGGATATTCCCGCAGAACAGAATCCCGACGGTTACAGCAAGCCCGGCGAGACCATCTGGGAACGGGAGATCACGAGGTTCCAGGCCATTGCCATCGATCCGCCGGTAATGGAAGGCTGGTACGATCCCATGCAGCAATTGGTCCTGCCCGGCGATCACTCGGCTTATTTCCAATACAACATTTACCTGGATTCCATCGACTGGTTCTGGCAGCAGGCCGGTACGATCTATTGGCTGAACATTTCGGCGGTGGTCGAGGATCCGATCAATACGCAGTGGGGTTGGAAATCGACCCTCGATCATTGGAACGATGACGCCGTTTGGGCGCAATGGGGCGAGCTGTTCTGGCTTGACATGTATGAGCCGCCCGAATTTACCCAGTCGCTTGATCTGTCATTTGTCATCACCGGTGAGGCTCCGGATCTGGATACCTGTGAATACTACAAGGATGGGTATCTCGACTACTGCCCGAACGGTCTGCCGGACTTCGACCAGAAGCAGGATACCTGGATCTCACCATTCTCCGGTAGTTGGAGCTGGTGCGGTCCCACGGCACTGGCCAACTGCATCTGGTGGTTCGACTCCAAGTTCGAACCGGCGCCGGTTAGCCCGGTACCGTTTGGTGTGGTTCCGCCCAACGACAACTACCCGCTGATAACACCATTCGGACAGTGGGATGATCACGATCCGAACAACGTGATGCCGTTTATACAGGCGCTCATGCCGATGTGTAATACCGACGGCATTGTCCCGGGGACGATCCTGCCCGACCTTGACGCCGGGTTCCACAACTGGATCACAGCCCAGGGTTTGGCCGATCAGTACACCACTTACATCGTCCTCGGTCCGGAGTTTGAAGAAGTGCGCGACAGTATCCTTTCCTGCCAGGATGTGATTCTGTTACTGGGCTTCTACGAGCTGTTCCCGACCGGCGAATGTCAGTGGCTGGGCGGTCACTATGTGACCTCGGCCGGTGTTTGTATCGAAACCACGGATATCTGTATCTCCGATCCTATGCTCGACAAGAACGAAGGCGGCATAGTTCACGGTGCTGGCATCCACAACGATGCCTCGCTGGTTTCCGGTCCGCACGGTTCCAATCACCACGATCGGTATAATCTGATACCGAATCAGTGGCCGTGTCCGTCACCGGCGACGTGGATGTTTACGGATTATCCGAATGACGCGGCCTTTGTCATGGGCTTCCACGGTCAGAACCCGATTGATCCTATGCCTCCGGGCGACTATCAGGGCAATGAGATCATTGTCCTGCTCGATGCCGCGCTCATTATTTGTCCGGCCGATACCGGTTGCTGTGTCCCGCCGATACGGGGGGATGTCAACTATGACGGCGGCGCTATCATCGACATTGCCGACCTGGTGTATTTGACCGACTATATGTTCTCCGGTGGACCGGTGCCAGTTTGCTACGAAGAGGCAGACGTGGTTCCGGGCCCGCCGCCCCTGGACATTGCCGATCTCGTATACCTGGTTGACTATATGTTCACCGGCGGGCCGCCACCACCGGCGTGTCCGTAGTTATGAACTAACCCGGTCCTGAAGGACCGATCAACAAATGCGGCCACCCTCGCTCTCAGCGGGGGGGCCGTCATTTTATTTGCAATCAGTGATCCGGTCCGATCTGAAGCCGTTTCCCTCTGACTCGGGGTCGCCAAAGCGCGGAATGCCTACTTATTCGTAAGGTATGTTTCACGTAATCGGTTGTACGGCAGTGTATTGACGAAATGGGGCCCATTGCAAAATTATAACATTTGGGCTTGAATTGCCGTAATTTATATATATATTAACCGGCAAAATTGACCTGTAACCCAATGTGCTTGGAGGCTCTTAAGATGGCTATGAAGATCACCGATGAATGCACTGCTTGCGGCCTTTGCCTGCCGGAGTGTCCCACCGAGTCGATTACCGAAGACGACATCTATGTAATCAATCCCGAGACCTGCAACGAATGTGAAGACCAGGAAGATGGCCCCCACTGCGTTGACGTATGCCCGGTTGACTGCATTGAAAAGGCCGAATAACAGGTCTTTCGTAAGATAGTCGAACGATATGGCCGCCTTGACGGGCGGCCTTTTTCATTGGTCCCGCCAGGTTCAAAAGCATAATCCTCTTTCACTACATGACCATTACAGCACATTACCCGGGTCAAAAATCGGGACCATGCACCGTCACCGCTGCAGTCTATGGTATGCCTGTGGATGATGGTGGGAGATCCGGCCAAATCCCGGTGAAGACGGGCCTTTCCGGGAAAGCATAAAAAAAGAGGGCGCTCGTCTGGTTGGGTAGAGGGGGCTAGGAAACTACCCAGGGACAGCAGAGAGTCACCCTCGTCACTTTAATATATAGATACCCTTATCGCCCTTAGCTTGTCAAGCGCTTTTTTGGGTCTGTGCTCAAAACCTCCTTAATGCTCTCAATACTTGACTATTTTAATCGGCATAGTAAGTGTTACCGGTTTGTCGCTCTCATTCGTGGTCAGGTGCACCACAAAGCTGGATAAAACCGTTCCCGAATCAAGTTCCTCGCGAGGAACTACTTCCAACTCGATGGATTCACCGCGTGCGGCTTCACTCTTCAGGATGTTCAGTGTGAAAGCCGACTCATCGGTTTCGACCACCGTGATCGAAAGATGGTCATAATTCGTGTTGGCCACGGTGACTTTCTTGCTTTTCTGCTTCGGTAGCAGGAACACCGAGATCGGATTGGGTTTGAGCCCGACCAGCCACTGGCCGATGTCGGACAGGAAAAAGAACTTAATACTCGGGGTGTCAGGATCGTCAAAGTATGCCGTGAAGCTCTTAGTCGTCGGCCCGAAGAAATCGGCGGAATTGAACTTTACCCGGAAGAAGACGGTGTCACCCGGGGCGATGATGGAATCGGAGGGGATGACCCTTGAACAATCGCAGGAGACGTTCAGGTCGGTGATCCTGACGGGCTCGCGCCCGTTGTTCACGACATGGAAAGTGTGAAAGAACATGTAGCCGATGCCGATATGGCCGAAATCGAATACCTGCTCACTGGACTCCAGTGTGCCGGAACCCGCCGCCGACACGCCGCCGGTCGTTACGGCGATCAACACCAGTATTCCCGTGAGAAGAGCTACAACCGATTTTATCAACCCGGAACCTCCGTCTTGGTGTCTTCTTCTTTAAGAAATCCCTGTTGTCGCATCCAGTCGTCGTTATACAGCTTGCTCAGGTATTTGATCCCGGGGTCCGCGAAGATCCCCACGATAACCGCCTCCGGACCCAGTTTCGCGGCGACCTTCTCCATGGCGAAGGCCACACTGCCGGAGGAGCCGCCGGAGGAGATGCCCTCTTCGCGGGCAATCAGGCGGGCTCGTTCGAAAGAATCGCGGTCGGATACCGTTATCACTTCGTCAACGACATCGATATGCATGGCGGCAGTCATGACATCGGAGCCAATCCCTTCCACTTTATACGGGTGCCCCGGTACACGCCTGCCGTCACGGATCAAATCGGCGAATACCGAACCCTCGGGATCGACGGCGATACCGCGAATGTCCGCATTCATCTCTTTCAAGTAACGCATTGTTCCGGAGAACGTTCCGCCGGTGCCGATGCCGCATACGAAATGCGTCACTGCCCCCTCGGTGTCGTCCCATATTTCCGGCCCGGTGCTGACGTAGTGGGCCTCGACATTGTCCTGGCTGTCGTACTGGTTCAGGTCAAACCAGCCGTTCTCTCGGGCCAGGCGTCTGGCCACGGCATAGAAACTGCGGGGATCATCATGTTCCGCTTCGGGGGTTACGATCAGCTCGGCCCCGTAGGAGCGGATGAGATCGATTTTCTCCTTGCTGGTTTTCACCGGTGTTGTCAGGACCGCTTTTAGACCCAGGACCTGAGCCGCCATGGCCAGCGAGGAACCGGTGTTGCCAGAGGTGTTGTCAATGACGGTGTCACCGGGTTTGATCTGCCCTTTCTCAAGAGCTTTCCGGAGTATATGCAGGACCATGCGGTCCTTGACCGATCCCGTTGGATTCTGGTATTCGAGTTTGACATAAGCCCGCGGGCCCGCCGGGGGAATCCCCGTTCTGAGGCGCAGAAGCGGCGTGTGACCGACCAAATCAAGTATGCTGTCGTATGCGTGCATTATATATCCCTTAAAACCTGAAGTTTATACAACCCGGCGGAGTTTATCAACCGTTTAATTCTCAAAATCACCCCGTTGTAGGCCCTCGGGCCGGGCGAATGCCGCCGGAGGCCCCAAAAAAAGACTTGCCTTTGGCGCCGGTCTCGAATAGGTTGATGGCCGGTAAGCGGGAGTAACTCAGTTGGTAGAGTCACAGCCTTCCAAGCTGTTGGTCGCGAGTTCGAACCTCGTCTCCCGCTCTTTTTTCGGAGGCCCCGGAAACGCCGCAAAAAAGCGGAACCTAACCGAAGGTGATGTGTTTTTGTTCTGTCGTACCGGGAAGAAGACGGGCCGCAGATTTGGGCCATCACGCCTCCCGCTGAAGTCGGCTCCAACCGGCTCCTGAAACCGGGCTCTGGGCCCGGATCAGAGCTCGAAAGTCATGATTGATCGGCCGGACTTCTTAGAAAAGGCTCGTATAGTGTAGCCGACGGCAGTTTAGCGGGCCGGCCCAAGGCCGGTTTCGCCGTTAAGTTTTTTATTTTAGAAGAAAATAGGGCTTGACACATGCTCGTCGTTTGCGCTACATTCGGGCTTGCCCTGAGGGCGTAGTGGGCCTATTTTTTTGGCTCAGATCGTAACTTGCGATAGTAGAGTGTCAAAAGCCCAGATAGCTCAGTCGGTAGAGCACATCCTTGGTAAGGATGAGGTCACCAGTTCAATCCTGGT
>CAZVUZ010000007.1:0-45310 GCA_964630485.1 uncultured Ignavibacteriales bacterium
GTCCTACAGCCAGAGATGCCGAGGGGGGGGGTGGGTGAGTCTCTCCACCGACAATCGCTGACTAATTCGCACATGTTTGTGATTGACTCGGCCGGAACATCTCACTATACGTCTGTTAAGGCACATGATTAGACCCGTCCCCTGACGAACAGTAGCTTTGACTGAGAGGCGATGGGTTTGCTAGTGGACAGATTCGCTATAGCAAGCTTGGAAACTCCTTGACATTATTCACAATATTGTGAATACTAAGGACAAGACAAATGTCCCGAATCGAGGTACTTTTATACTGCGAAAGCAATGGTTCATCACCGCTTATCAGATGGTTCGAGAAGCTGCCGCGCAAGGCGAAAGCCAAGTGCCTGGTTAAGATTGAGCGACTTGCCGAACTTGGGCATGAACTGAAACGACCGGATGCCGATTACTTGAATGATAACATTTATGAGCTTAGAGTGCGGCTCAGTTCAGTGAATTATCGAATGCTGTACTTCTTCCACGGAAGATATGCGGTTGTGGTCTCACACGGATTCACGAAACAGCGGGCAAGAGTCCCGGCCCGGGAGATACAGATAGCAGTTACCAGGAAGCAGGCATTCGAGGCCAACCCTGAGGCTCATACTTACAAGGAAACAGATTGACGATGGCCAAGAAGGTCAAACCAAAAACTGACGCGGTAGAGATTCTGCACGATCGCTATTTCCGCAACAAGCCCGCGATGTTGGCGCTTCTCGAGAAAGAAAGTGCCAACGCCGACATCGCCCGGCAGATATACGATTTGCGTACGAAAGCCGGCCTGAGCCAGAGGCAACTTGCAGAACTTGTAGGCACGCAGGCTTCCGCCATATGCCGGCTCGAAGACGCCGATTATCACGGGCACTCGCTGTTCATGCTCCAGAAAATAGCGCTGGCCCTCAACAAGCGGGTTCAGGTACGCTTCGTGCCATTGAAATCGAAGAAAAGGGCCACCGCCAAACCCAGGGCCAGTGGCTAGCCCCCTCCCTACCCCTTCTTCAACCGCTCGGCTAATTCGGGGGTGATGCCGCGAAGGGCTGTAAGCTCTTCGATAGAGGCCTCGCGGATGCGTTTCACGGAACCGAAGGTAGAAAGCAATAGCTCGCGTTTCTTAGGGCCTATCCCAGGAATATCATCAAGCTCAGACCGAATCGTCCGCTTCGAACGGACCTTCCGCCCATAAGTAATCGCAAAACGATGCGCCTCGTCACGCAATTGCTTCAGCAACATCAGCGCCGGTGACGAACGCGGAATCGTAATCGAATCCGAAACACCCGGCACATAGACTTCTTCAAGACGCTTCGCCAGCGATATCAAAGGCTGATCCGAAAACCCGAGATAGGTCAGCTCCGCCAGCGCCGACGACAACTGCCCCTTCCCCCCGTCAACCACCACCAGATCCGGCGGTTCGGCGCCCTCCTCATTGATGCGGAAGAAGTACCGCCCGATAACCTCCCGCATCATCTTGAAATCGTCCTGCCCCTTCGTCCCCTTGATCTTGAAATGCCGATACCCCGTCTTCTTCGGTTTGGCATTCTCGAAATAGACGCATGACCCGACGGCGTCCATCTCCCCCGTGTTCGAAATATCGAAACAGACCACCCGCCGAGGCGAGCGCGAAAGGTGCAACGCGTCCTTCAGCGCCGTGACCATCTTGCTCGTGCGCTCGGCCTGGCCGCGTTTCTGGATCAGCAATTCGTCGAGAAGTAGCCGAGCGTTGGCGGCCGCGAGATCCACCAGCCGCACTTTCTCGCCGATTTTGGGCGTATGCACTTTGATTGCCGAACCGCGAATCTTCTTGAGCCACTCGCGCAGGAGCTTGAGATCCTCCAATTCCATTGGGAGGAAAACTTCATCCGGTAGATTGGGTTGGTGGTTGTAATATTGAGTGACGAATGTCTCCAGCACATTTTCGTCCTTCTCCTCGACATCGGCCGACAACTGGAAATCCTGCCGCCCGATAAGTACCCCCTCGCGCACTTGCATCACCACCGCCACGGCATCGCGGCCCTCGCGGGCAATCGATATGATATCGCGGTCGACCACCTCGCCGACATCGACATGCTGTTTGACCATGGTGCCCTTGATGGCCTCGATCTGGTCGCGGCGCTCGGCGGCCTCCTCGAAATCGAGGGCCTTGGATGCCGCCTGCATCTTGCGCTCCAGGCGTTCAATCAGGCTTCGGGATTTGCCGGCAAGGACCATCAACACGGCATCAACGCCCTCGCTGTATTCCTCCTGCGTCTGCAAATCCTCACAGGGGCCGGCGCAACGCTTAATATGATAGTCGAGGCAGACCTTCTGTTTTTTGCCGGTCGGGTGCGGGATGGTCAGGTTGCACGAGCGAATCTTGAAAAGCCGTGTCAACAGCGCCGCCGTTTTGCGCATGCCTTTGGCTCGCGTGAAGGGTCCGAAATAGGTCGCGCCGTCTTTTTCGAGCCGCCGCACTATCAGCACGCGTGGAAAGGGCTCGTTGGTGGTCACTTTGATATAGGGAAAGTGCTTGTCGTCTTTGAGATCGACGTTGTAGCGAGGCTTGTGTTCGCGGATGAGGTTGGCCTCGAGGATCAGGGCCTCGACCTCGCTGGCGGTCACCATCAACTCGACATCGGCCACCTGCGACACCAGCCGGGCCGTCTTGGGATCGTGATTGCGCGAGGCGTGAAAATAGCTCCGTACCCGGTTGCGCAGGATTTTGGCCTTGCCGATGTAAATGATCTTACCGTCGGCGTTTTTGTAAATGTAGACACCGGGAGACTTAGGCAGATTCTTGAGCTTTAGCTCCAGCTCGGGGGCGGGCTTCTTCATAGCGAGAAAGTCAGTTTTGTTCGAGAATACGCCGGGTGCTGACGAAGCGTTTGGCCCAGTATTTCTCGTTGAGATTGTCGATCGTCACCCCGCGCGATGTGGCCGCATGAATAAACTGATTGGCGCCGATATAAATCCCCACATGCGACACCGTGCTGGCGTTCGTGCGGAAAAACACCAGGTCGCCGTAACTCATGTGCCCACGGGTGACCTCGTGCCCGGTTCGGTATTGCTCGGACACGGTTCGCGGCAGGCGGGTGCCATCGTACTCCTTGAATACGCGCTGGGTAAACGACGAGCAATCGACCCCCGGTTCATACTTGGACTTACCGGCATACGGTTTACCAAGGTACTTCTGCATGATATTGCCCAGCCGGATATTGTCATTGGTAGTTTTTCCGGTCGGTTTGCGACTTGGCTGAGCCGTCTTTTCATAGCCACCCGACCTGTACCTCGGCGCCGGTGTGCAGCCGACAACGAGCATTAGTATCAGCAGGATGGATACAATTCTAAAATTCATCAGGCCAGCCTTGGATATATTATTCCGAACCGTTTGAAATAGTATACCCGGCAGGCGAAAATCAAAGCAACAATAAACAACAGGTAAAAGGGATAGAAATATCCGGCAAGAATGGTGAGCAGAAGTATCGGCAGTTTGGCGGCAAGGAGATCGAGGCGGCCGTTTCTCAGCAACATAGCCACCACTATCCACCAGGCGGAGAAGATTGAAATGTAGGTTGGCAAAGCAAAGCCCGACCGCCAGGCGACTATTGCCGAGGCAGCCATGAGAAGCAGAGCCGCCAACCGGCTCAGGTTCGGACCGAAAGCCACAGCCAGCGTGCGTTTTCCGGTAAGGCGGTCGCCCTCGCGATCCGGGAGCGTCGTCATGATATGCACCGAGCCCACGGCCAGAAGAAAATAAAACGGGAGGTCCCAGCCAAGCAAACCGGCATTATGCACATTCAGATCGGGCATGATCGTGAGGCTAATCAGGAAGCCAAAGCAATACGAATTGGCCAGCAAGCCGCCGAGCGGGCGATCTTTGAGCCGCAGGGGCGGCATCGAGTAAACGAATGCAAACAGCAATAACTGGACAAAAATCCAGAAAATCGGTTTGGAGTAAACATAGGCCAAAGGCAAAGGAGTTATGAGACAGACAAACGCCATCAGCCACATCTGGTTCGGTGTAATCATTCGCCCCTGCAAAAAGCCGAGCTTCTGATTGATGCGGTCCGACTCGCAATCATAGATCTGGTTGATGTAGTAGGCCCCGGCGGCCAACAGGCTCACCCCCACCGGCGCCGCAAGATGCCACCAGTGAAAGGCTCTGCCCGACAACTGCAGATGATAATGAAGGGCAACCAAATACACCGACCAGATCGGCAGGTGCAACAGCGGCCGCGCGGCAAAAAACAGATCAACGATCTTGCTCATCCGACCAATTGCAAATATACGTACATGAAGGGCGCCCCGAACAACAGCGAATCGAAGCGGTCGAGGACACCGCCGTGGCCGGGTATGATCGCCGACGAATCCTTGATCCCTATCGAGCGCTTCCACATCGACTCCACCAGGTCACCGATCTGTCCGAAAACGGAGCACCCGGCGGCGATAATGACCACGTGCAGAAGGCCGAGATTTTCGAATTTCCAGAAGTACATGATGACACCGATAACGAGCGACCCGATGATACCGCCGATGAAGCCCTCGACGGTCTTATTGGGCGACACCGTCGGCGCCAATTTGTGCTTGCCCATGGCCTTCCCCACGAACATGGCGGCCGTATCGCCGACCCAGAGCAGTCCGAACAGAAAAAGCAGGCTGTCGCCACCGTTTAACCCGGCCACACCATCGCCGACCTTGAACACCAGGGGATACAGGAAGCTCAGGTAAATCACTCCCCAGCAGAGGCGGCTGTGCCGGCGGAAAAGCTCATTCGGGGGGACTTTTCCGACAGCAAAGGCCATGGCCGTCAGGATGAAGAATACCGCCAGCGGCATGGCCTGAAGGGGCCAGTCCCAGCCGGCGATGGCCCATGACGAGGGTTGCATGCCCAGCAACGGCATATCGGCGACAAACCAGAATGTCGCCAGATAGCAGGCAATCGCTGTCCAGAACATCCCGCCGCCGAGACTGAATTTCTCGTTCAGTGTGAATTCGATCATACCAATGAGTCCGAAGACCAGAAGCATGCCAAAAAGCCATCCGCCACCCAGGTAACAGATCCAGAGAATGACGGGGATGGCCACGGCCGCAACAGCCAGGCGGGCGATAAGGTTCTTGCTCATTCGGGATCTCTTTCCTTGAGGTTTCCATAGCGCCGCTCACGCTTTTGGAAGTCCGCTATTGCCTCGAACAGTTCACTACGCCCAAAATCCGGCCAGAGCGTATCGATTATGTGCAGCTCGGTGTAGCTCGTCTGCCAGAGGAGAAAATTAGAAATGCGCCTCTCACCCGAAGTTCTTATCAGCAGGTCAGGGTCGGGAAGACCGGCCGTGTACAGGAAGCTGGAGAACAGCTCCTCATCGATTTCGGCGTTGTTTATCAATCCGGCCCTGACGGCGCTGGATATGGCTTTGACGGCGTCTAGGATTTCCGTCCGGCCGCCGTAATTAAGGGCCAGGTTCAGCACCAGTCCCCGGTTGGAGCGCGTTTTCTCGACCGCCCGGCTGAGCGCCTTCTGCCTCGAGACGGAGAGACCTGAAATGCGTCCCGTAGTTATGAGCTTCACTTCGTTTTTCATCAACTCACTGATCTCGTTGCGAGTCGTCCGCGACAGCAATGACATGAGAGCGGCCACCTCGGACTTGGGCCGTTTCCAATTTTCGACGGAGAACGTATACAGGGTCAGGTACTTGATGCCGATTTCTCCGGCGGCCCGCACCACCTTCTTCACCGCCTCGACGCCCGCCTCGTGACCGAAGGTACGCGGTTTGTCACGAAGTTTTGCCCAGCGGCCGTTTCCGTCCATGATGATGGCGACATGCGCCGGCACGCTCGTGGAATGAGCGAGAATGTTTTCTTTCAGAATATCCGTTTCATGGGTCATGGGCCCAAAACTACAACCAAAGGGCTATGCTTGGCAAGCGCTAATGATATGATGAGGTTGTCACGGAGGTGTGCCGGGTGGTCAACGGTAGATCTGAATGCTGTCGATATCGACTTCGATGCGGTAGCTCTCGGTGAAGAAAACAGCTTCGGCCGCCCCCACCACCCACATCGTGTCGGGGAATATATATCCCTGGTACTCGGTAAAACCCATGGAGCGAGTGTACCGGCGGTGGTCGGGCCGGTTCGGATAGTACAGGAAAATATTATGGAAGAAATAGTATTCGCGATCAATCGTGGCCAATCCGACCGGTCGGTTGTCTATCACCGTGTCGGTATCGAACCCGATCGCGATTGTCTCGCCGCCGGTATCGTTCGGAAAGAAGTTGTACAGGTAATCTCCTCCGAACACATCAGGGTACGAGAGATCGAGTTCCTTCACCCTTTTGGAGGTAACAATAGTCGTGTTCTGGGAGTCCAGCGTGCCGAAGGAATAGTAGTATTTGTGTATGGCCGAGTCGAGTTTCTCGACACTGCCGTTGCCGCGAAGCTTCTTGTAATAGGCCCGCGCGACATAGGAGAAACTCACACCGCGCTGCAGGGGATCTCGGGACTCGCAGGCCTCCTCCGCCTGTTTGCAGTAATACTCAAGCACCGGATCATCCCGGTAGGCGTCATCGGCCGCGACTACAACCGAGAGAATCGCCGCGAGGATCACCAGCGATACCGATGTCAGGAAAATGTGCCTGTATATTTGTGTTGACATAACCGCTATAATATACGTAGTAATAGTAGAGGAACCAATAGGGCTCTCGCTGAATTTCAGAAAAAGTACAAAGACGATTTCGACATCCCCCGCGGACATTCGTTGGAGTCGCTACCCAGGTTTACAATCAATCATTTCTGGAGGAATAGTTATGCTCGTAAAGGAAGTACTCAAAAGCAAGACCGGCGATCTTCGGACCGTCTCTTCACCGACGCCTGTTGTCGACGCCATGAAGATTCTCATCGAGAACAAGATCGGCTGCCTGCCGGTAGTGGACAAAACCGGCCAGTTGCAGGGGATAATCAGTGACAAGGACATCTTCCGGTCGGTCTATGACAACCACGACGGTTTCGCCAGTAAGACCGTGGCCGATCTCATGACCACCGATGTGATAATCGGCGTCCCGGACGACGATATGCATTACATCGCCGGACTGATGACCAAGAATTATATTCGCCACATCCCGATTATGGAAGACCGTAAGATGATCGGACTGATATCGTCCGGTGATGTCGTCAAGGCCCAGATGAAGCACATCGAGATTGAGAACCGCTACCTCAAGATGTATATTGACGGGACCCACCTGGGCTGAGATCGCCCGGGGGCAATTCGGATTCCGAGGAGGTATCGAAATCGGGCCTTCGCCTTATCATAGTAAGGAGCGCTTGGTTTGAGACCCTGATGCCGGCGTCGGGTCACAGGCGGATTTTCTGCGGCCTGCTGCTCCACTGACGTAATACATATGAGGACAGCCGACAGCCAACCGGGAATATATATTGCCCGTGGCGACCCGGGCCTTAACACGTTTTGCCCCCCAGTTGAGGAGACTGCACGCGATGCAAGTTAGAGAGTTACTTAAAGACAAGCCTGCAACTATAATATGCACAACGCCTTCAGCTTCAATAATCGACGCGATGGGGTTGATGATCGAGAACAAGATACGGTCGCTGCCGGTCAACGATGTTTCCGGCAAATTAACCGGTATTGTAAGTGACTCCGACATTTTCCGGGCAGTTTACCAGAATCTGAAGGACTTCAGGAAGCTGTCGGTCGGCGATGTCATGACCTCGGACGTCATTGTCGGGCTCGTCGATGACGATGTCGAATACATCATCGCCATCATGACCGAAAACCGAATCCGTCATATTCCTGTTCTCGACGGTCGCGAGTTGGTCGGCATTGTATCTCAGGGTGATATCGTGAAATCCCAGATGACGGATATTACGGTAGAGAACCGGCACCTGCGGGTGTACATAAATCCCGACTACCCGGCCTGAGTCCGCCGCATCGGAGAATTCTCAGCGACCGGCCGCTTCTTCGCTCAAAGACAAATGAAAAGGCCCGGTCATATCATGGCCGGGCCTCTGTTTTTCGAAATCGTTACTGTGCGACTAGCTATACTTCCATGACATCGACTTCTTTTTTCTCAAGGGCCCTGTCGATTTGCTCGGTGTGCTCATTGGTCATGGTCTGGATCTTGTCGTAGGCGCCCTTTTCCTCATCCTCGGATATTTCCTTGTCCTTCTGAGCCTTTTTCACCTGGTCGTTGGCATCGCGACGAATATTCCGGATAGCCACCCGGCCGTCCTCGGAAATGTTCTTGCAGCGTTTCACCAGTTCCAGGCGGCGCTCTTCATTGAGGGCGGGAATCGGCAGGCGCAGGATCTGGCCTTCAACCACGGGATTGAGGCCGAGATCGGCTTTCTGGATTCCCTTTACGATTTCTGCCACCGTAGACTTGTCGAAGGCCTGAACCACCAGTAGTCGCGGTTCCGGCGCGGCAATGGTGGCAACCTGGTTGAGCGGCATCATAGTTCCGTAGGCCTCAACCTTTACGGTGTCAAGCAGGTGGACCGTCGCCTTCCCGGTTCGAATGGATGACAATTCCCGCGCCACGGCATCGACGCTCTTTTGCATCCGCTCGCGCGTTTCCTCGTAGATAGTCTCCAACATAACGCCCATCTCCCGACTTTAGTGCGTGATTTTCCCTATGATATTAAGGTGCCCACATCAGCGCCAGTAATAACTCGCATTAAATTTCCTGAGCGGTTAAGATCAATAACCCTGACGGGGATCTTATTTTCCATTAGCAGTGAAATAGCCGTTGAATCGATAACCTTCAGCTCTTTGGTAAGCACGTCGCGGTAGCTGAGCCTCGGGTAAAAAACGGCGTCGCCGTGTTTCTTCGGATCCGTCGAGTATACGCCATCGACATTGGTCGCCTTGATCATAAGCTCGGCGCCGATTTCCATGGCCCTCAGCGAGGCGGCGGTGTCGGTCGAGACATAAGGTTTGCCGGTTCCGGCCGCGAAAATGACCAGGCGGCCCTTTTCCAGGTGACGGATGGCCCGTCGCCTTATATATGTTTCGGCGAAAGCCTTGATTTCGACGGCTGATGTGATACGGGTGGTCATACCCATTTTTTCGAGGGTGTCCATGACGGCCAGTGAATTGATAACCGTGGCCAGCATGCCCATGGAGTCGGCCGTTACCCGATCCATCCCCCGCTCGGCGGCATTCAGCCCGCGGAAGATATTCCCCCCGCCGACGACGAGACCGACCTCCACACCGTGATCCCGGACCTGCTTGATCTCCGAGCAAATCGATTCCACGGTAGGCGTATGTATCCCAAATTGGCCGGGGCCCATGAGAGCCTCACCGGATATCTTTATCAGTACCCGTTTAAACGCCGAGGGATTGTCTTCAGATGACATTGTCATTCACCGAGGCGGAAGCGGCAGAACCTCTTAAGCTGGATGTTCTCACCGATATTGGACACCATTTCCTTGACGAACTCGCCTACCGACTTATCGTTGTCGCGGACATAGGGCTGCTCCAGGAGGACTACCTCGGAGTAATACTTCTCGATTTTCCCTTCAACGATTTTGTCGACGATTTTCTCCGGCTTGCCCTCGTTGAGCGCCTGCTGGCGATAGATATCGCGCTCTTTTTCGACCATCGTGGTGTCGACTTCCTCGCGGTCGATGCAGATCGGAGCGGAAGCAGCGATATGCATGGCGATGTCGCGGGCGAAGGCCTTGAATTTATCGGTGCGAGCCACGAAATCGGTTTCGCAGTTGATTTCAACCATTACGCCGAGCTTGTCGCCAGCGTGAATATAGGAAGCAATGAGACCCTCGGCCGTGGCCCGGCCTTCCTTCGTGGCGGCCTTGGCGATACCCTTTTCACGAAGTACCTTGACGGCCTTTTCAAAGTCGCCCTCGGCCTCCGTTAAAGCCTTTTTGCAGTCCATCATCCCCGCGCCGGTTTTTTCGCGCAGTTCCTTTACCATTTGAGCGCTTATTGCCATGGTGTCGTACCTTACTGATCTTTTTTGGGTTCCGAGTTCTCGTTCACAGGCTCTTCCGAAGTGTAGGTCTTCGTCATAACCTTGCGATCTTCTTCAACGGCCGCTTCGATCTGTTGCTGGGACACTTCGCCCCGGGCCTCGACCGCCGCGTCAACTAATTGCCGGAGGAGCACCCGGATGGACTTGATGGCATCGTCGTTGCCGGCAATGGGGAAGTCGATCGGGTCGGGATCGGCGTTGGTGTCAATGATGCCAACTATCGGAATGCCAAGTTTGGAGGCCTCGGCTACGGCTATCTTTTCCTTCTTGGCATCGACGACAACGACCAACCCCGGCAGGACATTCATATCTTTGATGCCGCCCAGAACGCGCTCGAGGCGCTCGGCTTCGTGCTCGATCTTGGCCCGCTCTTTCTTGGTAATCTTGTCATAAGTGCCGTCGGCCCGCTGGCGTTCAACGTCCTTGAGCTTCTTGACAGAATTCTTGATAGTATTGAAATTGGTGAGCATGCCGCCCAGCCAGCGTTCGGTGACATAGAAAGCGCCGCAGCGCCCGGCCTCGGCATTGATCACTTCCTTGGCCTGCTTCTTGGTGCCGACCATGAGGATGGACTTGCCCCGCGAGACCGTCTCGTGGACCTTCTTCTTGGCATGTTCCAGAGCATTGACCGTCTTCTGCAGATCAATGATGTAGATACCGTTGCGAGCCGTGAAGATGAAAGGCTTCATCTTGGGGTTCCAACGCCGGGTCTGGTGACCAAAATGGACACCAGCCTCCAATAATTCCTTAACCTGTGAGGAAATCATCATTACACCTTGGATAATGGTTTTTCTTTACCCCGGCCTCACCTCAGGTCGGACCCCGGGGAAAACGGGACCACCGACCTGATCAGCCGAAGCTGTTTATTTCTCCGCCGCGGCGGAGATAGCGCCCGGAAAATTAACGCTTGGAGTACTGGAAACGCTTCCTGGCCTTGGGCTGTCCGTACTTCTTACGTTCAACCTCACGTGCATCGCGGGTCAAAAAACCGGCGCTGCGCATGGACTTGTGGAGATCCGGGTTGAGTGCGCAGAGAGCCCGCGCCACTCCCAGACGGATAGCGCCCGCCTGGCCGGTGACTCCACCACCGTTGGTGGAACAGCGAATGTCAAGACTGTCAAGCATTTCCGCAACCTGCAGCGGTTCCAGGGCGTGGGATATCAGGGTTTCACGACAGAGGTAGTCGGCAATCAACTTACCGTTGACGATGTAAGTCCCTTTACCCTCGTGAGTCAACGCGACTCGGGCCACCGACTCTTTGCGACGACCGGTAGCCGAAAATGTGCTTTTTTCCATATGCCCTTAAAATGCCTATATCAAAGTTCTAGTTTTTCTGGTTTCTGGGCCTGATGCGGATGTTCCGAACCGGAGTACACATGCAGTTTCTTGATCATTTTGCGCCCCAGACGATTTTTCGGAAGCATGCGCTTCACCGCCATAAAAAATGTCTGCTCCGGTTTCTTCTGCATCAAGTGAGCAAAGGTGGTCTTTTTCAAACCGCCCGGGTAACCCGAGTAATGATAATAAGCCAGCTGATCGGGCTTGTTCTTACCGGTCACACGCAGGCCGGAAGCATTAACGGCAATAACATGATCGCCGGTATCGAGATGCGGCGTAAATATGGGTTTGTTCTTACCCCGCAAAATGGTGGCCACCTTGGTGGCGGTACGACCCAAAACCGCGCCTTCGAGATCGATTACATACCACTGCCGGCGCGCAGGGTCTACTTTCGGAATAAACGTCTTCATTCATTTCCCCAACTATCGGGATCTAATTCAAAAACAGCCAGACGCTAAAAATACACAAAGCGGCAACTTTGTCAACACAAACGTTGAAAAAAAACCGCCCTAATCGGGATCGCTCTTTAAAGTATCGGCTGGCGTCGTAATTCACTTACAAACAGCCGCTTACCTTTCGATCCGAGCCGTCCGGCCCATATTCGACAACCGGAAGCAACTTACTACAACTTGCCCACGAGGTCAAGTCCCGGCTTCAGACTTTTCGCTCCGGGCTGCCAGCTGGCCGGACAGGCTTCTCCCCCGTTTTCCCTCACAAACCGGGCCGCCTGCAGTTTACGAAGCAGTTCGGCCGAGGAGCGACCGATAGAGTTGTCATTTATTTCAGATGATTTCACGACGCCGTCCGGGTCAATTATGAAGGTGCCGCGCCAGGCAAGGCCTTCCTCTTCACACATAACGCCATAGTCGCGACATAGGCGACCGGTGGGATCGGCCAGCATCGGAAACGTGACTTTCTTAATCGTTTCGGAAGTGTCGTGCCAGGCCTTGTGGACGTAAACGGTGTCGGTCGATGCCACCAGCACCTCGGCATCGGCTTCTTTGAACTTGTCGATATGGTCGGCCAGTTCGCCCAGTTCCGTAGGACAGACAAACGTGAAATCAGCCGGGTAGAAGAAAAGCACCACCCATTTACCGCGATAGTCTTCAAGCTTTACGCGCTTGATGCGCTCGTCGTGAAAGGCCTCCAGGTCGAAACCAGGCGCCGTCTCATTGATCTTTAGCATAATGTCTCTCTCAAATCCTGTGTGTAGTTTCATTGATGATTCAGACAACAAATCCGTCCTCGGGAACATCCTCCGAACAGCGCCCGAGTAGGACCTCCCGACGCACCGCCGGATATTCAGAATCGCAAGTTGCGCTCCGATAATAGAGACAACAGCCATTTAGGCGGAGGGTTCTAAAAAAGTGCAGAAATCGTATCAGAAACTCTTTGAAGATGCCGTGAACGAACAAGCCGCAGTGGTGGGGTCCGAGGCCGCCCGCGATATTGCGCGACGGGCCGGCCTGATCGTGTCGCCGTCCGGTCGTGTTACCGGTTGCCGGGAAGCGCCACAGTTGGTGCTGCTGCGCCTCGTCACAGCATTTACTAAAACCGGCAGCCTGAGGGCGCTGTCAATTTGTGCTCCTCTTATCGATGAAGCCCGGCGGGATCTGACTTTGGGGAAACGGGAGTTGAACGGAGCCGCGGAGACTGCTATTTGCGACAAGCTTCCCTGAGCCGCAGCTTGTAACGGGAGTCGAAACTCTTTCCTTTGGTGCAATAGCCGCATGAGGCCATGCGCAGCCGTCGCTGGCGAGGATATTCGCGGCCGCATTCGGGACAGAAATAAATGTACTTCGGGGGACGGAGCAGATCCGGGTGCGGCCGAGCTTTGAGAGAGGCGCCGATGCGGGCCGCCTCGGCCTTGAAGGCGGCGTTGTGGCGAAAGTGAACGATATGTATCATCTCATGCTTGAGGGTATCGGAAATCTCGCCCGGAAATAGCTCATGATATTTGCGACCGATGCGAATCAGGCGCCGACCGGGAGTGTAGGATCCTGCCGAACGCATTCGCGTCGAGTATTCTATGACCGTCGGGGGTAGTTTCCCCCCGAAGTAGATCAGATTGAACTGGTCAAACATCCGATAGAGCTCGGCCACCGATGGCAGGCCGTCATCCGGCGGGGTCACCTCTTCCCGGCTTACTGTCGCCTGGGCATGTTCGCGTATGGATGTATACAGCGTGGCGGGCGCCGGAGGGGCAATGTTCTCCGGCTCGAACAGATCGTAATTAATCCTGGCCAGCGCTCGGCTTGATGTCTTGCTTCCGCTCATAGTTCCTTATCCAATACCGTGTGGATATACCTATATATCGGAAGACTTCCGATCAACATTAAACTCCGATCGAGGGGCATCCGGGCTCGGGCAGCAATTAGTCGTCTATTCTCCCGCCCGGGCGAACGCCTTCGTCGGTAATGAAGCAACTAACCACCCCACAAGGAGTTACATCAAACGCGGGCGAGTACACAGGAATTCCTTCCGGGGCCGTTCGTTTGCCGAAGCCCTCGGTGACCTCCGCGGCCGCCCTCATCTCGATTTTGATATCGTCGCCCGTGGGGGTACCTTCATCGAAGGTCGAAGATGGGGCGGCGACATAGAACGGCACGCCATGGTGTTTCGCGAGGACGGCAACCGAGTAGGTGCCAATTTTGTTGGCCACATCACCGTTGGCGGCCACGCGGTCGGTGCCGACGATGACATGGTCGATGCGACCCTGTTTCATCAACATCCCGGCCGTATTGTCGCAGATCAGGGTAACATCGACACCCTCCTGCTGCAATTCCCAGGAGGTGAGTCTGGCTCCCTGCAGGAGCGGCCTGGTCTCGTCGGCAAAAACGCTCACCCTTTTGCGCTGCTGGTAGCATGCGTATATCACGGCCAGGGCGGTGCCGGTTCCACCGGTGGCCAAAGCGCCGGCATTGCAGTGAGTCAGGATCGTGTCACCATCATTTATGAGTTCCGCACCGTGGCGTCCGATACTATCGCACATTTTACGGTCTTCCTCGTGGATGGCCTCGGCCTCATTCCAGAGCAGCGCCAGAGTCTCATCGAGCCCATCTGCTGCGGATGCGTCCAACCGTCCCAGAACACGATCGACGGCCCAAAAGAGATTCACCGCTGTTGGCCGGGCCGACTTGATGTCGGCCGCGACCTGATCGATAAAACCGCGATCACAACGTCCGGCCCGGTGGACGGCAATGGCCATGGCGTAGGCCGCGGCAATGCCTATTGCCGGCGCACCGCGCACATCGAGTCGCTTGATGGCCTCGATGATATCAAAATGATTGTCAAGGTCGAGGTACGTAATCTCAAGGGGTAGTCGGGTCTGGGCCAGCAGGCGCAATTTGTCGCCGTGTCGCTGTATCGGATTAAACTTCATGGGCGTTGTCTCCTCGTTTTCATGCCGGTGAGTGTCCCGGCAATCGCGACCCTACTCGCCGACCACCTGCACAATGATCCGGCGGCTACGGGCCTTGTTGTCGAATTCCAGAAACACCACCTGCTGCCAGGTGCCGAGCGTCATTTCGCCGCCCACAAAAGGAACGGTAATATCGGGCCCCACCAAAGCGGCGCGCAGGTGCGAAAAACCGTTGCCGTCATGCCAGGTTTCGTCATGCTTATAGGTCCGGTCCGACGGAATCAGCTTCTCCATAAACTCGGGCAAGTCCCTGAGCAAACCCGGTTCGTATTCGATAGTCGTGATGCCGCCGGTGGAACCGGGGACAAAAACCGTGACACAGCCCGAGTCTACGCCCGATCTTGCGACTATCCGTCGTATATCGCCGGAGATATCTACGATATCTCCCGCGCCGCTCGTCTGCAGTTTTATTTCTCTGGTTACCACCACCACTGTACCTGCCGTTTCGGACGTCGCCGCCGAAGAGAGATACTACTCATATATGAATCTCTTGATTTTCTTAGATGACGTCTTTTCAAGTTCTTCCAACTGAATATCGAAAGACGAGATGCGCTTGTAGGCCGCGACCTCCTCATTGACCTGCCCGACTACGCCGCGGATAATTTCCTGCAGTTTCTCGTCCCCGGCATGGCCGGGCGTAAAGGCGTGCTCGGCCAGGAGCTGTTCGACGTCGGGCACGATAAGGGCATAGACCTCCTCGCCCTGGCGTCCCTCCTTCCTGCGGCCAAAGACGACCGACTCAAGCACATAGTCAGACTGCAACAACTTCTCCTCAAGTTCTTCGGGGTAGATGTTCTTTCCCGCGGAGGAGACAATGACGTTTTTTTTGCGGCCGGTGATCCAGAGGTGGCCGCGATGCAGGTGACCCAGGTCCCCGGTATAGCACCAGCCGTCGCGCAGGAGTTTCCGCGTTTCTCCCGGATTGTCCCGATAGCCGGGGGTGATGTTATCCCCGCGGACGACCACTTCACCGACGCCGGAGGCATCCGGACTGTCGATTCTCACTTCCACGCCCCTGATCGGGGGTCCCACCGAACCGAATTCGATCTCACCGGGACGATTAACGGAGATCACCGGTGAGCACTCGGTCATACCGTATCCCTGGAATAGCTCAAAACCAATGAGATTGAAGAACTGGCCGATGTGGCTCGGAAGGGCCGCTCCGCCGGAGACAAACATTCGCACCGACCCCAATCCGGCCTTCTCCCTGAGACTCCCAAACAGCTTAGGGCCGCTCCTGCGACCCAGCCGCCAGGCGAGGCCGGACGCCTGGTACATGACCTGGAAAAGAATCCGTTTGGAAGCCGGAGCCGAGCTCAGACGACGTTTGAAGGAGTGATACATTTTCTCGAAAATCAGGGGTACGCCCGTCATGACGGTGGCCTGATTATAGGTGATATCCTCGATTATCTCGCGCGACTTATAAGACCGGGCATAGACAACCGTGGCTCCGGCGATAAGCGGTGTCAGAAAGCCGCAGGTAGCTTCAAAGGTGTGATGCAGAGGGAGAATGCACATGAAAGTGTCTGAGGACCCGAAAACGATTGATCTACTGATAGAATCGAGGTTTGCCAGTAAATTGCGGTGTGTCAGCTCCACGGCCTTGGGTGCGCCGGTGGTGCCGGAGGTATAGATCAGCACGGCCACTTTATCAGACGGTACCTCGACCTCACCCGGCGTCGAATCCAGCAGTTTTTTCCAATATTGGTCCCGTTCCTGCCCGTCGAGGGAAATCACCCTGAGGTGCTCGCCCACGTCTTCGAGCCCGGCTTCGAGTCTACCCGACACAAAGGCGGCACCGATGCCGGAATGACCGACGATGTAGGCTATTTCATTGGCCTTGAGGTTAGCGTCGATGGGCACCACCGTTCCCCCGGCGGCAAGCACGGCCAGATAGGCAATCGGCCATTCGGGACGATTCTCCGCAAGGAGTCCGACGCCTCGGTCGTCGATATAACCACCTTCAATAAGGCCGGCCGCAAGCCTCCTGACCGAATCCAGTACCTCGGCATAGGTCCAGAACCGCCCGCGACCGCCTTCGGCTTTGAGGGCCACGGCCTGCGGCTGCTGCCGGGCGGTTTTCTCGAAAGCCCGGTAAACGGACTTACTGGATATGATATCGCGGGGTTCGGGAAGTCTCATGCCGCAATTTAGGCTGTCGAGGTGTCTATGAAAAGGGAAAATTGGCGCCGGTTGGCCCGGCAGGATTCACGGAAACAAGAAAGGCCGCCGAGCAAGAAATGCTCGACGGCCTCTAGAATTGTATAAATGATCGTCTATTCTTCGACTACCACCGAGTAGGCGAGATTGATACCACCGCGGGGGTCGGTATCGGAGGCCACAACCGGATATTCACCGGGAGCGCCCGGGACAAGCCAGGAGAAGTAGGCTTCGCCATAGGCGTTGGTTTCTACTGTAGCCGGACTCGGAGTGCCGGAGGGAACCGTAATGTTAAGCGTATGGTCGGCCAGCGGATTGCCGAAGCGGTCTTTTACGACGACGTTGAAATTGGCCACCTCACCGCCTACGGCCGCACCCTGGACACTGATACTGGAGTTGCCAGAGAAGGCCGGACCGGTGGTCATGAGAACGGTGAACGATGTCGCCGCACCGGCTTCGTGCCAATAGGTAACTACGTCCACGGCGCCGATGCCGTCATCGTTGCCGCCGGTAACGCTGTAGTCCATATCCAACACCGCCGAGCGGAGTTCGACGCGGGCATTGGCCCCGAAGCAACCGTCTTCCAGCGAACCGCCGCCCACGATCAGGTAGTTGGCGTCGGCATTGAACTGGGTGCCGCCGATGACCGGATTGCCGTTCAGATCGTAACCGCTCACCCAGACATAGAACTTGCTCTTGCCGTCAGCCAGAATCGAGCTGGGGACTCCCGAGACAATCAGAGTATCCGGGAAGTGGGTGTTGAAGAACATCGAGGTGTCGACGACGGTACCACCGGAGGTCTCGGCAATGACGAGCACCCGGCCGTTGGCCGTAGCGACGTTGTTACCGGAGATCCATTTGCTGGTGGCGATTCCCTCTTGATTGCCGGTGCGTTCCTGATGCGAAACCATGGTGCCTTCATCGGTCGAGAAGTAAACCACGGTGGAATCATTGACCGGGTTGAGGTAAACGTCCGAGACAACCGCGACGACGTTATTGTATTCCGCGACATTGTCCCAGTAATCGACATTACATTCTTCGGCGCCGACCACGATATACACCGCCGGGCCGGCCGCAATCAGGATCTGGGCGGCGTTTGACAAAACGGCATCGGATTGGGCGCGAACACGTAGCGTGCCGGACCGGGTACCCGAGTGAATCGAGGCCGAGGCAACACCCTGGCTGTTGGTGACGGTCTCGTAGGGACCATAACCGACGACGTCAAGGTGTTCGGAGCCACCGGGGCCGTCGGTGATAACGAACGACACCGGGACGCCCTCGGGCACCGGGTTGCCGTTTATATCGTAGACGGTGGCGCGCAACCAGCCCATCTCTACGCCGCCCGTCTGAGTTACCGACAGGCTGAGCGAATCGGACGCCAGGTAGATGAAGTTTGGCGAAGCATCAGGAGACACCTGCACGGTGGCCTCGGCGCTTCCGTATATGCCATTATCATCGACAGTGGCTTTGATGTAGGCTGTCTGGGCATCATTGCCGGAGATGAAAGTGACGGAAACCTCGCCACCGGTAGTGGTCGCTGTCGAAGGTATGAACCCGGAAGCATCCCACTGGCCATTGGCATTCACGTCCGAGACCAGGGAGTCTTGCCCGGCCGTCCAGTAACCGTTGCCATCGAGATCGACGAACTTTTCACCGGCGGTAAATTTGACCAGTGTCTCGTCGGGAGCCGGCTGACCGAAGGCATCGCGAACCGCGACGGTCACGGTGGCCGTATCGGCACCGCTGGCCAGGAGCAGGCTTGGCGTCACGGCGATATCGATATTGCCGCTACCCACCTGCTGTGTTGCCGTAACTTCCGCTCCCACCGAGGTCGATGCAATTTCGTCGCCGAGGTCGGCGCTGACGGAGAAAAGGACGTTGCCGATGGACGTGGCCGTGAAAACACTGGCCGCCACACCGCCATCATCTGTGAGCGCCGTTTCGGGAGTGAAGTAGCCGGCGTCGGTCGGGGTGACCTCAAAGGTGACGGTGCGATTCGCCACCGCCGCACCACCGGCGTCAACCGTGGCTTCCACGATAGTCGTGGAGTTGACGCTGAACGAGGATGGGCTGGCCGAGACCGTGATAGTCACTTCGTCGACAGCCGTTTCCTCCAGCTTGCTTTTTGAGTCGCATCCCATCATGAGCAAAAGCCCGAAAGCTACCATAACGGCGGCCATCATCACCAGCGACATGCGGCTCTTATTGACTTTGAGCATGACCTCTCCTGATTCTATCATTTTTACTTATTTCCTTCGAAACCCCTGTGTGCGCGCTCATAGCCCGCTAAAGGCGGGAGGCCCGCCGGACAAACCGGAAGACCTCCCTCAATTTCTATATTGCCCTGGGCGCTATAAGCCGCCCATGGCCAGATCTTCTTCGACGATTGACGGCGTTACGAATATCACCAGGTCACGACTGTCGACGCGCTTGCTGGTATACTTGAACAGCATACCGACAATCGGGATATCCTTGACAATCGGCACACCGTACTCAACTTCATCCTCGTCCTCGGTGGTGAGGCCGCCGATGACCGCCGTCTGACCGTTGCTAACAATGACGTTGGTCTCGGCGTTGGAGGTATTGATTATCACGCCGTTGGGATCGTACTGGTATGTCGATCGCTCCGGCTTAAGATGCATAAGAATCTGATTCTCGGCCGTAATGTGCGGCGTTACCGTCAGCATCGTGCCAACTTCTTCAAACTTGATAACCACATTGCCGGCATCGTCGAACTGCTTGACGGGCACCTTGGCGCCCATCTGAATTCTGGCCTCGTGGTTGTCGATGGTCGTAATTTCCGGGTGGGCTATGATCTTGCCCTTGCCGTCCGACACCAGCGCATCCACCATGGCGGTGACGTCATAGCCGTGCTGCAGCGCCGTTACGGAGTAGCTAATGGCCGCCTTGCTGACGTCATTGGCGCTGATCTCCCCCGTCTGCTGGATCTCGCGACCGGATTCGGTGACATAGGTACCGCCCGCCGACCAGTCAATCCCAAGTTCCTCGAGGTCGCTGGTGTAGATTTCCAGAAGCTGGGCGGAAATCTTGATCTGCCGGGCCGGTTTGTCCAGCTCGGCGATATATTTCAGCAGGGTCGGCATGTTCTCGGGCACATCCTGGATGATGATTGAGTTTGAGCGCGAATCGGCGGTCACCTGCCCGCGATCACTCATGAGCGACTTGACGGCCAGCACGATATCGCCAGACGTGGAATTGGAGATCTTGATAATCTTGGTATCCAACTGCACGAGCTTCTGCTGATCGGACCGGTGTTTTTCGTTCTCCATCAACTCATCCCGATAGGCCTTGAGCGGGACGACTCTAATGTAGCCCTCCTCCTCGTCAACCACGGCAAGGTTGTAGGTCCGGCCGATAATATCGAGGGCGTCACGCCACAGCACATTGTGCAGCTTGATCGTAACGGTTCCCTTGACGTCGGGATCGATGACGACATTGACACCGCCGTAATCCGACAGGAAGGTCACCACCGAGTTGATATCAGCCGACTGGAACTGCAGGTTCTTGATGGGCGTATTCGGGTCCGCGACCTCATCGGCCGCCATCGTCACGGCGAATGCCGTAAAGATCATGAGCAGACCCACCAGAAGGCTTTTTTTGTTAATAATCTTCAGAGACATCTAAAGTACCTGCCTTTCTTATTCCTCAATGCGGAGGGCAACTGTGCGGCTCCATCCGTATTCAAATATCTGGAAATAGACTTTGTCGCTTTCAACGCGAAGGACATAGCCCTTCTGCACCCGGTCGCCGCCGTTGAGAATATAACCGTAACCGTCGGTATCCTCGAAGAGAGCGCTGTTGGCGCCGGTGGATGATTCAATGATACCGACCAGGCGCAGGCCCTCAACATTGGGAACGCGCTGTTCCACCGGGCTGCTGTAAACCTTGGCGTCATTGATGAGAGTCTCAAACGGGTCGCGGCGGTCCGTGGCCCGATATTTCATAAGCAGGCGCTTCGGGAACTCGGCCACCATGGTGCCCTTTATCTTCTTCGCAAAGGCGGGCGTCCGGCGGAAACGCGAGGTCCGGGATTCGGTCGACGGATCCTTTTCGACCGGAGCTTTCTCCGGTGCCTGCTTCACCTCGGAAGACGTGCTCTTAGGGTCGGAGGCGGTCGGTTTCGTTACGGCCTTCTGAGGCTCGGCTTTCGGGGTCTGAACCTTCGGGGTGTTCGCCTTCGTAGTCGGCTTGACGGCCGGTTTTGCCGGGACCGTTTTCTGCGGTTCGGGTTCGACCGCTGCAATCACGACCGGTTTTTCAGTTTTTGGAGGCTCTATAGTCTCCGGCGCAGCGACAACGACCGGCAGTTTTTCACGATCATTGAGGCCGAGCTGGTCCGCCCAGGTACCGGTGTTTTTGAACTTCAGAGGTTCTTTTGGCTTTTCCTGTACGGGCTTTGTCGCTTCCTGCTTTTTCTCAGCAGGAGGCGTGACAGCCACGGTCACCGGCTTGGCAGCCTTCTTCACCGGAGCTTTCTGCTCGACGGGGTCGAGGCTGGCGGCTTCGGACGCCACGGGATCATCCGGCTCGAAAACCGGACCGTAAAATTCGTCGGACGAAACCATGGCCGGTATCGACACGGAGGGTTTCGATGACTTGGTCTTACCGACCAGGCTCAGTTGCCGGTCGCGGTCAAAGGCGGCATTCAATTCGCCGGCCGTCTTTTCTGACGGTTTGGCTTTCTCGTCCACCTTGGCGACGGGGCTCTTCGGTGCAGTTACCGTTACCGTGGGCGCCGAAGCATTATCGACCTGAGTGGCCAGCCAGGCTGAAGACGACCAGGCCGCGAAGGGTTGGGCGGTCTTGTCCGGAAATACCACCGTTACCGATTTGGCATCGGACTGGACCCGGTACACGGTTTCATGCTGCATATCAAAAACGAGGCGCACAACCTGTTCGGGCTTCACCGAGTATTGGCTAGTGCGAATCCCGCTGATAACGCATGACGGCAGGTCGATAAATTCCTTCCGACCCAGGTGATGCGTGGCAGCCAGAATATCGACGATAACCCGGAACGGGCGACCGTCCCTGGCAACCTCGGTCTGGTGCGTAAACCGCACCGTGCCGTCGATATCAACCCGTGCGGCTGTGTTTCCGTTTTCGAAGTTCATCTCGACGTTGGTGACACGCGAAGCGGCCAGCGTCACCGAAGCGGCGAGGAGAACAGCGACAAAGAGTAGACAGGCTGATTTTCTCATCTCCTCACCTCCTATATTTCGATTTCCTGGAGTCTCTCGCCTTCTTTGACATAGTATGTCGAAAGCGTGAAGACGGCAGCTATGGTCTCGGGTTTACTCATATCCTGCGATTCCTGTTCCGCCTGGGCTTCGGAAATGGCCACATTCATAGCCGTTATATCCATATCTGAGACATTAGCTATGAACGGGTAGTTGGCCACATAGCTTATGAACTTCCCGAAGTCGTGATAGGTACCGGTCATTTTCAATTCAAATGAAGCCACATTATAGAACTGGTCGCTGCTGACCGGGAGCGGCTGAACACCGGTGATACGGGTTCCTGTCAGCGACGAGGCCGTATGCAACTGCACCAGGAAGGAGGGAATCTGTTTCACCTCCGGTAACAGGGCCTCGATAGCGTGATAGCGCTCCAGCAGATCCTGATACTCGACCTTGAGTGCATCCAGGGACTTTGCTTTGAGTTCCACCCGACGCAGGTCAGTCGTGATCTTCTCGAACTCCTGGCTCTTCTTGGTCAACTGGTTATCGTAATTAGTGTAGGCTCGAGAATACCAGAAGTAGACCACAATAAAGAACGCCAGGACCCCGAGGGCTATTTTCTGCGTTTTTGCGTCTTTAAAGTCCATAACGGTGAGTCCCTAGTTTAAGCTTTTGTGACTGGTGGCTGTTTTAGCGTCCGTCCCGCCCTCAACCTGAGCGATATTGCCGCGACTCTCTTCATCCGAGAGGTAATGCAGATTGCAGGTCAGGACGAAATTGTATGCCTTATGATCTTCGAACTCCATCTCATTGGAAGAGACCAATTCAACATCGTCGAAGTAGTCCGATCTCATCATATTGATCATGAAGGCGGCGAGGGCATTGAGCGAAAAGGCGTACCCTTCCACTTCGGCCGGACGGCTCATCATATCCCCTGGCGGCGGCGCGCTTAACGTGTCCGCTTTGCCTTTGGTCTTCGCTCCGGAGCCGTCACCTTCTTTGAATCGCGCCAGCCAGACATACTCCGGCACGTTCCGGGCGGTTTCCTCAAGGACTCGCACCCAAACGGAACGATGCCGATCAAGTTTCTCGACGGCCGACATACGATTGGTTATTTTTCCCTTAACGTCCTCAAGGGCTTCCACGATCTGAATGTCCTTTTGCAGCATCGCGGCGCGCCTGCGACCCGCCTGTATTTTCTCGTCAAGCTGGCTGATCTCGTACTTCTGGTAGAAGGTTATGCCGATGAGCATAACGATCACCGCCGCAGCGGCCGCCACGGCATAGAGACCGGTCTTGCCAAAAGAGAAATCGAACGACTTCTTGAGATATTCCTTGGGAAGTAAATTGACTTCTATCATCAGAACTTACCTCACCTTCCGCAACGCTAAGCCGACCGAGACGGTCAGCAGGGGTGCGATCTTTTCTGGTTGGAGATACTGGAACAACTCCGGGTCGTAATCGATATTGCGGAGCGGGTTGGCTATTTCCAGCGGCACGGCCAGGCGCGACTGGAGGAACTCGGGCAGATACGGCACCAGGGCGCCACCGCCGGAGAGAACGATCCAGTCGATGTTGTCGAACTTGGCCTGCGACTTGAAATACGAGAAGGCCAGATCAATGCCCGACAACAGCTCATCGGTGGAAGAAATTATCGTCGCCTTGAGCATATCCTGATCGATGGAGTCGGCCATCTCGCCCTTGATGGCCTTGGTGGCCAATTCGGGATTCAACCGGAATTCCTTCTGGATGGCGTTATAAATCTCCCGGGTCCCCGAGGAGACGTCGCGGGTGGCGTGATAAAGGCCCTCCGCCATATAAGTGATGTTGGTCACATCGTGGCCGATATTGACCAGGGCCGTCACGCGTGAAGGATCAACCTCATAGTTCTGCTCGTAGGCATTGAAAATCGCCAGGGCGTCGTCATCGACGACAACCGGACGAAGCCCGCAGTCCTCAATCAACTGCAGGTATACCTGCAGGTACTCCTTTCTGGCCGCAACCAGGAGCACATCCATTTTGTTGATCTCTTCATCGACTTTGATGATGTGATAACTCAGCGAAACATCATCGACATCGAACGGCGCTCTCTGCTCGGTTTCGAACAGGATGGCCTGCTCGGCTTCGGCGCCCGTCTTCTTATCAATCGTGAAACGGTCGGTGATAACACCATGGCCAGAAATCGACACGACAACATCCCTTATCCTGGGATCAGTCTGGTCAATCAGAGACTGGATGTTGAAAATCACGGCCTCTCGATCACGGATTTCGTCGGAGACAATCGCCTCCGGCGGTAATTCACGTATCCCGATAGCGGACACGGAATGACCTGTTTTACCATGATCGAGCTTCACGAGCTTGATGGAACTGGCACCGATGTCCAGCCCGACTGTACTTTTGCTTCCGTGTGAAAACAGCATTGGTCACTCTTCAGCTATATTTTTCAGAGTTCTCTTATTCATTGTTAAAGTATCGACCATTCCCGATCTCATTTAACATTGCCAATCAATTTTAGCCCAATCCCGGCGTTTTTGATCGGGTCTATGGTCTCAGTTACGAACTCAGTTACACCATAATATCGGAAAACACGGTTTAGATCTTTACCTCGAACCTTTAAGTATTTATGGCCGGTTCACTTGTGCACAAAAAAAGCCCTCTCTCGAACAGAGAGAGGGCCGGCAGGGAGGATGAGAAGCCGTAGAAAAGGATCTCTAACCTTGATCCTCATAATAGGGATCGTGACTTTCCGCCCATTCTTCCCAGTCCGTATATGATCTTACTCGTCCGGTCGACCTGAGTATATTGTGGAAATACTCGGTCATAGAGCCGTTGGAAAGGTAGCCGTGGGTACCGACATTGCCTCCCCCATTGAAGGCTGCCGAGCCGTTCGCGCTGAAGGTGATCACGTCATTGACCACATCCGTATGCATGTAAGAAACTTCCGGTGGCAGAGTATCGCTGCGGATAACCGGGTCGCCGGCATCAAAAGTGTACCCGGCCGGGCTTATGGAATCCTTGAAAACTGTGATCACACCGTCATAACCGTCAAAATAGACGCCATACTGGGATTTGTCGGTGATGGCCATGGAACGGGCCAGCCTGAGGCTGGAAACGATATCTCGGTTGACGCCCCGGAATTTGGTTCTTTCGAAGGCCACCTGGAACCGAGGAACGGCCATGGCGGCAACGATGCTCACGATAACGGCCGTGGATATTATTTCCAGCAAGGTGATTCCGCGCTGTGATAGTAATCTTGGCTTCATTTTGCCACCTGTTACGATAAGGTTATCCGATATCTCACCGGCACGCTCGGCTAAACCAACCGGACCCGACCGGGACATCTGTCTATCTTCTGCAATTCATATAGCGAACGGTGTGCCTGCCGGACAACGGATCGGCGGTCCTCCGGTCTTCCCGGTTAAAAGATTGTTCTATAGATGTTTATACTCGCCGGCAAGATGGCCGAAAATCAATCCAAGGAACAAATGAGCGTCTGAGGCGATTAAAAGTGTGGGAACCGGCCAATACCCGATGGGAAGATGACAATTTGACGTTGACTAAATCGAGATATGACATAACTTCATATATACAACAGGTCTTACGATAAGTAATACTAATCACAGACGCATCCTTGAAAGGAAACCACGAGAATGAATTCTGCCTTCAGGACACTGACATCATTCCTCACACTTTGTATAATTGCCGCCGTTTTTTCGTTTGTACCCGCCGAAGCCGCTTCGGAACGGGTCTCGCCGTATCTGGTGGAAGAGGCGGTCGTCATCCCCAGAGCCGAAAGCCCGCTGTCGTCGGCGACCCGGACCGCCCTGATCGTACGCGACGGTGAGGTCGTAAAAGTCTGGGTTTATTTCACTGACAAAGGATTCACCGACAACGACCGTTTCAGGGAGAAGGCCGCCTCGGTTTCTTTCACCGACCGAGCCATGCAACGTCGCGCCAAGGTAGGGCTTGACCACATAGTCTTTGCTGACCTGCCTGTGAACAATGAGTATATCAATAGTATTAGCAGCCTCGGAGGGAAACTGCGGCGGGAGTCGCGCTGGCTCAACGCGGCCAGTTTCGAAGTCCCGGTAGAGGCTCTTGATGCCGTCCAGGCGCTTGGTTTCGTCACCCGGGTGCGCCCGGTAGTAACGGGCAAGCACCGCCCCCTTGAGGCCCAGTCGGTTCGCCCCGATGACCTGCCGAATCAGTCGCTTGCGGCGGATGTTCTCAATTACGGATCTTCTGCGAACCAGTTGACGATGATAAACGTCGACCAGGCCCACCAGAAAGGTCTCAGCGGCGCGGGGGTGACGCTGGCCATTTTCGACACCGGCTTCCGCAAGTCACACCAGGCTTTCGCTAGCCATTATAATGACGGGCGGGTTCTGGCCGAGCACGATTTCATTTTCGACGACGGCAACACCGCCAACGAGGGTGTTGACTGGTCGAGCCAGTGGAATCACGGCACCTATATCTGGTCGACCTCCGGCGGGCATGTCGAAGGTACGATTTACGGGCCGGCCTATGGCGCCAATTTCATACTGTGCAAGACCGAGGATGTTCGTTCGGAAACGCAGGTTGAAGAGGACAACTGGGTTGCCGCCCTGGAATGGGTCGATTCGCTCGGCGCCGACGTCGTTACCAGCTCCCTGAGCTATATGTCCTGGGATGACGGCACCGGCTACAGCGTGTCGGACCTGGACGGAGTGACGGCGGTCACAAGTATTGTCGCCTCCATGGCCGCCTCGATGGGCATCGTGGTATGCAACTCGGCGGCTAATGACGGACCTCTCCCCCAGACGATCGGCGCACCGGCCGATGCTTTCGATATACTGACCATCGGCGCCGTCAATTCCACTAATCAACTGGCCAGCTTCTCATCGCGCGGCCCCACGGCCGACGGCCGCATTAAGCCGGAAGTCGTAGCCCAGGGTGTATCCACCTTTTGCGCCTCGTCTTCTTCCGATGCCTCCTATACCACGGTCAGCGGCACGTCTCTCTCGACCCCGCTGGTAGCCGGCGCCGCCTGCCTTCTGGTCCAGGCCAAACCGGACTATTCACCCGAGTGGATACGACTGGCCCTAATGGAGACCGCCGGCAACGCGGCCGATCCGAACAATGATATCGGCTGGGGATTGATCGATGTCAATGCCGCCCTGACCTGGGGCGCACACTTCTACTCCGACTATGTTATGGGCGAAGCGCCGGCCACCGTGCAATTCTATGACAGCTCTTCCCTGGCCACGAGTACCTGGGTCTGGTCCTTCGGCGACGGTGATTCGGCCTCGGTTCAAAATCCCACGCATACTTTCACCGAACCGGGCCTTTATGATGTCTCGCTGACAATCGAGAGTTCCCTGGGTTCTATGACCGACGTCAAACCGGCCTATATTGCTCTGCTCGGCGATACCGTAACCTTCGAGACGGATTCGGCCTATGCCGGCAAGCAGGTTGTCATGTCGATAAACATGGTCAACAGCCAGCCTCTGGAAAGACTGATCGTTCCCTTCAAATTTGAAGATAACCTGCCCATGACCTTCGATTCCGCTGAGCTCGGTACACGCACCGCTTACTTCGAGCACATGCAGAAAGTGGTCAGCAGTCCGGTCTCACGCCGCTATGCCTACGATATGTGGGCCGACGACGGTGGCGGTTCACCTGCCCTGGAAGCAGGCTCCGGCGAAATCATGAAGCTCTATTTCACGCTCAACCCCTACGCCTATGGCGGCATTGCCAATGTCGTGGACTCGGCCCTGGAACCAAAAGTCCTCGCCGTATCATCAAAGTATATGACCTATGAGCCGGTCATCAACACCGGCACGGTATCCACCCGATTCGTTATCCGGGGCGATTTGACCGGCGACCTGATCATTGACATTTCCGACCTGGTTTACCTGGTGGACTACATGTTCACCTTTGGCCCGAAGCCGGTATGCCTGCAGGCCGGAGATATCGACGATAACCTGGCCTACGACATTGCCGACCTGATATACCTCGTGGACTATTTCTTCAACGAGGGTCCCCCGCCACCGACACCGTAACACAGATCCTTCGGAATTAAAAAAACCGACGCCAAATCCGGCGTCGGTTTTTCTATGCTCAGAACCGATTGGCTCAAATGGTGAATTTTCCGTTGCGGTAAACCACCTTACCGTCGGCTGTCACGCGGCCGCCTTTTTTCAAATCGCAGATCATATCCCAGTGCAGACCGCTTTTGTTCAGACCGCCCGATTCAACGATCGAGTTGCCGACTGCCATGTGACAGGTGCCGCCGATTTTCTCGTCAAAGAGGATATTGCGGGAGAACTTCTTGATCTCGTAGTTGGTGCCGATGGCTACCTCGCCCACGAACCTGGCGCCCTTGTCCATGTTGAGCATGGCCGTCAGGTATTCCTGGTTCTTGCCGGCGCTTTCTTTGACGACCTTGCCGTTCTTGAATTCCAGTCGCACATCGTCCACCTCGCGCCCGCCGTATACGGCCGGGAAGCTGAAGTGGATCTTGCCTTCGACGGTGTCTTCAATAGGACCGGTGAAGATTTCGCCGTCGGGGAAATTCTCTTCGCCGGCGCAGTTGACCCACTTGCGGCCCTTTACCCGCATCTTGATGTCGGTGCCCTCCCCTTCAATGTGCAGCCGATCAGTCCGGTTGAGGATCTTGACCAGGCGCTGCTGCTCTCTGTAGACCTTCTTCCAGTGCTTGACCGCATCACCGGCATGAACATGCCCGGCCCTATAAACGAAATCCTCATAGTCGGAAAGGGACATATCCGCTTCCTGGGCATCGGCCAGGGTCGGGAACTGGGTCCCGCACCAGCGGAGTTCTCCGGCGGCGTGGCGCTTGTAAAAAACATCCATGATCGGTTTTTGAACCTTGCGCGTCGCCACCATCTTCTTCGGATCCACCGTGGACAGGTAACGCGTATTGGAAGAACCCCAGATACCCAGGTACGCGTCGATCTTGCGGATCTCCTGTCGAGCCCAGGGAGCAATGAACTTCAGCTGGGCGTCACTGCAATGCTTTAGTGCATATTCATCGTTATTGGGCACCCGCAGGGTCGTATACGCCACGGCTCCGAGATCAATGGCCTCCCTGTAAACAGCTTCAACCAGCGGCAGGGACGGCACTTCCGCAACGATCTTAAGAAGCTGTCCTTTTTTCAGTTTCAGTGAATAGTGAACCAGCACCTTGGCCAGTCTCTCAACGCGTGGGTCGGTCATTATAGTACCTCCTTTATTGCATAACACTGTGCCGGGAAATGCCCGGTCTGGTCAATTAAACCATGCGGAAAATAAAAGTAAAGCCTTTTGCCCCTCGGGGACACACCTTAAGAACGAACGAGGTCACCGCTTACAGCTCCGAGACTTCGTCCAGCAGGCCGGGCAATTTCACCAGGCCTTCTATAAAGTGATCCGGTTTCGAAGCCAGGAGGCGCTCGAGGCCACCGTAGGGCGAATGGACGGCGGTGACGGCAATCGGTATCGCCTTCGCGGCGAGCACATCATTGACGGTGTCCCCCACTACCATCGTCTCACCGGACTCAACACCCATGCGGGAGAGGGTCAGCCGGAAGGCCTCTGGATCGGGTTTGACCTGGCTCACTTCGTCGCCGCCCGTCAGCGCCGAGAAATAACCACGCCAGCCGAATTTGTCGATGATGCCGTTAATGTGTTTCGTGATTTTCGTGGTGGCCACGGCCATCGTAAATCCCCGCTCCTTTAAATCGTGCAATACTTCGACCACGCCCGCAAGCGGCACGGTCGAGGCAACGACGGTCTCGGCCGCCCTGACCTGGAAATGCCGGTACAAATCGTCCAGCGGCGCATCCGTGAAATCCGGATACATCTTCGAGAGCGGGTATCCGATATAGGTTTTGATTATCTCCGGCGGCTGTTCCGGCTGGTTCATCTTTTTGAGCGAGTAATTGACCGCCTCCACGACACCATCCGACGAGTCGATCAGGGTTCCGTCCAGATCGAATATCAGGTTACGAATCATTATCAGAAAATCCTTTCGACCCTGCCGACGAGCGAAGCGAAGGGCACCTCGTGCACGTTAGTGATGGAGTTCAATTGCAGTTCAGCTACCAGCAGAGATCCCTGAGGAACAAGTGTCGGCGGCTGGTTCCCGGCCAGAAAGATACCTGAAGGGGGGCCATCGAGATCCGGCATTCCACCGGTGACGATTACGCCGTCGACGATTTCGATGTCTTCCCCGGGCCGGCCCACCACAATTCCGGTGCGCCTGCGACCATCCGCGCCTTCAAAGCGGATAATGTCGTAGCGCGCCGGCAGGGTGTGGAATATGGGGCGGTCAAGAAAGAAGACGTCCATTCGATAGGCCAGCCTGTCGGCTGAGAGCAAATCCCCCCGCGAATAAATCGGGGCGAAGCCGTTGCTCTCGAGTTCGAAAATCTCCGGCCGATTGCGGAGGGCGAAATTAAACGGTGACACCGGTAAAACCAGTTGATAGAGAATTCCTATCGCAAGCAGCAGCCATACCGCCCGGCGGGACCGCGATACCATCGAAGCCTTCAGGCCGGAGGTCCTGTAAAGATCGAGAAAGGTAAACAGGTAAAACAGCACCGGCAGACCGAGCATGATGGTTTGAACCAGCCCCGAGATCGTAATGAAGTAAGTGGCCACATATAGAACCGAAGCCAGCAGCATAACCAGGTAAATGAAGACGGCAAAGGCATACTCTTTCCAGTACATATGCCCCAACCCGGGCAGGAGAAGGTTGAGAAACCACGGCAGAAGGTGCTTTGAGGCTCGTATCATATGTTTACCAAGATACACAAATGCTCACGAAATGCACTTTTTTTTGAGCACCGGTGCCGTAATTCTCAGACAACCCGATACCGGGTAGTATCTTAACTGTAATGGCAACCAGGCCAATGATTTTCGCATAAAAAAAGCTTACCGGTTTCGTCCCGATCGCATGGCTAAGCATATAATAAGCACGAGGTTAAATGCTCGCAATGATATTACCGCGCTCGGACAGGCAACCATTACAGGCATATAACCGTATATTCTACAGTAGGATACAAAAGCTCCGCCGTAGAGGGCTCTACTTGACAAGAGGCGTTTTTACGGTACTTTGGGGGTGACTCTATATGCACGAACGGAGGTTTTTAATGGTTCGCTACACTGTCCAGCTTGTTGCGATAACAGTCTTTGCTCTCGGTTTGATCTGGTTTGTCGGCTCCAGTGAGGCCCTGCAGACCCAGGCCTCGACGGAACCGGTTCTCTGGGCCGATACCGTACATATCAATACTGACGAGGTCCCCACCGACGACGGTGAATCGCAGGCGAAGAAAAACGATAGTTTTCTGAGCGATGTAAAGATCCTTCCCAAAACTGCTTTCAATATCAGGAATCAGTATATGGAAGAGGTCGACACGGAAGAGATCATCAAAGCCGGTATCCGGGGCATGCTCTCCGATCTGGACCGTTTCTCGGTCCTGATGGAGAAATCGTCCTACGATGCTTTGATGGAATCCACCCACGGCAAGTATGAAGGCCTGGGGATGCAGATCGATTCGCGTGACGACCGGATCCTAATCGTCGCCCCGATAGAAGGCACCCCGGCCTATCGCAAGGGCCTGCGCGCCGGCGATGTAATCTGGGAAATCGACGGTAACTCTACGGAAGGCATGAAGACCTCCGATGGCGCCAAGCTTATGCGAGGCGAGGCGGGGACTTCGGTCATCCTGATGATCAAGCGCAAGGGCATCGCCGACCTACTCGAATTCGAAGTCGAACGGGCCGTAATCGAACTCAAGTCAGTTCCCTTCGCGGGCATTATCCCCGGAACTGATATCGGTTACGTTCGTCTTTCGCGTTTTGCTGAAGAGACCAGCCACGAACTGAGGCAGGCCATCAGTGAGCTCGAGGACCAGAATGTCTCGGCCCTCATTTTCGACCTGCGCAGCAACGGCGGCGGTCTGCTCGACCAGGCCAAAGAGACGGCGGAGCTGTTCCTGGAGCAGGGCAGGGAAATTGTCTATACCCGGGGCCGTTACGCCTCGACCGAGAGGCATTACTATTCCGAGCGGCCGCCCCTGTTTTCGGACAAACCGCTGGTCATCCTCGTCAACGAGGGTACGGCCTCCGCCTCGGAGATTGTTGCGGGCGCCGTCCAGGACTGGGATCGCGGTCTGATCCTCGGTTCCACAACCTATGGCAAGGGACTTGTCCAGCAGATTTTCCCGATCAGCAACGACGGTTCCATGGCCCTGAAACTCACCACGGCCAAGTACTATGTACCTTCCGGGCGCTGTATCCAGAAGCCGGAAAAACAGGAAAAACAGCATGCGGCCGGGGCGGACTTGCTCGCCGAGACCGATGCCGAAGAGGGAACGGACTCGCTTGAAGTTTCCGATAAGGAAATTTACCACACCAACGGCGGCCGCATTGTGTACGGCGGCGGCGGCATCGTGCCGGATATCGAGCATGAAGCCGAGCTCTACAAACCCATCGAGATAAATATGGAGCGGCAGTCGATGTTCTTCGACTTCGCCATCCAATATGTATCCGACAACCCGGACGTCCCCCCCACCGTCGAAATCACGCCGGAGATAGTCGATGGATTCCGGGCCTTTGTCGCAAAACGCGACTTTGACTACAAGACCTCTCTGCAGGTATCGCTCGAGGATCTGCGGGAGTCGATTGCCGATGACCCCGAGAAGATGGAGCTATTCGCCGCGACGCTCGACAGCCTGGAAAGCCTGATCGTACATGAAAAAATAGACGATTTCGATAAGTCCCTGGATTACATTAAGGACGCCATCAAGCGCGAGATCCTCTCGGCGATTGTCGGCCAGACCGGTGTTTACTCCGAGTTGATTCTCAAGACCGACAAGGCCGTCCTGAAGGCGGTTGATGTGCTCCGCAACCCTGATGAGTATTCGACGCTCCTGCAGCAAGGTAGCGTCAAAGCCGAACTCAACTGAGCGTACTGCTGGACACAGACGCTTTTTTGACCTCCGTTAAGCGCCGTTTGACCGACGGCGCTTATTTATTTGTGCGGAAAACCCCTCATCGGGTTTCGGATCTCGGCGATGATGACTCCCAGAATGACTATGGAGCCACCCACGATGAATGACAGACCCAGCGATTCGCCGAGCCAGAACCAAGCCACGATCGAGGCCAGGATGGGCTGGACGTTGTGATAGACCGCCAGACGGGAGGCCTCCCAGTACTTGAGAATCCAGTACCACAGAACATAGACAACCAGCGAGAGGCCAATGGCCATGTAGACCACCGATCCCCAAGCCGCCGGGGTCGCCTGCGAATAGTCGAAGACAATCGCCCGGTACAAGCCGAACGGAAAGTACAGGATCGACCCGGCCGTGAGAGCGTAAGCAGTCGTGCGCAGGGCACCGTATTTCACCACCAGGGGCTTTCCCAATACGGTGTACCAGGCCCAGGCAAGGACCGAGACCAGCAGGATAAGATCTCCGAACAGGTACCGGGTACCGACCTCCAACGCTCCCGCCAGCATGACCACAGCAACCCCGACGAAGGCCATGGCAATACCAACCGCACGACGCCATCGAAATTTTTCCTGAGAATGGAACAGCGCCAGAACGAACACCCAGATGGGCGTAGTGGCAAAAAGAAGGGCGCCATGCCCGGCGGCCGTCAATGATTGTCCGGCCAGAAAGAGTGTCTGATTGAAGGGAATAATGAGGACACCCAGCAGGACGATGCGCCCGAAGTCGCGGCGCTCGACCGGGCGGTCATGTTTTTTGAGAAGCGTGATAGCCATCAGCACCACCGAGGCCAGCACAAACCGGTAAAAAGCAAAAGTAAAAGGTTCTATGATGGCCAGGCCGTACTTGGCGATGGGGTACGCCATGGAACCGGTCAATTGCAGAACAACCATTGCCGGCACAAGCGCGGCCGCCGTGCGTGTCTCGGGTGATCGGCTGGAGGACTCGGCTACCGCCATATTTCCTCACGTCCCGGATTAATGGAGCTTTTCCGGCCGGACGCCGCCGCTGGTAAACACAATCGCATAGCGTGGTAAACAGCACCGGCTACCGCGCGGTTCCTGCCCTTACAGCAGTGAGTGATGGTGCCCACCGTCAACGGGAATCGAGGCGCCGGTAATGAAGGCCGCCTGTTCCCCGGCCAGAAAGGCAATCGTGGCCGCCAGTTCACCGGGCTGTCCGACACGCCCAACGGGTATCGCGGACCCGAAACCTGCGATGACATCCTCGGGAGTCTTCCCCGATGTCTCGGCCTGCTGCCGGGCCAGATTCATGAGCCTTTCCGTCGCGGTATAACCCGGACAGACGCAGTTGAAGGTAATCCCCTCACCGGCGTAATTATTCGAGAGCGTTTTGCATAGCCCGGTAACGGCAGCCCGGCAGGCATTGGAAAGGATGAGGGTGTTAATCGGTTCGAGAACACCCACGGAAGTAATGTAAATCACTCTCCCCCACCCACGTTCGCGCATGCCGGGAAGCACCCCCCGGGTAAGCCTGCGGGCGGCGGAAAAAACCAGGTCGGTCGCCTGCGCCCAGGCTTCCTCCGTTTGATCCAAAAAGTCACCGGGCGGTGGACCGCCCGAATTGGAGACAAGGATATCAACCGGGCCGGCTTCTTTCACCACGCGAGAAATATCGCCTGCATCCGAGAGATCACCGGGGATTATGCGCGGCGTCAAACCGGTTTTCTTCGCGATAGCCGCGGCCGTGGACTCCAGCCGGGCGACATCGCGGCTGTTGATTACCACCTCGACCCCTTCTGCGGCCAGAGCCATCGCCGCCGCCGCCCCCAGCCCGGCGGAGGCGCCGGTTACCAGCGCCTTCCTGCCGTTTATTCCGAGATCCATCAGGCTTTCACTTTGGCCAGTTCGAACACCAGGGCCGCCGCCGTACGGCAACCGCGCTCGAAGTCAATGACGCGGAAACGCTCGTTGGGCGAGTGGATGTTGTCATCGTTCTGACCCAGACCAATCAGCAAGGTATCCAGACCGAGGATCTCCTTGAAATCGTTGACGATCGGAATCGAACCGCCCTCTTTCATGAATACCGGCTGCTTGCCAAAGCCGATCCTGATGGCCTCCTTGGCGGCATCCAGCCAGGCGCTGTCAGTCGGTATGACACAGGCTTTGGCGCCGCCGTGCTTGTCGACCTTGAGGCGCACCGATTTCGGGGCGATACGCTTGAGGTACTTCTCGATCTTGTCGCAGATATCCTTCGGGTCCTGACCCGGCACGAGACGCATGGTGATCTTGCAGGAAGCTTTGGCCGGGATGATGGTCTTGGCCCCTTCGCCCTGGTAACCGCCGGTGATGCCGTTGACGTCGCAGGTGGGACGGACCCACTGGCGCTCGAAGGTCGTGAAGCCCTTTTCGCCGGCCACGGCGGGGATGTTCAGACTCTTCTTATAGGCTGCCTCGCTGAAAGGCATTTTTTTGTACTGGGCGCGCTCCCATTTGCCCGGAGCCTTGACGCCGGAATAGAAACCGGGGATGGCGACCTTGCCGTTCTTGTCGTGCAACTGTCCGACCATGGCGCAAAGGGCGTTGACCGGGTTGGTGATGGCGCCACCGAAGGACCCCGAGTGCACGTCGCGGTTCGGACCGTCGACGAAGACTTCCACCGAGGCGATTCCGCGCAGCCCGAAAGTCACCGCCGGCAGCGTCTTGCTGAACTGAGCCGTGTCGGAGACCACAACGATGTCGGCCTTGAGCAATTTCTTGTTCTTGCGGATGAATTTCGGCAGATTCACCGAGTGCGTTTCTTCCTCGCCCTCGAAGACCATCTTGACATTCACCGGCAGGGAACCGGAGGTTTCCAGAACCGCTTCCAGGCCTTTCACATGGGCAAAGAGCTGGCCCTTGTCGTCGCAGGTACCGCGTCCGCAAAAATAGCCGGCGCGAATCTCCGGTTTGAACGGCGGGCTCTTCCACAGCTCCAGCGGCTCGGGCGGCTGTACGTCATAGTGGCCGTAATACAAAATCGTGGGAAGCTTCTTATCGACGAAGTACTCACCGTAGACCAGCGGGTGACCGCCGGTGGGGTACACACGGGCCTTGAAACCGGCCCCCTTGAGATGGTTCTTCAACCATTCGGCGCAGGCTTTCAGGTCCTTCTTGTGTTCGCTCTTGGCCGAGACCGAAGGGAAACTGAGAAACTTGAAGAGGTCGTCGGTGCGTTTCTTCTGAGTCTTCTTAAGGTAATTAAATGGAGTCATCGATATCTCCTTTATGGTTGGCATTTTGTTTCAGCGAATATACGTCCGAGTCGCGGACATGTAAAGCACGATGCGGATAAAATAGTGCCGAACGCGGGTCGTTCAGGTTATGACCGTAACACAAGACACTGTCGTATCACCGGCGGTGCCGGTTGAACCAGGCGGCGGGATCCTCCGCGAAATCGAGACAGGACTTCAGCAGGCGGGCATGCATCGTCTCCTCGTCGATCAACCAGCGGTAGAGTTTCCTGACCCTCGGGTTGGAGGCCTCGGCCATTTTCTCGGCGTAGAATTCCTCCGCGCCATTTTCGAAATCCAGAGCCAGGCGATAGGCCTCGACGTCGGAGGCCGTCGGGCTGTATTCGTCCCTGATTTTCGCCAGCCGGTGATTGAAAGCAGCCAGGCGCTCGTCGGCATCGGAGTCAGCGGTATCGGGCAGATCCTCGAATTGAGAGATCTTCAACGAATTGTAGAATCTTTCGATGTGCGCGATGTGCTTGTCTTCCTCAGCGGCGAGGAACTCAAAAGTCTGTTTGGCCAGACGGCTGGTTACCTCGGCGGCCGCCTTTTGGAAGAAGGCCTTTCCCTCGCGCTCGAGCTTAAGCGCGATCAGGAACGGCTCCAGCATGGTTTTGGTGGTGTCGTCTATATTCATAGGAAACAATGATACGGCCGGCAAAGCCGTCCGTTCAATAACCCTTGCGACGGAAAACGGCGACGGTGATCAGGATGAGAATCAGGGCGAATGCCAGCGATGTCCCCAGAGGCATCCAGTCGGCCGAACCGCCCATTACGGCAACATTGACATTGTCCTGAATCTGCCCCGGCTTGGGGAATATGTAATACAGAGTATCGACAATAATTTGTATCGCCCGGGATCCGACGAATTGCTTGAAGGCCTCATGGAAAGAGAGCAGGAATTGGGCCAGCCAGACCAGGAAGGCGGCCATAACGGCCATGCCGGTCGAGCCCGACACGACGCCGACGAAACCAGTGACACTCAGCCAGATCAGGAAAACGAGCAGGTTGACGCCTACGATGGTCAGAATACCGCTGTCGAAGCTACCGAAAAGAACCCCCGCGAGAGCGTAATTTATCAGAAGTGAAACCGCAGCCGTGATGCCGTAGACTATCCAGATGCTGAAGAGTTTGGAGAGTATGAGCGAGGACCGGGAAATCGGCTTGGATATAAAATAGTCAGCGCGGCCGCGGACGAACATGCCCGGTATCAGGCCCGCGGTCGTAAACACCGCTACCAGGATCAGGACATAACTCATTATCCAGTTGAAAATGCGCAACACCGGGTTGCCGAGAGTCTGGTTTATTTCCTCGATATCCAACTGCTGTCCCTGGATCTCGAGATCCATGGCATAGGCACCGAAAACACTGATGGCGCCGATAACGGTCAGGACCAAAAATACGTAGAGTATCTTGCGATCGACCATTTCGACCAGGCAGTCGCGTAGCAAACCTCTCATGAGCGCTCCCCCTTCGAATCTGAAAGGGTCTCGATGAAGGACTGCTCGAGGGTTACCTTCATGGGCTTGACTGAACGGATGGAGATCTTATTCATTCGCAGGTGATCGATGACGAAATTTATTTTCTCGTCGTCGACCAATTCCAGCAGCATTCCCCGGGCCGTCACGGCCACGACCTTGCCGATCTCCTCGGGTATCTCAATGGAGCGATTGCCCATATCGGCCTCGATCTCGTACTGGCTTTGTCGAGAGGTTAGTTCGTCCACGGAACTGATGCGCAGGACCCTTCCCTTCTGGAGGATGGCAACACGATCGGCGACCGATTCGACTTCGGAGAGAAGGTGACTGTTGAGAATGATCGATTTGCCCTGAGTGCGAATATGCTCAAGGACTTTGCGGATTTCGATCTTGCCAACCGGATCGACGCCGTCGGTCGGTTCATCAAGGAGCAGGATATCGGGATCGGAGATCAAGGCCTGTGCGAGCCCGATTCGCTGCAACATGCCTTTCGAGTATTTGCGCAGCTTGGTCCCGGCCCATTTGTCCATATCAACCAGGGGCAGCAATTCATCGGAGCGGGAATCGATATCTCCCGTCGACATACCGCAGAGGCGACCGGTCAACTCAAGCAGGCCGAGGCCGGTCAGATGGTCCGGGAAGCGGTGGTTCTCGGGCAAATATCCGACCTTTTGCCGCGAGGCAGGATCGGTTGGCGGCAGGTTGTTTATCGTGACCCGGCCGGAGGTCAGCGGAGTGACGTTTAATAACACCTTGAACAGAGTCGTTTTGCCGGCGCCGTTGGGCCCGAGTAATCCGAAAATTTCTCCGTGGGCAATATTAAGGCTGACGCCGTCAAGGGCAACGATATCACCCTTGCGCATCCCGGTCTTGTATACTTTGGTAAGTTCTTCGATCTCAATTATGTTCATAAGCGATATCTCGTCAGGATCATCTCCCCTGCAAAGCAGGTCGCAAAAAGAGCCGACGCCCGGAATCGAACCGAGGACAGGCTGATTACAAATCAGCTACTCTACCATCTGAGTTACGTCGGCTTGATACTTCCCGAACCCGAAAGAAGCAAGTTTTAAAAATATGTCAAGCGGTGGCTCTAACAATTTCCCCCCCGGATTGTTTCCGGTCACCACTTCGCCCCTTTGGAGGGTAATGCTATACTTTACGTTTCCAGCGCACTCCCTGGGGGCTGTCCTCGAGCACGATGCCGCGGGCGAGCAAGTCGTCCCGGATCTGATCGGCCCGGGCAAAGTCTTTGCTTTTTCGAGCATCGGTGCGCTGCTGAATCAGGTCTTCAATCTCTTGCTCAATACCGCCCTGCTGCTCGGTGAAATTGAGAACTGTATCAAAACGGTTGACCGTCTCCAGGGCCCGGTCTCGCTCGTCGGCCGAGAGTTTGTTCTCCGCCTTCAGCCGGTTAATATCCCGGATGAAGTCAAAGACCGCGCCCATCGCTCCGGAAATATTCAGGTCGTCATCGAGCGATTCCTCGAAACCTTTCAGGGCTTTGTCGATAACAGCCGCCGCCTCGCCGCCGGAACCGTTCCCGGGGTAATCTTTGAGGTTGGCCATGAAGTCGTTGTAACGCTCCAGCGCCGACCGGGCGGCATCGAGACCCTGGAAGGTAAAGTTCAGCTGCTGGCGGTAATGCGTAGCCATCAACAGATACCTTACCGCCCGTGGCATATAGCCCTTGTCGAGCACGTCGCGCAGCGTATACCAATTGCCCAGGGATTTGGACATTTTCCGTCCCTCGACCATGAGGTACTCGTTGTGCAACCAGTAATTGACGAATTTCTCGCCGGTGGCTCCCTCGCTCTGGGCTATCTCGTTTTCGTGATGCGGGAACATGTTATCGACGCCACCGCAGTGAATGTCGAAATGATTCCCGAGGTACTTCATCGACATCGCCGAGCATTCGATATGCCAGCCAGGGCGTCCCTTGCCAAGTTCCGTTTCCCAGAACACATCGCCGTCGGACTCGTCCCAGGCCTTCCAGAGGGCAAAGTCCGACACCGACTCTTTCTCGTATTCGTCGGAGGCCACCCGGGCGCCGGCTTTCATCCCGGAGATGTCGATGTGAGCCAGCTTGCCGTAGTCGGGAAAGGCCGAGATTTTGAAATAGTAGTTGCCGCCTACCTCATAGGCCAAACCGCGTTCGACAAGTTTCTTGACGATTTCGACCATCTCCGGAATATGTTCCGTTGCCGCCGGGTATATCTCGGCTCGCTCGATCCCAAGGGCATCGAGATCCTCGAAGAAGGCGTCGATATAGGGCGCGGTGTACTCTTTCAGCGGTATGCCCTTTTTCTGACAATCGCGAATGGTCTTGTCGTCAATGTCCGTCAGGTTCATCACCTGGGTGACTTTGTAGCCCTTGTACTTCAGGTACCGGCGCAGCAGGTCCTCGAAAACATAGGCCCTGAAATTCCCGATATGCGCATAGTAGTATACGGTCGGTCCGCAGGTGTACATTCTCACCTGCCCGGAATCTATCGGCTTGAATTCCTCTTTGACTCGCGTAATGGTATTCTTGAACCTGAGCGCCATGGTTTTAGTAAGCCTCCGTAATCTATGCTGCCGTGAATGACTTAACCGTTTTGTCGTCGAGCTTTTTGACAACCTCGCAGATCAATTTGACGGTATTATCATAATCGGCCCTATTCATAATAGCATTATTGGTATGTATGTAGCGCGTAGGGGTTCCAATGTAAATCGTCGGGACGCCCAGGCGCGTGATATGTATTCGCCCGCCGTCGCCGGCTCCGCGCTCAAAGTAGGTCAGGTTGAACGGGATTTTCTTCTCTTCGGCCGTCTTGATAATCAAATCGCGGAACTTGAGATTCGGAATCATGGCGGCGTCAAAAATCAGAATGGACGGTCCCCCGCCGAGTTTCTCCACTTTTTTGTAGCTCTCCGGTGGGACATCCTGGGCCACGCCGACATCGACGCAGAAGCAGACATCGGGATCGACCAGGTGGGCCATGGTCTGAGCACCGCGCAGGCCAACCTCTTCCTGGACCGAGCCGCCGGCATAAATCGTATTCGGGTGTTTGGTGCGCTGGAACTTGTTAATGACGTCAAGGGCCACAGCACAACCCATACGGTTATCAAAGGCCTTGGACAAGTAGTTCTGCTTGTTGCCCATAATGGTGAATTCGCTGTCGGGAACGATGGGATCACCGACTCGGACGCCGAGCTTTTTCTGGATATCGAATTTCTCGGTAGCGCCGACATCGATGAACATATCCTTGATCTGCAGGACCTTCTCACGCTCCTTTGCCTCCAGCAGATGAGGCGGTTTGGAGCCAACGATGCCGATAACGACACCCCTGGAGGTAATAACGCGCATGCGCTGGCCAAGAGCCACATGGCCCCACCAGCCACCGAGCGGCAAGAATTTGATGAAACCCTCGGGGGTAATTTCCTTGACCATGAAACCGATTTCGTCCATGTGGCCCTCGACGAGAACCCGCGGACTATCCCCGGCGCCCTTCTTGCGGCCTACGATCGAGCCGAGCTTGTCGTACATTATCTCATCGACTTTGCCTTCCAGTTCGCGGGCCATGATCTTACGCACTTCGCCCTCGTGACCGGAGACACCGTTGACCTCACACAATTCTTTGAGTAGAAGTTCTGTCTTGTCCATTTATACCTTCCTGGTCGGAGACCTTAGTTTACTACATGGCAGTCTTTTACGAACTACGAATATAAAAAGTTGCAACGGCGGCGTCTACCCAAAATTTGGCGGATTTCTCGACAATATACCAGTGCGAGTGTGGGAGCCTAGAAATCGAGGTACCGATTCAGTTCCGAAAGGGTCTCAATAGTGCGAAGATCGCCGGGCATATCCTCGGGATACTCCTGCCCCGCCATCAGCTTTAGCACCGCAGGCATGCCCACTTTGGAGGGGCCGACCACGTCTTCAAGATAGCGATCCCCGATATATACGCATTCGGCCGGAGCCACACCGGCCAGATTGGCGCCCTTGAGGTAAATATCAGGATGCGGTTTACGCATGCCGAAGGTGGAGCTAAAGAGGGTGAAATCAAGGTAGGGAAAAATACTGAAACGCTCCAACTCCCTGACATGAGCTTTCTCGGGGAAGACCGTATTGGAAATCAATCCGACAACTTCGAAACGGGCCTTGATGCGATCCAGTGTATCGATGACGTCATCCCGGACATAGAGGTATTGTTCAACGGGTTCGTAAAAGGCATCGAAAAACCGATCTACAAGGTCACTGTCACCGTCGATATGAAAGCGGTCAAACATCTTCTTTACCACCTGCGGCACCGTCCACTCGACCATGGACTCCTCAGCCACCCGGCGATACTCCCCCCGCACTACGTTATAGGCCTCGAAAAACTCATCCGATGACGGGGAGACAGGCATTTTCGCCCGGAGGAACTTAAGACTGTTTTCCAGACAGATGAGATTTATCTCCTCCCAGCTTGTGGAAGGCCACTCAACCAGGGTGTTCCCCATGTCGAAAATCACCGCCCGCGGTTTGAGTCGATCCATCGCCTTACTTTCTCATAGCCGAATCAATCATGAGACTCAGTAGCTTGTCAAAGCTGATCCCCTCGACCTCGGCCGCCATGGGCACCAATGACAGGTCGGTCATACCCGGCAAGGTGTTCAACTCGAGGCAATAGAATCGATTGTCGTCGGACAGGACAAAATCGACCCGCGCGACACCGGCGGCGCCAATGATGTCGTATGCCTGAGCGGCAGCCTTCTGCAAATCCTCGGCGGTTTTCGAAGGTATCTCGGCCGGAACGATGTATTCGGTCTTGCCTTTGGTGTACTTGGCTTCGTAATCGTAAAGCCCGTTCTTCGGTCGTATTTCCACCACGGGGAAAACGCGGCCGTCGAGAACGGCCACCGTCACCTCGCGTCCGGCAATGAACTTCTCTACGAGAATACTGCTTGATTCTTTGAGCGAGGTCAAAATAGCGGCGCGCAACCGGTCGGGACTGTCAACTTTCGTCAGGCCGATGGTGGAGCCGGAGTCGGTAGGCTTGACGATTATGGGATAACTGAACCTCTGATCAATATCATCGAGCATGCTGTCATTAACACGACTGGCGCAACCCCGGTAGAGCTGCCAGTCCGGGGTAAGAATACCCACCGACTCAAAGAGCCTTTTGGAAAGGGCCTTGTCCATAGCAACAGCCGAGGCCGTCATGCCTGAACCGGTGTACTTGAGACCGGCCAGATCAAGAAGGTTCTGCAGGGAGCCGTTCTCCCCCATGCCGCCGTGAAGGCCGATGAAGACCACATCGACATCTTTCAGATCCGGCGACTGCAAGGCATTATTCAAAACCAGAGCGGGCGACGGCGTCGCGTCATTTATTTCACTAACCTCAGGCGCGGTGATGTAATCTCCCCCGCCGCTAATCAGCGATGTGCCCGTGGTCGGATCCATGGCGTACACGTCATGTTTCAAGCGACGGAGCGCGGTGTAAAGAGCCTTTCCGGATGTTAGCGAGACCTCCCGCTCATTCGAATTCCCCCCGGCCAGGAGCAATACTTTCATTGCTTTACCTTCCCTCGATGCGTTTTTATAATGCGGTATATCCATGCGGCCACAATCACTATCACCACCGGCCACACAATGCGATTGTAAGTCCTGACAAAATACTCGATTCGGTCATAATTCTCAACCAGTTTGATCGCGGCGTACATGAGCAGCCCCGCGAACAGGAAATAGGAGACGGTCGAAAACACGAACATTCTGACGGCTCCGTAGCGGCTGATTCCGGCCGCAATGCCGAGGGCGGCACGCATACCGACCACGAAACGGGAGACGACGAGGATCAGTCCGCCCCACCGGCTGAAGCGCCGCTCCATCAGCTCAATATCGCCCACGGTGAAATACTTGTAATCCTTCCGAATGAAAAACTCCCGGCCGTAGCGCCGGCCGATGAGATAGAGCAACATCACCGAGGCCATCCCCCCGGCCACGACGACCGCAAAGGTAATCATGAGATCGAGACGGCCGAGCCCGACAATGCCGCCGGCGGCAATGATGAAACTGTCCCCCGGAAAGGGCGGGAAAAGATTCTCGATAAAACAGGCGGCGAAAATCACGAGGTAAACCCAGAACGGTCCCCAGGTGAAAATGTAATCGAGGAACTGATTTATCTGTTCGGGACTCTCACTCATCGCTTGCGATCAGACACACCGCCGAGGCGGCAATTCCTTCCCCACGACCGACAGAACCGAGCTTCTCGGTGGTGGTAGCTTTGACATTCACCCGCGAAATATCGATTTTCATGATCGCAGCCATACGGGTTCTCATGGACTCGATATACGGACGGAGCTTTGGCTCCTCAGCCATGATGGTGGCGTCGACGTTGATGATCTCAGCGATGCCGGCCTGTTCCAGCTTACTCATGACGTCGCCGAGCAATTTGGCCGAGTCGGCATCTTTGAAGGCGTTGTCAGAGGGCGGGAACTGGGCACCGATATCATCGAGCCCGGCGGCGCCAAGGAGAGCATCCATGACGGCGTGCAAAAGCACATCGGCATCGCTGTGGCCGTCGAGGCCTGTCTCATGCGGTATTTCGCCGCCACCCAGAACCAGCCTCCGGCCTTCAACAAGGCGGTGGACATCATAACCATGACCGATCCTAAGGTTTTTCATCAAGTTCCTTTCCCAACAGCAGCCGCACCAGTTCGAGATCGTCGCGCGTGGTTACCTTTATATTGGGCCCCTCCGGCTCCAGCACAGTGACTTTGAAACCGTCGGCTTCCACCACCGAAGCATCGTCGGTGATCTGCAGGCGATCGTCACTTGCCGCGGCTTTCTCATGAGCCGCGACTATGAGATCGTATTGGAACACCTGCGGTGTCTGGGCCAGGTAGAGCAACCGCCGATCGAGGGTGGCCAGAACGAGCCCGTCGGCAACGCGCTTGACGGTGTCGGCCACCGGGACGGCGAGCATGGCGGCGCGCTCCTCGTGTGCGGCTTTCACAACGCGGTCGATATCGGCCGGATTCACCAGCGGCCGGGCGCCGTCGTGAATAGCCACGAACCCGGTCGACAACGGCAGGGATTTCAACCCCTTCAGCACCGATTCCTGGCGCGTCTCACCGCCGATCACGACTTTGGATACTTTTCTGAAGTTGTACGGGTCGATGATATTCTCGCTCACGTATAGGAGGTAATCCTCGGCGGAGACGACCACGATTTCGTCGATGGATGCGGCCTCCTCAAAGCGGCTGATGGTCCACGAGAGCATGGGACGGCCGCAGACTTCGCGGAATTGCTTGGGGACGGTTCCGCCGAAACGGGTGGCGCTGCCGGCGGCGACTATGAGGGCAACGGTTTTCATATCGGGGTCATATTAACACCCGGCGCGATAATTAGCAACTTTGTTGAACGAATTGCGGCTCAATGGCCACTTCTTGATGCCATACGGCGATCGCAAATAAATTTTTTATCGATTCTCTTTTTTGTTGAACGCCACGGGGGATGTTCGGTTATAAGAAATACACAAGAAAGGA
>CAZVUZ010000008.1:0-42692 GCA_964630485.1 uncultured Ignavibacteriales bacterium
GGACTTTCGGTTGTCGAGTCATCGCATCATAATAGGTGTCTCGAAGTCTCTTATGGGCTTCGGGTTTGAGGTGTAGTCTGTATGCGTCTACAGTTGCCCACAGTAGGTAGAGGATGTCCTCCTCTGCTGATTTAAGATGTTCCAAGCTATAGTTGGATGACAGGTCGAATGTCTGGTCTTTAGGGTTGAAGTGTGGTGCGACGCCGAGCGTTGTGGGGTGGGTGCTTTTTGACCACAACGTCCAGTTTTTTTTCGCTATGCTAACGAAATGCTCTACTTCCATGATACTAGAAAATGGCGGTGGTGCTTTCCTTGTTTTGCAGAATGAAGCAAGCGCATTCACTTTAGATGAGAGAGGCTGCAATTCCCAATCACTTCCACTGTTGACTCCTAATCGTGTCATTACCATGTGGGTGATTTTCTTGATCGAAGGAGGGCGATTCTCTTCGGTGTGCTCGCCGCACATGTGATTTCGTACCGAGATTAGCGCGAGATCCTCTAGTTTCTCGAATTCAGATCTGGTCAGCCACCGCTCCTCCGGGAATTCACCATGAAGTTCCCTGTAGTCACTATTAAGCTCACGGTCAAGTTCAATATACTTCTCCCGCGGGTTATCCAAACAACCCAATATTGCTTGCAGGATGACTGTGCCGATTCTCTGGTTATAATTCCATCCCGTCCAGCTATTCAGGAATTGCGTCTTAAGGCTCCTGTCAGTCCGGACGCAGGTAAGTGGCTTCCCGGCGCCGTGACTCTTGGTTGGTTTGGTCCTAACCTCGAGTTCAAGTTTCCACTCACGATACTCTTTTTCCAATCTCGGGATTTCCCCCCGGTATGCATCGAGCTGGTTACGCTGAAGATATAGAAAGAACTTGTGATAATTTGCGAAGTGCCAATTGAAATCTATCTCGTCTCGCTGACCGATCAGGATCAGGTCAAGGATATGCTCAATGCTTGATCTGCAGATTACCCTATGTGAAAAGAGACTTGAGTGTCGCACAGTCGCGATCGCCCCATCCACGCGCTCAAGTATTGCCATTGCGAACAGTGTACACAGACAATCAGTCTCGCACAGGTTCTTACTGCAGTGACGAGCGTCAACGAATGATTTGAGAAAACGAACCAGTTTAGATATCTCGTCACCGTAATGGCGATGATCTTTCATTTCCTCCCTCAATACCTGCTGATGTCCACCCGCGTGATGCCGTCCACGACCTCGCCCAGAAAACGCATCGCCACCTTCGAGAACTTCTCCGGCACATCACTCACATAAAACCGCCGCCGCCCCGCCGCCGCCGGAGACTGCGAGGCCGATGGGTTCAAAAGCCCGCGCTCGGCAAGATCCTTCAAGGTCACCCGGGCCGCTTCCTCGCCGCTGTCAATCAGCTTTACCTTGTCGCCCATCACCTCGGCGATGACGTCCTTCAGCAAAGGATAATGCGTGCAACCGAGCACCAGGGTGTCGACCTCGACATCGTGCATGGTCCGCAGGTAATCACGGGCGATGAGACGGGTTGCCTCCTGATCGATATACCCCTCCTCAGCCAGCGGCACGAACAGGGGACAGGCCAGCGAGAAGACTTTCAAATCAGGGTTGATGGCGTGGATAGTTCTGGCATAGGCATCGGAGCCGATGGTGGCATGGGTGCCAATGACGCCGATACGTCCTGTTTTTGTCGTGGCGACCGCCGCCTGCGCGCCGGGTTCGATGACACCGACGAGAGCCTGGGCATAGTCGTCGGCTATCTCCGGCAGGGCCACCGATGAGGCCGAATTGCAGGCGCAGATGATGAACTTGACGTTTTGCTCGAGCAAAAAGGCGACATCCTGCCGCGTGAAGCGGGTGATGATCTCTTTGGAACGCCCGCCGTAGGGGTAGCGGCCGACATCGCCGAAATACACGACATCCTCATGCGGGAGAATGCGAAAGATCTCCCGGGCCACGGTCAGACCGCCGACGCCGGAATCAAAGATACCTATCGGCGCGGTGGGGGATATGTCAAGAGGATTCATCATGACGACTTCCCGGTCGGTTCCTTTTCATACTTGGCTTTGAATTTCTTGATGGCGTTGTACAGCGCCTTCGCCACCGTTTTCTGATACTTACTGCTCTTGAGGGTTTTTTCCTCGTTCTTGTTCGAGATGAAGCCGCTCTCTATCAGGACGGAAGGCGTAAAGACCTTGTTGAGGACGAAGAACCCGGCCTGGTCGACGCCGCGCGAGGGTATCTTGAGATTGCGCTTGAACTCGCGGGCGGCCATCATGGCGAACTCGTGCGACTCGACCTGGAATTCGGTCATGATCATTTCATTCAGGATGCCCAGTATGGGATCTTTGTAGAGGTCGCTGTCGGATTCGGTGCGGTGGGCGTCGAGGGCCGATTGCTCGCGGAGGAAGAAGCTGTTTTCGAACTGGGCCACGGCGCGGGCGGAATCGTTCTTGGCCGGCGCCAGGAAGAAGACGTTCCAGCCTCGGGGCGACTTCTTCGGCGAGGCGTTGGCGTGGATGGATATGAACAGGTCGGCCCCGGCCTCGTTGGCGATCTCGGCACGTTTGTTAAGCGACACCGAACGGTCGCCGTCGCGGGTCATTATCACCTTAAACTGCTTGTCCTTGCGTATGAGCTTGGCCAGCTCGCGACCGATGTTCAGGACGATGTCCTTTTCACGGGAACCACCGGGGCCCACGGCGCCGTAGTCCTTGCCGCCGTGGCCGGGGTCGATGACGATGACGTCGATTTTGTCATCGGGGCCGACCTTGGGGGTGTTGGGATTCGTGTCGAGGTCAAAGGCGGCATCGGCGATCGAAATCTGTATGCGGGGCGGATCGAAGGCTAGCTTGTGCGTTAGCTTGTCGATACTGCGACGCAGGCGCATGGAGATTTGTCCCGAGCCGATGGTCTGATGCGTGCTCAGCTTGTACATGTACCGCTTGTCCTCGCGGGCGTGGACCTGGGCGGTATTGATGAGCCCCTCAGTTATCGTGACATTGAGCCAGTTACCCTCGGTTTTGTAGATGTCGTAGGCCAGGGTTCCGGTTAGGAATATCTCCACCAGCAGGCCGTTGGCCTTGGCCGTCACGGACAGGTCGGTAACATTGAAATACTCGGCCTCGATTCGCAAGGTGGCGCTCGGACGGTCCCAGGTGATTTTCTGGGGCAGGGTGCCGTTGAGGAAGGCGATAAAGGTCTCGGCCGGCAGATAAATCTGCCCTTCCCTGAACTCGGCGGGGAAGGTCAGGTTGTGGACGGCGTCATTCAGCCTGAAGTATGGCGAATTGATAACGAAATCGAAGCGGTTGGTCCCTTCAATGTAACGCACCCGGTGACCGATCATCTCCCAGTCGAGGGAACCGCCGATCATGCCGGTCAGACCCGACAGAGAGAAGTAGGTTATCTTGTTTTTTTCGAAGGAGTCAATCTCCTGGGTGCCACCGGCCATGACGACCTCGATCTTTGCCGAGGCGGGCGAGATAAGTAGGATCGCCAGCAGCAGGGCGGCGAATACACTGACTAACGAAGATGCTGTCATCTTTTCGTGCATAACCTCAGACGTCATGTCGGGTTGCTTTCTGTATGCGGCGGTTGGCCTCGGCCTCGGCTTTTGCCTGCCGCTTATCGTACTTTTTACGTCCCACGGCCAGGGCCAGTTCAACTTTGGCGACCTTCCCCTTGAAATAAATGGCCAGGGGGATCAGGGTCATGCCGCGCTGTTCGGTCTGAATATACAGTTTACGAATCTCCCGCCGGTGAAGGAGTAGCCGCCGCGTTCTCAGCGGATCCAGGCTCTCGCCGGTATCCATTTTGTAGGGCGATATATGCAGGTTCTTCAGGAATACCTGGTTGTTTTCAACCACGGCATAGGCGTCCGAGATGGTTACCTTGCCTTCCCTGATGGACTTCACCTCGCTGCCCTTGAGCTCCAGCCCGGCTTCGAGCGTGTTCCGTATATCGTAGTCGTGCCGCGCCTTGCGGTTGCGGACAACGTATTGGATTTTATCTGCTTCGGCCATTGACAGAGGATATGGCCCCGCCGGCCGGTTGGCAATTAAAAATGTCCGGGAGGCGCCTTGAACGGACCGGGGCAGTTTCAAGTAGTGCCTGAGGGATGCCGATACTATACAGAATGCGCCAAATCGATGTGGGGAATCGAGAAGGAGAAGACGCGGGAACGATATGACCTCGGACAAGCCGGAAAAACAGATCACGGTCCTGGTCGTCGACGACGAGTGGATCGTGACCGATGTCCTCAGTACCATTCTAGCCCGGGCGGGGTATCGGGTCGAGGTGGCCCATGGCGGCAGGGAAGGGATCGATGCCGCCGTCAGGGCCCTGCCGGATCTCATTATCATGGATATTCGCATGCCCGATATGGACGGTGTCCGGGCCGCCGGCGAAATACGCCGCAAGCCTGAATTGGAAAACGTACCGATTGTATTCCTCACCGGGGAGGCCGCGGGGGAGATTGACGTCGATAAGATGCCCGGCCCGGCTCCGAGTGTGCTTGGTAAGCCCTTATCCAGTAGTCAGATAATATTTCTAACCCGGGATCTGTTGCTGGCTGTCCCGGACATGGCCAAGAATAGGTAAAGTTATTGTCATTTTTTACCGACATCATAAAGAGAGCGTTGAATGGACTTAAGCCTTTGACCGGAGCGTGTCGGTCAACATTGAGGAATAACGAGTGTCGCAGAAAATAAAGATCAATACCGCTCGGGTTCTGGTTGTCGATGACGAACCGGAAATTACTGAGATTGTCGAGACTTTCCTGGTCGAATCCGGTTATCAGGTTGCGGTAGAAAACAGTTCCGACGCCGCCTTCGAGCGCGCCCGGGAGTTCAAGCCCGATGTCATTCTGCTCGATATCATGATGCCCGGTACGGATGGCTATAGTGTCTGCCAGCAACTGAAGGCCGATCACGAATTCTCCGGAACCCCCATCATTTTTCTAACCGGCAAGGACCGCAATGACGACATGGGGCGGTCGTTTCGCTCCGGCGGCGACATGTTTATTAAAAAGCCGTTCTCCTGCGAACGACTGCTGGAAATCGTCAATATCGTCCTGATGTCGACCGGAAAGAGATAGCCCCCTCGGGCTAGCCTCTTTTTTTTGTTGACTTTTATAGTGCGGTGCACTATAATTATGGCAGAGACCATGAGAATAATTAAACGATATAAGAACCGTCGGCTCTACGACACTGAAGACAGCCGCACAATGACCCAGAAGGATCTGGCCGAACTGGTCCGACAGGGAGTGGAGGTCAGGGTAGTTGACATCGCTTCGGGCGAGGACATCACCCTGGCAGTCCTGTCCAGGATCGTCACGGCGGAAGCGCCCAAATGGGGCAACCTGAAACAGTCGACGGAGTTGTTCCGAAAGATGATTACGTTAGGAGGAAACAAGTCCATGGGTATTCTGAAAAACACCATCCTGGCCTCGATCGGGGCCTTCCACGTGACCAAGGACAAGGCCGAAACCATCATCGATGAGCTGATCAAGCGTGGTGAGCTGGACAAATCGGACCGCAAGCAGGCCGTCATGGAGCTTCTCGAGAGGGCCGAGAAATCGACCGCCGAGTTTAAGGACAAAGTGGCCGAAGGGGCCGGCAGAGCGCAAAAAGAGGTTACCACCATGGTCAAGAAACTCAACCTGATAAACAAGGACGACCTCAAAGCCCTCGAAACGAAGGTTGACAAGCTGTCCAAGGTTATTGCGAAGCTCGAAAAGAAGCTCGACGAGAAGTAATCAAAAGGCGGCCTTCGGGCCGCCTCATCGTTTCCATTGATTCCATTCCCCCCGGCGGGAGGGCCTACTTTTGTGTAAGGGACACCAACGTGTCCTCGTCGATTACCTCGACATCCAGTTTCTTCGCCCTGGCAAGCTTGGAACCGGGATCCTCCCCGCAGACCAGGTAGTCGGTTTTTGCCGAAACCGTTCCGGTTACTTTCCCGCCGTTATCCTCGATAAGTTTCTTGAGATAGCTCCGTGGCTGTGACAACGTGCCGGTAATGACGAAGGTTTTGCCGGTAAGGGAACCGCTCGAAGATTGGCCTTGGTATTCGGGAAAGGCCACTCCGCCCCGGCGCATGCGATTTATCATATCCCGGTTGCCCTCATTGCCGAAGAAGGCCCGAATGTTAGCCGCCAGCGTTGGCCCGATCCCGTCAATTCCCTCCAGCTCCTCGTCGGGAGCCTCTCGGAGTTTATCGAAGGACCCGAAGTGTTCGGCCAGCAAAACGGCCGCGGATTCCCCGACACCGAAAATGCCAAGGGCATAAATGAGTCTCGGCAGGGCCGTGGCCCGGGAGCGGGCGATGCCATCGAGCAGGTTTTGAGCCTTTTTGTCGGCCATGAGATCCAGCGGGAGGAGTTGATCTTTGGTGAGGAAGAACAGGTCGGCCGGGTTATGTACGAGACCGGCGTCGATCAATTGCCGGGCGAGCTTTTCGCCCAGGCCGTCGATGTCGAAGCCTCCCTTGGAAGAGAAATGAAAAAGGTGTCCTTCCAGCTGGGCCGGGCAGGAGCTGTTGAGACAGCGATAGGCGGCCTCGCCTTCCGACCGCTCGATGGGCAGGCCGCATGATGGACAGGCGGTGGGGAAGGAAACGGGCCGGGCTTTTTTCGGCCGACGTGCGGGATCGACGGCGACGACTTCCGGGATAACATCCCCGGCCCGGCGTACGGTGACCGTGTCGCCTTCGTGAATGTCCAGTTGCAGGAGCTGGTCTTCGTTGTGTAAAGAGGCATGGGTCACGGTGACCCCGGCCACGCGCACCGGTTGCAACACGGCCACGGGGGTGACGGCGCCCGTGCGGCCGACCGAGAATTCGACTTTCTCGACTATAGTGTCGGCCGTCTCGGCGGCGAATTTCCACGCAATTGCCCACCTCGGAGCACGCGATATCTGACCCAGGATTTCCTGCTGGTCGAAGCGATTTACCTTGATCACCATGCCGTCGATTTCATAATCGAGTTTGGGCCGGGCCTTTTCGAGCGCCAGAAAGGCCTGCTCGACATCCTGCTGGCCCTTTCGGGTTGCGAGAAGCTCATTGACCAGGAATCCCTCGCTTTGCAGGAGTGCCATGATTTCGCTGTGGCGCTCTATTCCCCCGGGGCGCGACTCGGAAACACCGTAGGCGTAAAACACCAGGGGACGCGAAGCGGTCACGGTCGAGTCGAGCTGTCGCAACGAGCCGGCGGCGGCATTGCGAGGATTGGCCATGGGCGGGAGTTCTCGCTCGGCGAGGGATCGGTTAAGCCGTTCGAAGGCACTGCGCCTGATAATGACTTCGCCCCGCAGTTCCAGGGTGGGAAAGCGTCCGGCCAGGTCATCCGACAGTCTCAGGGGGATGTTCCTGATTGTCCGCAGGTTGGGGGTGATATTCTCCCCGGTCTGGCCGTCACCGCGCGTGGAGCCCAGCACGAACAAACCCTTTTCGTAAACCAGTTCCACCGCGAGGCCATCGAGCTTGGGTTCCGTGACGTACTCGATCTCGTCCTCGAATTCCAGGGTTTCCCGCACGCGGCGGTCGAATTCGGCGAAGGCCTCTGCAGAGGTGACTTTCTGGAGTGAGAGCATCGACACTCGATGAGGCACCGGCTCGAAGCTCTTCGAGGGCGACGCGCCGACTCGCTGTGAGGGCGAATCGGGAGCCACCAACTCCGGGTGCTGTTTCTCTATCTCAAGGAGACGGTCAAAAAGGCGGTCGTACTCGGCGTCGGATATCTCCGGCCGGTCTTCGGTGTGGTAGAGTCGGTTGTGATGGTTAATCACTCGCCTGAGTTCATCGAGCTCGGCCCTTAGCTTATCGTCGAGTTGCACCATGTGTCAATTAAGGAAGGGGTGCGGCGGCTGTCAACAACATTGCCGGGATAGGTGTCAGGACAGTTTCTTGCGACAGCTCTTGCGGTAGGCGCGGATTTCCCGCCCGGCGAGGTCGTCACGGATGTCACCGATCCAGAGAGCCACGAGACCGTTGACGCCATCCACCTGCAACACGACCGTGTCGGCCAGGTAGTAGTTTCGTGCGGCGGTTTGCGGGCTGAATTGAATAAGGAGACCGTTGCGATCCGGCGGTGTCGATAAAACGGGCGCGTCCATGGGGGATCGGAAATCGAGCCAGCGAACGTCGGCCATCTCGGCTACCTCCGGGGTGCCCAGATTCTCATCGACCGGCCAGTTTCGGCGGGGAACACGGACTTCTATGAAAATGAGTCGGCCGGCGCGGTCGCAATCGAGCCGGATGTGGTCCGATTCCAGGTATGAGAAGAAGCGGCGTGTATCGGCGAAGAGTCCTATCTGCACGTACAGGACATCCTCCTCGAGTTGATAAAAACCCCTGCCGGGCACGATTGGCTCGGCAGGGGAACTTATGCGTAGTCGGGGTGTTTCCACGGCCATTCTTACTTGAGGTCTTTCAGCCTTTCCTTGGCCTGTTCGGCCTCAAGAGTGCCGGGGAAATCATCGATGAGTTGCTGGAATATCGTTCTGGCTTCGGTGGTTTTACCCAGCTCCATTTTTGAACGAGCCAGCTTGTAAAGCGACCGGCCGAGGTTGGGGGAGTCCTTGAACTCACGGGCAATGAACTCGAACTCCGACACGGCTTCGGTGAATTTACCCAGCGAGTAATAGCACTCACCCATCCAGTAATGGGCGCTTTCCACATTCTTGTGTTGCGGACAACCCTGGAAGTAGGTGTTCCAGCCGGCGATGCCCTGCTCGTATTCCGTCCGACGAGTCTGGATAAAGGCCATGTCGTAGAGACTGTCGCAGTCCACCGATGGTTGCACCGGTTCGGTGACCGGGGGCGTGACCGTGGTCGGTATATCGGCCTGGACGCCGGTCGATCCGGTCAGAACATGGGTCGTTGTCGGCCTCTGCGCCAGTTCGTCGATCTTGCGCATGAGATCGTTGTAGTTCTCCAGCAGGGAAGCTATCTGGCGCTGCAAATCATCCACAGTCGTCGACATGTCGGCGCGCAGGCGGTTGTTGGCCTCGGCGCCGGCGACGATCGTCGAATCCAAGTGCGCCAGTAGCCCCTGAGTTTGAAGATTCTGCTGTTTTACTTCGGCGATCTCGGCTTTGATGTCAGTTGCCTGGCGATTGGTGGCACATCCGCCCAGGTAACTTCCGATAAACGTAACCGCCGTCAGCAAAACGGCGGTTACGATATTACTTTTGCGGGCTATCATAGTCGGCCCTCATTCGAGTTATTGCGAAACAATGCGGAATTCACAACGACGGTTCTGGGACCAGGCCGCCTCGTTGTGTCCGGTGTCGGCCGGCCGCTCTTTACCGTAACTTATAATCGAAATGCGATTGGCGGGAATACCCCGTTCAATGAGATAGTCCTGAGCCGCTTTGGCTCTCTTCTCTCCCAGAGACAGGTTGTATTCAATCGTGCCCCGTTCGTCGCAGTGCCCTTCGATCTTGACGATTGCCGCGGAGAATTCCACCAGCAAGTCATAGTTCTTGTCCAGGTCCGCCTTGGCATCGCTGCGCAGGTTGAACTTGTCAAAGTCGAAGTGAATGGTCTGCAACTGCGATTCCTTGAGTTTCGGCGGCGGCGGCGGAGGCGGCGGAGGCGGAGGCGGCGTTGTATCCTTCACTACCGGCGGAGTCGTGTCTACCGGAATTTCCTCAACTACCTCATCGGGCCCGCCACAGGCCACGAAAGCCAGCATTGCGGCAAGGATTCCGATAACGACCAGAAAGCCAAATTTTTTCATGTTGATCCATCCCTCTGTTTTAGTGTATGTTCTATCTGTTCTGTTTTTCATCCATGTCGGATCAATCTAAGCCATCCACATTTTGCGGTCAATAAAAAACCAGTTGAATTTTGGCCGAGATTCAAGCTATTAAACTCCCGCAAGCGGCAGATGTTCAACCTCTTTTGCGGCGTTTTGCGGGTTTTGGAGAAAGCCCCCGGTATTTAGCGCTGCCGGCTGTTTTACAACAGCTCGCCCGTCGCGATCGGTATCACCCTGCCCCCAACCCGGACCGAAATGCCGGTTTCACCGCATGAGGCCATCAGGTGCAATACCGAGGGGCGCCCGATCTCAAGGCCCTGCTCAACGAGGATATCCAGGGCGCCGTCGCCTAAATAGCTGTGCTCGACAAGGTAGCCGGCCAGACACCCGTTGGCGCTGCCGGTGGCCGGATCTTCTGCGACCCCAAAATACTCGGCGAACGTCCTCACGTTAAGGGCGTGATTTTTGTCTACGGTCTCCTGACAGAAGGTAAGTATGGCCTTGGCGTCACGGGTTGCGATGAACTCGCCGCAGGCCGCACTATCGACGGCAATGCGGCGCTGGGCGGCAAGACCGGTGAGCGGCACGATCAGAAACGGTATCCCCGTGGAGACCTCCCGGACCGGGTAGTGACTGTCTATGTCGGCGGTCTTCAACCCGAGGAGAGGCGCCACCCTGGCGCTATCGACGGGCTTGCCGAATTTCGGTTCCTTCTGCCGCATGATCAGTTCGCCCGCGACGCCGTTTTCGTAGGTGATGTCCACCGGGATCTGGCCAACCCCGAGATTGAGGGCCACCCTTGCCACCGGCCGGCCGATGATGTGATTTTGTATTACCCAAGCCGTCCCGAGGGTGGGGTGGCCCGCGAAGGGGATCTCCGCCCGGGGTGTGAATATGCGTACGTCATAGCCGCCGTCGCGTTCCTCGTCGGCCATAATGAAGGTCGTTTCCGAGAAATTGAACTCGCGGGCGATGGCCTGCATCTCATCCGCGCTGAAACACCTGCCGTTGCGGACTACGGCCAGCTGGTTGCCGCTGAATGGATGGCTGGCGAAGACATCTACCAGGTAAAACATGACCGGTCCTTCTACTGGGATTATGGGCCGCATGCCACAGGCCTATTTGAGCGGGCTCCAGTTGGGATTTGAGCAGTCTCCTTTGGTGGTCAGGCGGCGCTGGTTGCGACCGTTTATATCCATCGTGTAAATATCCGAAGTACCGAGTCGCGTCGACGAGAAAATGATATGTTTGCCGTCCGGCGCAAAGTGAGGGTTCTCGTTCATGCCCACCTCGGTCAGCACCCGGTAGTCGGCCCCGGAAGTGTCTATCGATGCGAGGTCGAAACGCCGCGAACGAGAGCGTGTCACGAGAGTAATGCGGTCGCCGCGATCGGACCAGATCGGGGAGTCATTGTACCCGCCCTGGTAGGTCAGGCGCCGGACGTTGATGCCGTCGGAATCCATTATGTAAACCTGTGGTGTACCGGTGCGGTCGGAGGAGAAAGCAATCATGCGGCCGTCAGGCGACCAGGTGGGGGAGGTGTCGATGGACCAGTGACGCGTCAGCCGTTTGATAATCTGGCCTTCAAGATCGAGGACATAGATCTCGGAGTTGCCGTCCTTGGTCAGGACGCAGGCGATTTTGTCGCCGTCGGGGGATATGGCCGGCGCCGCTACGATGCCCTTGAAACGGGCGATGTTGTATACCTCGCCCGAAGCCACGTTGACCCGGTAAAGGTGCGGGTCTCCCTGGAGGTAGCTGGTGAAGAAAATGTCGCGTCCGTCAGGAGAAAACACAGGCGAGATATTGATCGTTTTATTGTCGGTCAATTGCCTTTCGTTCGCGCCGTCGTAGTCGGCCACGAAGATCTCCTTGGCCTGATCGACCTTCTTGACATAGACGATCTTCGAAAGGAAGATACCCTCCTCGCCGGTCAGGGTGCGGACGATCTCGTTGCTGATCTCGTGGCCCATGGTCCGCCACTGGTCCCGGGCTTTCTCAACCGAGCCTCTGGCGAACTGCTGATTGCGGGCGGTGTCCCAGAGCCGCCAGCGGACACGCATCTTGTTCCCCGGAAACTCGGCCTCGAGCTTGATGACGTAGGTCGCGCCCAGCCGCATCCAGCCGAGCATGTCCAGTTCCTTGATCTCGTAGGTCTTCAGGTAGAAACTGTCGATCAGGACCAGTTCGAAATCGGCGTAGAAATCGACGTCAAACTGAACCACCCGGGTAATGTAGTTCATCAGGGTGGAGTCGTAGCCGGCGATGTACTCGGTGCCGACGTAAATCATCGGGTCAACCCCGACGGCCGTCGGCTCGACATAACCGGTTCGCAGGGTATCGAAAAAGATGTTGCGGACGTCGCCTTCCTGGGCTCCGACAGCGCCGGCGGTCAGGACCAGGGCGGTGGCGGTCAATATCAGGATCGCTTTCAGTTTCATGGCTGCTATCTCGGTTCGTATTTGAATGGTAGGGTGATGCCGATTATCTCATCCCTGAATTCGCGCGGCAGGGGCGGAAAAGGCGTGGATCTCTGGACGGCCCGGACACAGGCGTCATCGAAAGTCTCCAGCCCCGAACTATTTTTGACCTCGACGTCAACGACACGACCGGACTTGATGACCTGGAAGTAGACAACGCAGACAACGGCGCCGTCGGCCGCGACCGGATTGCGCCAGTTGCGCAGGATCTTGTTGAAAGCCTGGGTAAACCAGTACGGGTAGCTGAAAGAGGCATTGTCGATGGTTGCCCCGGCGAAGGGCGAGCGGCCGCCGGTGACGGGGGAGTGGATCTCCTCTTCGCCGCCGCCGTCTCCGGCCGCCTCGGACCGTGTGACGGTCGGTGTCGTCTCGGGTGGTCGTTCGGGCTTCGGCTCCGGTTCAGGCTCCGGTTCTTCGTCAACGGGGGCTTCGTCCGATGTCGTCGGTTCGCCGATAGGTATCTCGGGCAGTTCTTCCGGCATGGCCGCCGGTGTCTGGATTATCACCGGTTCGGCCTCCTCGCTGACGGGATAAACCTCCTCCGAGGCCAACAGCGAGACGCGTATCACCTCGGTGTAGTCCGGTTTCGAGCCGGTGTCAAACGGTGAGGAGAATACGGTCAATACCAGTACTACCGTGTGCAGCAGCACGGAATAGACGATTTCCCGCTTCATAAGCCTAGTGTCCGCTTCTCCGGGAGGTCTTTGATTCTTCGTATCCGGTGACGAGCCCGATCGACTCGACACCCATTTCCTTCAGACGTCCAATCACTTCAATGGCCGTGCCGTAGGGGACGGCAGAGTCACCGCGGACGTATACCGAGGAAGTGCGCTTGGCCTGCATCTCGCTGTTGACGGCTTCCTCCAGATTGTCCATGCGTGCCCAGACGTCGTTAACGTAGATGCCGCCCAGGGAATCGACGGTAACGATAATGCCTTCAACCTCCTCGTCCATGACGGGCGCGCGGGTCTTGGGCAGGTTAATTTCGATGCCCGATTGCAGGAGGGGGGCCGAAATCATGAAAATAATTAGCAGTACCAGCACCACATCGACGAGATTGGCAATGTTGATATCCGACATCGCCCGGTAGGATCTGTCCATACGGCGTCTCAACGGCGAGCCTCCCTTTTCACATGCGCCAGGAATTCCATGATGAAATTGCCGGACGCGTCATTGGCGAACTTAATCTTGTTGTTGGCCCAGTTAAAGCCGATCACCGCCGGTATGGCCGCTCCCAGACCGACGATAGTGGCCAGCAGGGCCTCGGCGATTCCGGGCGCGACCACGGCCAGGGACGCCGAACCGCGCTCACCGATGGACCAGAACGAATCCATGATACCGACGACCGTGCCCAACAGCCCCATAAACGGCGCGGAATTGCCGGTGGTGGCCAGGAATATGACCATCTTCTCCAGCTTGCCGATTTCCTCGACCCGGGTTTTATCCATGGTCATCTCAATGATTTCGTAATCCTCGGCGTCTAGTGGGACAACCTTGCCCTGGAGGACTTCTCCGACATTTCCTAACTCTTTTAGCCCTGTCATCTCATTATATCCCGCCAGAAACAGACGGGCGAGCGGGGAGACGCTGTTCGATTTGGCGGCGCCGATGGATTCGGCCGGGTTGCGGGTGCGCCTGAATGACTGTAAAAAATTGTGGTCGGCCTTCTCAATGGCTCGGAACTGCCGCCATTTGCTGAAAATAATGACCCAGGAGCCAAGTGACATGAAGATCAGGGCTCCAAGGATAAAAAGACCGAAGGCCGAGGTGCCGCTTACTATCTGCCATACCGAACCCGAAAAAATACTCGGCAATATGATGTAATTCATACCAGTTTTACGCTCTTCCTTGTCAAAAGTTTATCTCAGTCAAGCTAGATTGCCCGTCAACAGCGCCGCCGATGACGTTTCTCAACGTTCTACAACGGTACGACCAATTAAGACGGCGCCGTGGTTGCAAACAACAAAAAAAGCCGGAGATTAAACTTGACCGATTTAACTGGAGGACTAATTTGGTGCCGATCGCAGGAACAATGGGTTACCAAAGGAGTGGTTATGAAAAAGCTGTTACTCTTTTCACTAATCATGCTTTTGGTCCTTTCTTTCATCTATGGTTGCGGCAATGAGGAACCGGCCACCGACAAAGTGCCGGCTGATGTGCAAAAAGCAGAGATGATGGATACTACGGCCATGGATTCGGCTGCCGCCGCAGGTGCGGAAGTAATGGATTCGCTGGCTGTTGAGAAGGACAGCATGTAGCAGCTCTGACAGACAGACAAAAAAACCTCTCGCGGGAAACCGCGAGAGGTTTTTTTCTGCTCATGACAGAATTTATCAGTCTTCGATCATTTCGACGTTGGCGCGCGGGATAATCGCCTTCTTACCGTCGCCGAATTCCACTTCCAAAACGCGCGCCTTCGATTCCGATTCCAGAACCTGTAGCGGAGCGGGCAGATCGGTGACGGTACCGAGCACTCCGAAATAGGGGTGCCGGATCACGCGGATGGGTGAACCGACGCCCAGGCCCTGCATTTCGGATTTGCCGACAGCATCGTCCTTAGCGTCGTCACCATGTGGGATGACCACCTCGGGCCGAATTACACCGGCGCGAATCTGTGTAGCGCCGTTGATGCAGGCCATCTGGCCCTCGTGCCGCTTCAGCAGATCATAAGTCTTCTGGGCCATATCGATCTGGCCGAAGCCCTCGCTGACCACCAGGGTAATGCCCTTATCTTCGGCGCCGGTAATGGCGACGCCGATGTCATAACCCAGGAAGTCCCTGAGATCCTTGTCGTCGAAACCGCCGACGACGATTCCCTTGACACCGACCTCGATTGCCTTCGTCAGCGCTTTGGCCGTAACCAGGGAACCGCCCACGATCACCTTGCCAGCCATATCCGGTTTTATCAGGGTGTCTTCGAGGACGGTGTGATTGTCGGGCGTGGCCATCTGGATATTGCCGTAAGTCTCGCCGCCAATGCCGAAAATTCCCTGCATGAACGAACCCACGCAGGTTACTTCGACGCCTTCATTCGGGATCACCTCGGTGACTTCTCCCCGAATGTAGGCCTTGACTTCAACCGGAATCGGTTCACCGCGCTGAAGAACCTGGCCGGTGACCTTCGAGATGGATTCGATAGTGCCGTTGATGGTCGCCGCGCAGGAACTCGAGAACCACTTTATGAAGGATTTCTTCACCGCAATGGGGTCGCCTTCCTTGATGGTGTCACCAACCTTAACCTGCATGACAAACTCGATATCCTCGGGCGTGACACCGAGCTTGTTGGCGACATTGAGCGGCACAACGTTGCCGGGGAGGTGCGTACGGGCAACGACGTCGTCCGGGTTGACCTTGTCGCCGACCTTGACGATAACATTCCCCTTGAGAGGCAAAATTCTCAGTTTTTGCACCAGGTGCTTTTCCGTGACCTTCAGTCCCGGAGTATAGGCATGGGCCATTAGTGTCCCTTTCTATATATCAAACATGTCTATTTACGACTTTTAATCCGCCTGAAAACCACAATCATGATCAGCAGGAAGGCCACTGCGAAGAACAGGTAATTCCTTGTCGAGGAACTGTCCGTTTCGGTCGGAGTGGTTTTCCGGCCGGGGTCGACATCGGCGACCCTGACATTCGACGTGGTCGAAACCGAGTCGAGGCCCTCGGTCGAAAACGAAGCGACTATATCGTTGAACTTCCTCTTGCTATCCTGGAAGACGGAGTCGGGCGCATAAAAGTAAAATGACGCCACGCCGTTGTCGAAAAACTTCATCATAATGAGACCGCGCTTGATCAACTGGTCGCCCATGACGACATCATTGAGAACCGATGCTACCTTCCGTTCGCGGTCATATGAAGGCTCGTTGGATTTCAGGTCGGAGAGAAGGTCAGCCACGGGGTAGTACTTAATGTTGGCGCCAAAGGTAGCCTGGAGCTTTCCGAGCACCGAGTCTACCTGCTGCTGCGTCATGCCTTCAATCACGTCGGTGGTCAGGATGAGATAGTCGCCGGCGAAGAACGGGCTGTAGGCGCTGTCGGCAAAGGCCGCTTCGTATTTCATCGTAGTGGTGTCGGCCCGGTTCTTGAACAGAAACAAATCGACCGTGTTATAGTCGACCTGGTACCAGTCATCCGGATAGGTTACGTGAAAGCCGCCCTTCCAGCTGACGTAGGTCCCCGCCGTGAGCGGTACCGAGAATAGTATCACCATGAACAGGGCGATCACCGGAATGCCGAAAGCGTTCCGGATTCCCGGCCGGCGGTGCGTTGCCGTGTTTGTCATCCTCTCAATATCCTTCCTGTCCGTATTTGCATCATCAATCCGTCTTTCGGACCCGTCGAAACGCGGTCTAAAGACGATCCTCAGGGTAGATGTTCAGTTCCCTCATCCACTTCTTGAGGTTGGAGACGCGATCGTCTTCGGAAAGGGTCGAAAGATCGAACGGGCGACCGCGGCCGTCGAGGATGATCCCCACGACGCCGCCGTGCAGTTCGGCTTCGACCTTGTTGCCCTTGCCGGCGCCGACGTCGAAACCGCGTTCCGGCTCGAAGGTGGCGCGAACCTTGATCGGGAGACCCTTTTCATCGACGCCGAGCGGCAGAAGCTTCATCTCCAGGTGGTCAAGTGTACCGGTCACCGTGCCGTCGGGCAGTTCGATACTGTACTTCATCACCGGACCACCCTTTTTGCTGTGGCCGACGGGGGCGACGCAGGTGCCGAGATGAATGAGGCAGTCCTTCTCGAATACTTCGGTAGCGGCCTTCTTGTGGACCTCTGTCAGCACGCCAAGCTGGGGCATCATGAAGATTGAGTCAACGGCCAGGCGCGTGACCCCTTCCGGCATAAACGAGTCGATCATCATCAGGGCCGACTGCTGGCGGCGGGGGGCGTGTGAAAGCACACCGCCCGAGCCGATGAGCATGTCGAGAGTCATCATATTGACGATGGTGGCGCCCGAGGTGGTCTGCTCGAAGGCATCGGCGATGGTCCGTTGTTGCTGTACGCCCTTGAGAACGGTGGCGAAACTCTTGTGCTGAATAAAGGCGAGCCTGAGGGCTTCCTTGGCGATGGCCTGTTCGAAGATCAACTCTTCCATCGATTGCGGAATCGTCGTCGGGCGGATCATCTTGTTCTTGACGCGGTTGCGCAGATCGCGCTCATCCATTTTGAAAGGCGCCCAGCGCATTACCATGGGCAGGGTGGCCTCGGCGAAGACGTTTGAAACCGAGTACGACATACCCAGGTTGGCCGAGACAGTGCGGTTGAAGACCGGTGCGGCGCCGCCGGGCCGGAACACGGAGAAAACGTCAGTCGTGGCGCCGCCGATGTCGACTCCGACGGCTTCGATGCCGTACTGGTCGGCAATAGTCTGGATAATGAGCCCGACCGCTCCCGGGGTGGGCATAATCGGGGCGTCGGTCCAGGACATCAGCTTCTTATAACCTGGGGCCTGGGCCATGACGTGTTCCATAAACTGCTCGTGGATTTCTTCACGGGCCGGGCTGAGATTTTCCCGTTCGAGAACGGGTCTCAGGTTGTCAACCACTTTGAGGTCAACCTTGTCCGCCAGGGTGTCTTTGACCAGATCGGCTGCGTTTTTGTTGCCGGCATAAATGATCGGCAATTTGTAGGAGGAACCCAGACGCGGTCGCGGATCCGCGGCCGAGATCAACTCGGCGATTTCCACAACGTGCGTGGTCGTGCCGCCGTCGATGCCGCCCGACAGCAGGATCATATCCGGGCGCAAATGCCGGATGCGTTCGATTTGTTGGTGGGGGAGACGCTTATCGTTGGACGCGATAACGTCCATGACAATGGCGCCCGCGCCAAGGGCGGCGCGCTCGGCCGATTCGGCCGTCATCGACCGGACAACACCGGCCACCATCATCTGCAGTCCGCCACCCGCCGAGGATGTCGAGATGTACACGTCGGTGCCGTCTTTGCCATTGGACGGTGAGATGAACTTGCCGTTCTCGTCAAGCAAACGACGACCGGATAGCTCCTCGACTTCGGCAACAGCATTTAGAACGCCCATGGTTACGTCTTCAAACGGCGCCTCGACCGTGGTCGGAGCTTCGCCGCGAACCATCAGTCGGTATTCGCCATTGACGTACTCGATCAGAATCGCCTTGGTCGTGGTAGACCCACAATCTGTGGCGACAATTACTTTTATATCATCGGGATTGTCGAACTTGGCCATGCAACCAACCTTATCTGTAATATTAACTCATCACTCTCTATCGTTTTGGGGTTCAGTATGATAACCAATTTACGGCGATGTCATACCGCCCCGTCAAGCTAGCCAGTATAATAAAATTGCCTTATGATGTAAAGCGGGAATTTTGTCTCCGCTGCGGTCCTGGCATACCGCCGGCTTGACCCATATTTTCGGCATAGAATCCGTGGCCGCGATCGCGATCTGGTTTCAACGGAGGGCGCCATATAAGAGCTCGGAGATCACTCGAGGAAGGCGTAATCTGACTATTTGGTTCCCCTCGCACCCATGAAAGAGGTGACGTGTGGACCTCGTCGGGTCTTCGAGACGTAGTGCCGTGCTTACAACTGGCGGTTGGAGTCAAAGAATTTTTTTCGCTTGACTTAAATATCTGTCGCTCGTAGATTTCGCGCTGTCGTGTTACACGTTGACTGGCTGCCGCTCGTCTACAGGGACACAGGCGAAAGCCAGGTTTTGTGACATTTATTTCCGGTGCATTTTGCGGTTTGCGCTAAAGATGACCGTAAAGAATTGCCCGGACAAAGCCCGTTGGAAGGATTTAAGTTGAGGGTTGGAATATTGACTCCTAGCAGGTGCAAATTCTCTCGATTAAACTCCGTGAAGTCTTTCCTGCCACATCTCACCCTGTTGTTCCTCATCGTAGTCTTTTGTCCGTCAGCATTCGCCCAGGAAGCGGCTTTGGCAGACACTGTCTCAGCGTCCGACACTACGGCTGTCGATTCGACTACGGCGGCGATGGTGCCGGCCCCGGTTGTAAATGTCGCGGTGAAGGATACTCCCAATGACGCCGGCGGTTCTTTGACCGTCAGCTGGGACGAATCGCTCGAGGACTACGAAGCCGGCAGGGTTACCTTATATAGGGTGATGCGCGCGGAGGCGGATATACATGGTGTCCCGGGAGAGTTCACGGAGGTAGGCGATGTCCCGGCGGGGACAGACGCCAACCAGTATCTTGACGGTAACACTACCGACGGGGTGATGTACATCTACCGGATTCAGGCCGTCAAAGCCTTCTATAATGAGGCGGCCGAGCTGGTTGAGGTTTCTTCGGACTCGGAACCCACGGCACCGGCGACATCGACGGAACAGTGGTTTGACTGGCGCCGTATCAATGCCTTCGTCGGCGTCATAGTGCTGAGTTTCCTCATTATTTTCTATATCAGTCAGGCCAAGGCCGGGAAGAGTCTTTTCATCCGCCGGATTGCGGGCATGGAGGCTGTCGATGAGGCCGTTGGTCGTGCCACCGAGATGGGCAAGAAGGTCTTTTACGTTCCCGGTATTTCCGATATGGACAATGTTCAGACTATTGCTGCCATGAATATTCTCGGTCATGTGGCCGGATTGACGGCCCAGTACGATACCTATCTGGATGTGCCGGTGTCGCGCTCGATGGTGATGGTGACGGGCAGGGAAGTGGTCAAAGAATCTTATTCCAAGGCCGGCCGTCCCGACGCTTTCAGCGAAGACCAGGTGCATTACCTGACCGATGACCAGTTTGGCTATGCGGCCGCGATCGACGGTATGGTGGTGCGGGAAAAACCTGCGACCATATTCTACATGGGCACTTTTTATGCCGAGTCGTTGATCCTGGCCGAGACCGGCAACTCGGTTGGCGCCATCCAGATCGCCGGTACCGCCATGCCCTCGCAGTTGCCTTTCTTTGTGGCCGCCTGCGACTACACTCTCATAGGCGAAGAGCTTTTCGCGGCCTCGGCTTACCTGTCCCGCGAACCCAAGCTCCTGGGATCTTTGAAGGGACAGGATATCGGCAAGGGGCTGATGCTCATTCTGTTTGCCGCCGGAGTGGTTCTGGAGACATTTGGTATTTTCAGGTTATCTGACATTTTTTCGGTGATTCGGTAGATTATGCGTAGAGAAATTCCGCTTTTAATTACTGGCATTGTCGGCATCGGATTCGTCATTCAGTATTTCGTGCCTCATTTCCCCTTTAACAACCTCAGCAACTGGTTCTCCGACTGGTTTTCCATAATCGGGGCCTGTGCTATTGTTCTCGGGGCTTTGAATCTGATGAAGATGTCGGCCGTGAAGGTCATGGATAGGAAAGCCGATTGGGGTTATTCCGCCGTGATTATCGCTTCGTTCCTGCTCATCGTCATTATCGGCCTGGCCGAGGGGCGGGAATTCCGGGTTGCCGGGACGAAGTTTGACTGGATTTACAATTACATATACATCCCGCTTTCGGCGACGATGTTCTCCATCCTGGCTTTCTATGTTGCCTCGGCATCATACCGCGCCTTCCGCGCAAGAAACTTCGAGGCCACGCTGCTTCTGGTCGCGGCCTTCTTCGTGATGCTGGGCCGGGTTCCCGTGGGAGATATCATCTCCGGCTTCATGCCTGAAGGGGCTCGTCTTTCCGATCTTGCTTCGTGGGTAATGAACTACCCTCAGGCGGCCGGTCAGAAAGCGATTATGATCGGCATCGGGCTGGGCATCGTCTCCACATCGCTGAGGATCATCCTCGGTATTGAACGCTCACATATCGGTGGCGGGGAGTAAGGGCAATGAGTACACGAATCAAAGAAATAATTGCCATGGTCGCTCTGCTGGCTTTCTGCCTGATATTTTACTTCGGTAAAATCGCGGGCTGGGGGGCAATCGAGTTTTCACCTGTGGTTTCCGGTATTGTCATTGCCCTGTTGGCTTTGTCTTTGCTCTGGATTCTCGTCCTGACCCTGCGTGGGCGGCTCATAGAACGGCGTATCGTATTCCTCTACGTCGGGGTTGCCGTGGCCCTGCCGCTCTTCATGACCCTGTCGCAGAAGATGTCGGTATCGCAGGAGGTGCAGGATACCTATGACACCACCATGGCTCTCAAACCCGGGTCGAAGGTGCTGATATCATTCGATTACGATCCTCCGTCAGCGCCCGAATTACAGCCCATGGCGGAGTCCTTCATCCGGTTGTGTTTCCAGAGAGACCTGAAAATTATAATGATGGGTCTTTGGCCCCAGGGTCCGCAACAGGCCAACCTGGCGCTGGAAAAGGTGTTCGAGGCGGAGGAAATTCAGGCCAAGGACCTCGAGTACGGTGTGGATTATGTCAATCTCGGTTTCCAGACCGGTAACGAATTCGTCATCCAGCGCATGGGTTCGTCCTTCAAGTCGATGTTTCCCACGGATTATGAGGGGACACCGTACGACGACTTGCCGCTGGTCAAAAACGTAAAGAACTTTTCAAATATAGACTACTGTTTCAATCTCTCGGCCGGGTTCCCCGGTTCGGTAGAATGGGTGCAGATTGCGACCGACCGCTACGACGTGGATCTCGCCGCCGGCAACACCGCGGTGCAGGCACCGCAGATGTACGCCTATTACCAGGGCAGCCAGTTGGTCGGCCTCCTGGGGGGGATGAACGGCGCGGCGGAGTTCGAGCGGCTGGCGGAATTCACCGGCAAAGGGACCAAGTTCATGCTGTCGCAGTCTTTCGCGCACATGGTAGTTATCGCCTTTGTCCTTATCGGCAACGTGGCGTTCTTTATGGGTGACCGCAAAAGCGCTTTGAAGAAATAGTCAGGAGCTAAGATAATGGGATTCTGGGATCATTTGGCATTATGGCTGGCGGCCTTCCTGACCTTGGGGATTATTTCCTTCCTTTACAAGGACAATCCCTGGTACAAACTGAGTGAAGCCATATTTGTCGGTATTTCGGCCGGGTACTGGGTTGTGACGTTGTTCTGGGACAACTTCGTTGGTAAGTTCTGGGACGGCAAAGGTGAGGATCCCACCCTGTATATTGGGGCCGCCCTGGGGCTCTTGATGTTGCTGAGGTTAATACCCAAAATCGGCTGGTTATCGAGGTGGCCGCTGGCTTTTATCGTCGGCGCCACGTCGGGACTCTGGATCATGAACTACTTTTCGTCCAATATCATGGCTCAGATCCAGTCGGCCATCTTGCCCCTTTTCTCAACGGCTTTCGGCACCGGTTTTGATGCCAGCCTGGGCACCATCATCGGCAATCTGGTGATTGTCGTCGGCACATTCAGCGGATTGGTATATTTCTTCTTTTCGAAAGAACATAAAGGCGCCTTTGGAGCCACGGCGCGCGTCGGCATATTCTTCATAATGATCACCTTTGGAGCTTCCTTTGGATATACGGTCATGAGTCGTATGTCGCTGTTGATCGGCCGTATCGACTTCCTCCTGGGTGACTGGTTGGGGATGATTAACTAGTGGCGTCTTTTGTGACACCCGAAAAGCGGCCTTTTACTCCCTTGAAGATTTTCGCATTCATTGCTGTCTTGGTATGTCTTGTGGTGGGTTATGCTTCGGCGCAGGTCGAGCCGCCGTCCCAGACGATCGAGCCGGCCATTGCCGATTCCAACGTGACCATGCCCGCGCCGGTGACATCGCTGGTGGTTGAGGATGTCGAGTATGACAATGCCGAGGCCCTGAAACTGTCCTGGGTGCCGTCAATCGACGATCAACTGATTGACAGCCGGGTCGTCGGCTACAAAGTCTACCGCATCGCCAACGAAGGCGCTCCGGAGGAAATCGCCACCCTCATTCCGGGGGCGAACCACTATACGGATACCAAAGTCGAGTCCGATAATACGTATGTCTACTGTGTCTCGGTGCTGTCGCTCGAAGTGGAAGTTCCCTGCGTTCACAGCGCTCCCGCAACGCCGCAGCGGGAATGGCTGAATTTCGATCGCAAGTGGTTGTTCCTGATAGCCCTGATTATCTCCGGCGCGGTTATATATTTCGTCGAGTCGGCCAAACGGGGCCGAAAGCTCTTCGTGCGCCGGATTGCCGGTCTGGAAGCGATTGATGACGCCGTTGGTCGCGCCACCGAGATGGGCCGGCCGGTGCTGTTCATCCCTGGTATTAATGATATGGATGATGTCCAGACACTTGCCGCGCTGACCATCCTGGGCCGGGTTTCACGGACCATCGCCGATTACGACAGCAAGATATTTATGCCCGTTGCCCGATCACTGGTAATGACCTCGGCTCGGGAGATCATCAAGGGCTCCTACCAGACAGCCGGCAGGGTGGATGCCTATAACGATGACATGGTCAACTATATTACCGACGAGCAATTCGGTTACGTCGCCGCCGTGGACGGCATAATGGTCCGCGAGAGACCGGCGACGGTATTCCTCCTCGGAGCCTTCTTTGCCGAGTCTCTGATTCTCGCCGAGACCGGCAACTCGGTCGGTGCTATCCAGATTGCCGGTACGGCTCGTCCGGCGCAGTTGCCTTTCTTTATCGCGGCCTGCGATTTTACCCTGATCGGTGAAGAGCTGTTCGCCGCCTCGGCTTACCTGAGCGGTGAACCACGCCAGCTGGGTTCGCTGAAGGGACAGGATATTGGCAAGGGCATCGCCATGGCGGTGATCGTGCTCGGTGTGCTGACGGTGACGCTGGCCGAAGCCTATGGAATTGAAGTAACGCAGGACTTTTTTGACTTTTTAAGCAGTGTGTTTTCCTCCCGTTGATGGATGCAATGAATTGATATGAGACAGGTAATACCTCTAACCATTACAGCTTTTGTCGGTCTCCTCCTGATCGTGGCGGTGTTCATTCCGCCGATCTCGGAGCTGGAGCGCACTTTCACGCTGTGGTTTGACATTATTGCCGTCTTTGCCTTCTTCCTAGGCGGTGGCAACCTGATCAGGGTGCACGTTACCAAATTGAAGAATCGTAAGACAGACTGGCCGTATTCCATCGTTACCCTGGGCGGATTTACCCTGATGCTGGCCGCGGGACTTTTTAAGATCGGCAATCCCGGTGACATCTCGGCCGCGGTCGATACTCCGGGATCCCTGTTTTACGGCATCTTCGAGGCCGTTTTGGTACCGCTGTCGTCGACGATGTATTCTCTGCTCGCTTTCTTTGTCGCTTCGGCGTCGTACCGGGCCTTCCGCGCCAAGAACCGCGAGGCGACGCTGTTGTTGATTGCCGCGTTCATCATCCTTCTGGGGCGGACGCCCTTTGGCACTGTGCTTACCGCCTGGGTCCCGGATTCGTTTTCGTTGCTGCAAATTCCGAATCTGGCCATGTGGATTATGAACTCGCCCAACCTTGCCGGCCAGAGAGCCATCATGATCGGTATCGGTCTCGGGGTAATTTCCATGTCGCTGCGCCTGATCCTCGGTATTGAACGGTCCTATCTGGGAGGCGACCGTGACTAAAATCGGGACCATCGTTTCCCTGATCATGCTGTTCGGCGGTCTGTTGTGGCTTTTGATTCGGTCCATTGCCGGCCGCGAGGTCGACCGCCGGGTGATCTTCGTGTTCATCTTCGTGGCCGTAGCATCGCCCGTTTTGTTTCCGATTACTTTCGAGGAGCATGCCACGCCGGTGGTGCGCAACCTCTTTGAGAAAATAGAAAGCCTCCCGGAAGGCTCGAATATCCTCATGTCTTTTGACTTTGATCCGGCCATGGCTCCCGAAGTACAGCCTATGGCCGATGCCCTTTCGCGGCATTGTCTCGAAAAGGGACACCGCATCGTCTTCATGTGCCTCTGGGCCACGGGACAGTCGCTGTTGAACTCGACTCTCGAAAGGGTGATAAAGCCCGAATTTCCGGATATCGTTGACGGTGTGGATTATGTCAATGTCGGTTACAAGGCCGGTAACGAGGGTGTCTTGAATGTCATCCTCTCCGACTTCCGCAAGATGTTCGCCACCGACGTCAACGGTGTTCCCCTCGACAGTACGAGCATCTTTGATGATATCAGCTCCTGCAAGGACTTCGATCTCGTTCTGACGGTAGGTGGTGGTCGCCCTGGTCCGAAGGAATGGGTGCTGTTTATCGGTGATCCGGGTGGAATACCGATCGGTGCCGGTGTCGCGGCCGTAGTGGCGCCGCAGCTTTATCCGTATTACCCGCGCCAGGTCGTGGGGCTCCTCGGTGGTGTCAAGGGCGCCGCCGAGTACGAGTCGGAACTGGCCCATCGCCACCCTCGCTTCAAGGATACCGACAAACCCGGCCTGCGCATGATGGGTCCGCAGACGCTGGCTCATGTCGTCATCATGGCTTTCATCGTGATCGGCAATATCGCCTTCTTCGCCGGCAAGAGAGGGAAGAAGCGGTTATGAAGCGCTCCAGCTACATTGTCCTGGGATCGGTCGTGGTTCTCTTCGTTATAAGCTGGTTGCTGCGTTCCAGTTCCCTTGAGGGTGAGGTCGATAACTACATCACCCGCTCCTTCCAGTTGACACTGGCGGCATTTTTGACGCTGGCCATTTTCTCGTTCCTTTACAAGGACAATCCTTTCTACAAATTTGCCGAGCACCTTTTCGTGGGCGTTTCGGCCGCTTTCTGGATGTCGCAGGCTTTCTGGTCGACGATTGTCGGTAATCTTTTCCCGAGACTTTCCGAGGGGCTGGCGAATTTCTTCCAGCAGCCTTATCAGCCAGGTGCCCTGAACTTCGCATACTATCTGCCTGTCATTCTCGGTATCATGCTCCTGATGCGCCTCTCGAGCAAGTATGGCTGGATGGCCCGCTGGCCGCTGGCCTTCATCGTCGGAACCACCGCCGGACTGAACTTCATTCGCTATCTGCGTTCCGATTTCATCGTGCAGGTGTCATCAACTTTTGTGCCGCTACTCGGTCAGGAACCGCATCAGTGGCACGGGTTCGGTGACTTTTTCTCACAGCTGAGTTTGTCAGCGTCCGGTCAGCTAGCCGCCATGCTTACTAACTGGGTGATCTTTTTCGGTGTCTTCTGTGGTATCGTTTATTTTTTCTTCTCCAAGGAGCATACCGGCGTTTTCGGCAGGGCCTCGCGGCTGGGTATCTGGGTGCTGATGGTCACCTTCGGCGCCTCTTTTGGATACACCGTTATGGGCCGCATATCTCTTTTAGTTGGACGAATTACATTCCTATTCCACGATTGGTTAGGACTTATTGATTGAATCTCTCTCATATGCTAGGGAGAAGCTTATGAAACATAAAGTAATACTGGCATTGCTGTTTTTGCTGTTTTGTCTGCCCCCGGTTTGGGCACAGGATGAACCGGTAACGGAAGATACCACGGCGGTTGATTCCGCCGCGATCCTGCCGGCGCCCGTGTTCGAACTGGAGGCGGTGGACAAGAGCAACGATCACGGTCATGCCGTCACCCTGTCCTGGGAACTGTCGGCCGATGATGGCAGCGGGAAGAACAATGTCCTGATGTACGAAGTTTTCCGTTGGTTCCCCCACCTGACCTATAAGCTGGATAGCCTGCGTTACCAGCTTGACAGTCTGCGTTTCGATCGCCGAGACGGCGTGGGCGATTTGGGGCAGGTTGACGACATCCACAAGGTGTTTCGCGAGGAATTCCTGGGTGTCGCCGAACGTCTTCCGGAAGCTTACGGACGCTACCCTGAAGATGGCGAGTGGCGCAAGATCGGTGCCGTTCCGGCCGGCGAGACCGGTTTCGACAACATCGGTGACAAGGAGCCGGAGTCGGGTGGCTATATGCCCGATTTCGCGGACTACTATTACCGCGTCGATGCTGTGACCGCCGATACCCTGATACGAACGGCGTCGCCGATAGCCGGCCCGGTACAGAGCTACGGTCAGTGGTTCAACACCGATCGCAAGCCGGTGTTGGTGGCCGTCCTCGTTTTCGGCTTCCTCATGATCATGTACGTCACGCGGGCTCGTCGCGGCGTGGATATGTACGTGCGCCCCATCGGGGGCATTGAGGCCGTCGATGACGCCATCGGTCGCGCGACCGAGATGGGGCGGCCCATCCTGTACGTGATGGGGCTGGGCTCCGCCGCCGATGTGGCGACGATTGCTTCATTTACGATTCTGGGACGAGTGGCCAAACGCGTGGCCGAGTACCAGACCGACCTGATCGTGCCGACCTACGATCCCATCGTTATGTCGGTGGCGCAGGATGTTGTCAAATCCGCCTATCTTGATGCCGGGCGACCGGATGCCTACAACGAAGACATCGTCTTCTTTGTTACGCAGTCGCAATTTGCCTACGTTGCCGCCGTTAACGGTATCATGCTGAGGGAATTGCCGGCAACCAATGTATACATGGGTAAGTTCTTTGCGGAGTCGCTGCTGTTGGCGGAGACCGGGGCCCTGGCCGGATCCATCCAGATCGCCGGCACCGACGAAATTGCCCAGATACCATTTTTCATTGTCGCGTGCGACTACACCCTGATCGGTGAAGAACTGTACGCGGCCTCGGCCTACCTTGGTCGCGAACCGATTTTACTGGGCTCGCTAAAGGCCCAGGATCTTGCCAAAGCGGCTTTCGTCGCTCTGGCGATAATCGGGATCATCGCAGCCAATTTCGGTTGGACGGGTTTTACCGAGATGTTCAGAGTGGATTAACGGGAGTATCAGTATGAGAAGACAAATACCATTCGCTCTGGTTTTCATCTTCGGACTCTTCATGGTCTTTCAGTACTTTGTACCCCATGAAAAATCAGAGTGGCTTTACGAATTTTTGCTCGACTGGATCATCATCGTCGGCATTTTCGCGCTGGCTTTGGGAATCTGGTCGCTCTACCGGGTATCGGTAGATAAAATAAAAACGAAGAAACAGAACTGGGGATACTCTTATGTAACCCTGATCGGTTTGTTCGTCATGATGGCCTTCGGTTTCACTCAGCAGGTCGGCGACGGCTGGGGGCTCTACTTCTTGTGGCTCTTGCTGTGTGTCGGGTGCCTGGTGGCGCTAATCGGCACCAGGGCTACGGACGTTACGGGCGAGAAGGCCAAGTGGGCCGCGGGCGCAGGAGCTTTCCTCGTCGCGGCGGTGCTCGTGGCCGTCTTCGATGATTCCTGGAGCTTCTATTTCATGACGCCGGAAGGTCTCGAGAACAGCATGTTCCGAATCTTCTTTGACTATGTCATGATGCCCATTTTGGCCACCATGTTCGCGTTGCTGGCCTTCTTCATCGCTTCGGCCGCTTACCGCGCCTTCCGCGCGCGTAACGTCCTGGCGACACTGCTGCTTATTGCGGCCCTGATCGTCATGCTTCGCTTTAATCCGTGGATACCGGGCGCAGAATGGGTTGCCCGGACCTCCAATTGGCTTATGAACGTACCCAATCTGGCCGCCCAGCGCGCCATCGTGATCGGCATCGGTCTTGGAATCGTCTCCACGGCCGTCAAGATCATCCTTGGCATTGAGCGCGGTTACATGGGGAAAGGTTAAGGAGGTCTGGTAGTATGAACATTTTTGACAAGTTGATGCGCATCGATCGCCGCTGGATCTTCCTCTTTTTGATCATCGTCTGCGTTATCACGTATGCGATTCCCTTCGATCTGCCGATCCTCACCGAGCCGGAAGTGACGACGATTTATGAATTCATCGATTCCTTGCCGCCCGATGATATCGTTATGATAGCGATCGATTACGATCCCAATAACCTGGCCGAGCTACACCCGATGACTTATGCCATTGTGGAGCACTGCTGGCGAAAGGAACTGAGAGTGATAATCACCGCCCTCTCGCAAAACGGTCCCGGTATGGCCGACCAGGCCCTCCGCGACATCAGCGACTCGGTGGCCCAGGACGCGACTTACAACGGCGTCGATTTCAAGGGAAGGGAGATCGTTAACGGTATCGATTATACCTTCCTCGGTTACAAGCCGTACTTTGCGCTGGTCATTCTGGGTATGGGGCAGAACTTCCGTCTGCCGTTTCCCAATGACTATTATGGAACGCCTCTTGATTCCATCCCCATGATGAAGGGCGTGATCAATTATGATCAGGTGGCCTGTGTGTTGGATCTATCGGGGGGTAACATTACCGACGCCTGGATCTCTTATGGCCAGGGTCGCTTCGGTTTCCCTCTCGCTCTCGGGCTTACCGGCGTCATGACTGCCCAGTACTATCCCTATCTTGGTTCCGGCCAGGTGTTCGGGATTATGGGCGGATTACTCGGCGCCGCCCAGTACGAGGAATTGGCGGGTAACCCCGGTCGCGCCAAGGCGGGTATGAAAGTGCAGGTGGCGGCTCATATGGTTATCATCCTGTTCATCATTATGGGCAATGTCGGCTATTTCGCCAGCCGCCGCAAAGCCGGACGCGAGGAGGTGGCATAGTATGGATATCGGAACCTTTTTCTGGATGACCTTCGGCGTCTTCGTGACGCTGGCTCCTTTTTCGTTCCTCTACAAGGACAACCCGTTCTATCGCTTTGCCGAACACCTCGTGGTAGGTGTCTCGGCGGGATACTTTGTCATAATCCTTTGGCACAACGGGCTGGTGCCGAACCTGTTTCAGCACCTTGACGACGGCGACTGGTTCCTGCTGTGGCTGAACTCCTCCGAACCGTGGTACATCATTCCGGCCATTCTGGGCGTACTGATGTGGACTCGGTTCTCGAAGGACTACGGCTGGGTGTCGCGCTGGCCGATGGCCCTGTACATTGGTATCTCCGCCGGTATCGCCATCCCCCTGGAAATGGCCAACCGCGTCAATAAACAGCTCTTTGCCATGATGATGCCGATCGATTGGAGCAATTTCTTCGGTACTGACGGCTTCAACTTACTCGACGTCAACAGCGGCCTCTCGCAGCTGATAGTCTTTGTTGGCGCCATCGCCGGTTTGGTTTATTTCTTTTTCTCGAAGGCCCACAAAGGTGTCTTCGGCGGCATTGCCAAATTCGGCATATGGATCCTGATGATCGGCTTCGGCGCCTCGTTCGGATTCACAGTTATGGCTCGTATTTCGCTCTTTATCAACCGCATGCAGGATGTCGACGATTGGGGGCATGTCGCCTTTAATGCCGGCGATCCCAACCCGGATTACAGTGGCTGGTTCTTGCTGATATTCTGGGTGCTCATCTTGATAATAGCGGGGTACGTCATAAATGAGCTTCGGTTACACTTCACCGGAAAGGGAGAGAAGCCGGTAGAACAACCGTAATCTTCTGAATTGATATCAGTGGGCTTCGTTCGGATTTCTCCGGGCGAAGCCCTTTTTCATGCAAGTAATTTTGGGGGAGTACCACGAAAGCGGCGGCTGTCGCCGTAATATATTTGAGGGCGTTTTCTTGTTGACAATTGTAAGGGGTTTGGTATCGTAGTATACAGAGGGGTGTGTGTACTTAATCGCGCCGTCTCACCGATTTAATATTAGTCCAAAACCTTTCGCCGGCAAGGGCGTATAATGAATCGAGAAGGGCAGTTGGGAGCTAGTTATCATTGTGAGTGTATGTCAGAATTGGACACTATTAGATCTAAGCTGCTGGCAGTTGGAAAATTAGGCGGTCGTTATTTATGCCGCGCAAGTTGCTGGTTAGCAATCACTTGCGCTGGCGGTAAATATGCCGACTTCGTAAACCATTAGGAGGTGAAGGTTTAAGATAATTTTTTTGACTTATATGCAATATTTTGCTTGACATACAGGCAAATATTTCCTATAATCGGTGCTGGAGGAACCAATAGCCGAGACCACTTAATAGGCCAAGGAGGAAGGGTAGCCTCCTTAGAACACAGGGAAAGTGAGGTAGGTAATGGCTCGTACCAAACGCACTACCCCCGCTAATGCCAGCACTGATTCCATGGTAGAATCTTCGGAGAGGACCGCCAGGAAAGGCAAGCTCTCCACGGCAGAGGCCCGACGGGAATATCAAAGGCGTTATTACCAGATGCACAAGGAAAAAGCCAAGGAGTACCAGCGCCAGTACAATCTGACGCATAAGAAGAAAGCACGTGGCGGCCGGGGTAGGGCTAGTTTCACTGCTCCCCGCGAGGTAGTGCGGACTACTTTCAACACTGCCGATCTCATGCATGCTCCGGTTGAAAAAACCGTTCGTATGCTTGAGAAGATTATCAAGGGTGAGCGCTTTTTCACGATGTAATCTTCGTCCTTCAGGGAAAATCTTAAAGCGATTGGGAAAAAACTTTGTTCTCAATCGCTTTTCATATTGCCTGCCTGCGTCTTTTTTAGCTAATTACCGCACTTGAAAAGAGTGAACATTTAGTAGAAGGAAATGAAATGCCTGCGAAAAAACCGGCTGCTGGTAAAAAGGCGGCGACAGAAACGACTGCAAAAAAGAAGAAGAAGGCCAGTGCCATTCCGGCACAAGCCGCACCCAAGGGTAAGTTCTACTACATGTTTGGCGGCGGTAAGGCCGATGGCCGGGGCGATATGAAGGACCTCCTGGGAGGCAAGGGAGCGGGACTTGCGGAAATGAGCAACGCCAAGATTCCGGTGCCGCCAGGATTTACAATCACCACGGAAGTATGTCGGCTCTATTATGAGAATTCGCTGGAAGTGCCTAAAAACATTGACGCCGACCTGGAAAGTCACATGTCGAAGCTGGAGAAGCTGACGGGCAAGAAGTTCGGCGATATTGCCGATCCGCTGTTGGTTTCGGTGCGCTCCGGGGCCAAATTCTCGATGCCAGGGATGATGGACACCGTTTTGAACCTCGGCCTCAATGAGGAGAGCGTTCAGGGGCTTGCAGAAAAGTCGGGCAATATGCGTTTTGCGTTCGATAATTACCGCCGGTTCATATCAATGTTCGGCAATGTCGTGCTCGGCATTGACAAGGACGTTTTCGAAGATGTGATTACCAAGACCAAGACGACCCGACGGATCAAGCAGGACAGTTCCCTGCAGGAAAACGATCTCAAGGGTATTATCAAGAGATTCAAGCAGATAATAAAGCGCAAGACCGGTGAACCTTTCCCGGATGATCCGTATGTGCAGTTGCGCATGTCCCGGGACGCTGTGTTCCGGAGCTGGAACAATCCGAGGGCGATATCTTACCGGCGTATGCACGGGCTTCCCGGTGATCTGGGTACGGCGGTGAACGTTCAGGCGATGGTTTTCGGCAATATGGGCAACAAGTCCGGTACCGGCGTCGGTTTCACCCGCAATCCGGCCACGGGCGAGAACAAATTCTACGGTGAGTATCTTCTCAATGCCCAGGGTGAGGATGTTGTGGCCGGTATTCGCACGCCACAGCCGATCGCGCAGCTCGGTGACGAGATGCCGGCGGTTTACAAGCAACTCAAGGAAATCACAGGTCGTTTGGAGAAGCACTACCGCGACGTTCAGGACTTCGAGTTCACCATCGAGGACGGAAAGCTGTTCATGCTTCAGACCCGGGACGGCAAGCGTACCGTGCAGTCCGCTATCAAGATTGCCGTCGACATGGTCAAGGAGAAGTTGATCACCAAGGAAGAGGCGATCATGCGTATTGAGCCGGCGCAGCTTGACCAGTTGTTGCACCCGAGTCTTGATCCGAAGGCCAAGTACGGCGTCGTTGCCACCGGTCTTCCGGCATCGCCCGGCGCCGCTTCCGGCAAAGTTTATTTTACAGCCGAGGAAGCTGTCAAGCACAGTTCCAAGCAAAAGACGATCCTCGTCCGCGAGGAAACCAATCCGGATGACATCGAAGGCATGAACGCTGCGGTGGGTATTCTCACCGCCCGCGGTGGGATGACTTCGCACGCGGCGGTGGTGGCACGTGGTATGGGTAAATGCTGTGTCTCCGGCGCGGAAGCCATTCGCGTTAACGCCAAGAAAAAGCAGTTCCAGATCGGCAAGTTGATTATCAAAGAAGGCGAGGTTATTACCCTCAATGGTTCCTCCGGCGAGGTTATTCTCGGTGAGGTGCCGACCATAGATCCCGAGCTGTCCGGTGAATTCGCGGCCTTCATGAAATGGGCCGACGAGATTCGCAGCCTTGGCGTCCGCACCAATGCCGATACGCCGCGCGATGCCATCCAGGCGATCAAGTTCGGCGCCGAGGGTATCGGTCTCTGCCGCACCGAGCACATGTTCTTTGATGAAGTTCGCATTCCGATCGTCCAGGATATGATTTTGGCCGACTCGCCGGAAGAGCGGCAGGCGGCGCTGGACAAACTGCTGCCATTCCAGAAAAAGGACTTCGTCAAGATCTTCGATGCCATGAAGGGGATGCCGGTTACGATTCGTACCCTGGATCCGCCGCTTCACGAGTTTTTGCCGCGCAAGGAAGAAATCGAGGTCAAGCTGGCGGAGCTCGACAAGAAGGATGAAGACTACGAAGAGAAGCTCGCACGTCTGCAGAAAGTACTGGTCCGGATCGACGAGCTCCACGAGATGAACCCGATGCTTGGTTTTCGCGGTTGCCGTCTGGGTAACGTTTATCCGGAGATTACGGAAATGCAGGTGCGCGCCATAATGGAGGCCGCCTGTCACCTGACCAAGGACAAGAAGAAGGTCTTCCCGGAAATCATGATTCCGCTGGTGGGACACGTCAACGAGTTCAAGAAGCAGAAGGAGGTGGTTGTCCGGGTCGCCAATGAAGTCATTGCCCGGCATAAGATCAAGAAGCTCGACTACAAGGTCGGGACCATGATCGAAATCCCGCGGGCGGCCGTCACGGCGGACCAGATTGCCCTGGAAGCCGAATTCTTCAGCTTCGGAACCAATGACCTGACCCAGATGAGCATGGGTTTCTCGCGCGATGACGCGGGTAAATTCCTCGGCCCGTATATCGAGTCGGGAATCCTGCCCAAGGATCCTTTTGTCTCGCTGGATCAGGAAGGTGTCGGACAACTCGTGCAAATGGGACGCGACAAAGGTCTCTCGGCCCGGCCCGACCTCAAGGTCGGCATCTGCGGCGAGCACGGCGGCGATCCCGAATCCGTTGACTTCTGTCACCGGATCGGATTGGATTACGTTTCCTGTTCGCCTTACCGGGTACCGATTGCCCGGCTTGCGGCGGCCCAGGCCACGCTCCGTCACGGCCAGCCAAAAGGTCGAAAGAAGAAATAGAACTTCAGGATACCAGCCGTCGTTCAAAGATGGCGATATTTCATGTTGGTGCCGCCGGGTTTCTGCCCGGCGGTACTTCTGTAAACACTCGTGCCGCTTTCGCTGGCGGTTCATCGCGGGGAAGTTTCGCTTGACTTTACCCCGGGATTGCGTTCTTTTTTTGGAAACAGGTAAGCTTAAACGGCAGGGCCCGATTGCGAAGATGCTTCCCCGGTCGCAATTGATGACGGTCCCGTGCTCAAAACAGCAACGGGGGATAGGTAAGAACTCAGATGAGAAGCTCTCTTGATGCGATTTTCAGGCCGCGTTCGGTGGCCGTGCTGGGTGCCTCCACTCGCAAGGGTACCATCGGTCGCGAGACCCTGCACAACATTTTGCTGGCCGAGTTCAACGGCAAAGTCTTCCCGGTAAATCCAAAGGCTCAGGTGATACACTCGATCAAGTCGTATTCGACCATCCTCGATGTACCGGACGCCGTCGACCTGGCTGTCATTATCGTGAACAAGAGATTCGTCAAAGACGTGGTGACTCAGTGCGGCGAGAAAGGCGTCAAGGGGCTGGTAATAATTACGGCCGGTTTTTCCGAGGTCGGCGACGAGGGGAAGGAGCGCGAGCAGGAAGTCCTGGAGGTTGTCCAGGAGTACGGCATGCGCATGATAGGACCCAACTGCTTCGGTGTCGTTAACACTCATCCCGACGTCAGCCTCAATGCTACTTTCGGCAAGACCTTTCCCATGCAGGGCCGGATCGGCTTCATCACCCAGTCGGGTGCGATGGGGGAGGCCATCATGAACCATGCCCGCGACCTTGGTATCGGTTTCTCGATTGTGGCCTCGATCGGCAATAAGGCCGATATTTCATCCAATGATGTCCTGGAATTTCTCAAGGACGATCCCAACACCGACATTATCCTGATGTACCTCGAGAACTTCGGTAATCCGCGTAACTTTACGTCGATTGCCCGGCAAGTGTGCCGTCACAAGCCGATCGTAGCGGTCAAGTCGGGCCGCACGATGCTCGGAGCCCAGGCGGCATCCTCGCACACCGGGGCTCTGGCGGGACTCGATGTCGGCGTTGACGCCCTTTTCGAACAGACGGGGGTGATGCGCGTGGACACCGTGCAGGAGTTATTCGACGTGGCCAAGGCGCTGTCCATGCAGCGGATTCCCGAAGGCAACCGGGTGGTGGTTGTCAGCAACGCCGGTGGGGCCGGGGTGCTGGCCACGGACGCTCTTATTAACAACGGCATGGAAATGCCCGCCCTGTCGGCGACGGCCGTCAACAGGCTCAGGAAGAGCATCTCCGAAGATGCCTCTTTCTCCAACCCTATCGATATGGTTGCCGGCGCCGCCGGCAAAGAGTACCGGGCGACTCTCAACGCCGTGAAAAACGACAAGCGATACGATTCGATTGTCCCGATACTGGTGCCCCCGGTGACCGTCGATCAGCTCGATGTTGCCCGCAATATCCAGGAGTCGCTCGAGGGTACCGATAAGACGGTCCTGGCCTGTTTCATGGGCGCCGGCAAGAGCTCGGAGGGCGCGGCCTATCTCCAGAAACACGGTATTCCGGTGTACGTCTATCCCGAGACGATCGCCAAGACGCTGTCAACACTCTGGTGTTACCGGAAGCGCATCTCCAAGCCGCGCGGCGAAATCCGTAAATTCAAGGTCGATCGCCAGAGAGTGCGGGGTATCATCGATACCGCGCTGGCCGCGAAAAAGGATGCCATCGTTGGCGACGAAGCTATTGAGATCCTCGATGCCTACCGAATCGCGGCAGCCGGTTATAAGTATGCCGGTAGCGCCACCGAGGCGGCCGCCGTGGCCAAAAAAATGGGATACCCGGTGGTGATGAAGGTCAATACGCCACCCATTTTGCACAAGACCGAGGTCGGCGGCGTGGTCGTCGATTTGCGTTCCGAAGGCGAGGTCCGGGAGGCCTTCAAGTCTCTTCAGGAGCGCATCAAGAAGGCCAGGGTCACCGGTAAGTTCACGGTTGCCCTGCAGAAGATGATAACCGGCGGCTTGGAGACCGTTATCGGTATGACCACCGATCCCGTTTTCGGACCGCTGATAATGTTTGGCCTCGGGGGAGTCTATGTCGAGGTGATGAAGGATGTCACCTTCAAGATCCATCCCCTGACGGATGAGTGGGCTCGCGAGATGGTGCATTCCCTGAAGTCCTACCCGCTTCTCGACGGCTTTCGCGGCGCTCCTCCGGTAGACAAAGAAGTGCTCGAGGAGACCCTGCTCAAGGTGTCCCAGCTCCTGTCCGACTTTGACTGTTTCTCCGAGATTGACATAAACCCGTTCATCGTCTCGGCGAATCGAAAAGATTGCGCCGCTGTCGATGCCCGGTTCCTTCTCAGGAAAACCGACGCCGGCTGAGGGCGTGGTACTATTTGTTACGCCCGATACGGCGCGATTCGAGAATAATCAGGGAGGAAGGTAGAATATGAGTTTGGTTAAATTTGAGATCAAATCCGTCGGTGTCTGGTCATTCACCAAGATGTCGTTTTTCATCAACCTGATCGGCGGTTTCCTGCTCGGGTTGCTCTATGCGATTTTCCTGGGATTCTTCGTGGCGGTATTCTCGCAGATCCCGGGCGGTCCCGGGGGGATGCCGTTCGGAGATGAGGGTGCCCCGATGGGAATACTGTTGGTGGCCCTGCCAATAATATTTTCAATTGGTGGCGCCGTGTTTAATACCATCATAGGTGTCGTACTCGTTGGGCTCTACAATCTTGGCGCCCGGCTGTTCGGGGGACTGGAATTGAAAATGAACAGCGTCGAAGTGGTGACGCCCCCGCCGGATTCGCAACCGTACTATGCGGCGACGCCGTCGACCCCGCCTCCTCCTCCGTCGACCCCGCCGCCCGTGACCAAAGTGCCGCCACCTAATGAGCCGCCGCGGCCGGACATTGGCGGAGATCTTTCAAACGATAGTAATTCATGAGGCTCAGCATCGACCATGTCAGCATCTGAAGTAAGAGTACGCATTGCACCTTCGCCGTCAGGATATGTTCATGTCGGCACCGCGCGAACGGCCATTTTCAACTACCTTTTCGCCCGCCACTACGGTGGCAAGTTCCTTTTCCGGATCGAGAACACCGACAAGGAACGGAGCAAACCGGAACTTATCGAGGCCATTATATCGGCCATGAAATGGGTCGGACTTGACTGGGACGAGGACATCGTCTATCAGTCCGAGCGGACGGAAATGCACAGTGATTTCGCGCGCAGAATTCTCGATACCGGCTATGGCTACCGCTGTTTCTGCACTCGCGAGCAACTCGATGAAGACCGCGCCCGCGCCCGTGAGGCCAAGGGCACGCTCAGATATAATCGAAGGTGTCTGGGGTTGTCCCGGGACGAGATCGACGAGAAACTGGCCGCCGACGTGCCTTATGCAATCAGGCTTAAGATCCCCGAAGGCGAGACGTCGTTTCACGATATCGTATCGGGCGATCTGACGCGATCCAACGAAGAGCTGGAGGACTTTATCATTGCCCGCTCGGACGGTACCGCCACCTACAATCTGGCCGTGGTCGTTGACGATCACGATATGGGCATTACGCATGTCATTCGCGGCAATGACCATATCACCAATACCTTCAAGCAGATTCTCCTGTACCGCGCCCTCGACTTCAAGATCCCGGAATTCGCCCACGTGCCGCTGATCCTTCGGCCCGACAAGCGCAAGGTATCCAAGAGCCGCGGCGACAAGGATGTCCTGATGTACCGCGAGGACGGTATCCTCCCTGAGGCCATGTTCAATTACCTGTGCCTGCTCGGCTGGTCGCCCAAGACCGATCGCGAAATTTACAGCCGCGAGGAGCTGACGGAAATATTCAAGGAAGCTAATTTCAACGCCGCCAATACGATTTTTGATGAAGAGAAGCTGGTGGCGTTCAATCACGATTACATCGCCGCCGCCTCCGACCACGACCTGGCGGCGATGGTGGCGCCTCTTCTGGTCGAAGCCGGTTATACCACGAAATACTGGCTGGAGACCCGGTGGGAATACCTGCGCAGTGTCATTGGCCTGCTGAAACCGAGGGTGAAGCGAATCCCCGAGTTCGTGCCGCAGGCCGAGTACTTCTTCACCGGCGACTTCGATTACGACCCCGAGGCCGTCGCGAAACAGTTCACGCCCGAAGCCGCGGGTCTGCTGTCGGAATTGGCCGATCGTTTCGAGGCCCTGGCGGACTTCGACCACGACACCCTTCAGGATACCCTGAACGCCCTGGCCGAGGAGAAGGATCTCAAGCGGGCGAAGCTCATCCATCCCGCCCGCCTGGCGGTGTCGGGAGTGTCGAAGGGCCCTTCGCTGTACGAAATGCTGGTGGTTCTCTCGAAGGAGACGGTTGTCAAAAGGATGCGGCGGGCCGTGGAATATATCGGAAAAATGTAGAGTATTATATCGCGTATCAGGAAAGGACAACCCTTGGAAACCAAAGAAAAAATAGCCGGAGTATTGAAGACTGCCCTGAAAGGCGAAGAGGACGGTTACCGGTACTACGATCTTCTCTCACAAAAGGCCACCCACCCGGACGCGAAGCGTAAATTGGAGGGGTTGCGCAACGACGAAGCCAGACATAAAGCGACCCTGATCGAGATCTACGGCCGCGTAGTCGGGGGCGACATCGGTGAATTGCCCGAAGAGGGCCTGAGGCCACTGGCCAAGGTTTTCGAGAAGGGCAGACTGAAGGCCCTAAAGAGCGAGATGGACTATATCGACCTGGCCATTGAGGCGGAACTCGCGGCCACGAAGCACTATCAGGAGCAGAAAGATCTCTACGACGAGAAAGACATTAAGGACATTTTTGAGAAAATGGCCGATGAAGAACACGGTCATTATGAGTTGCTTATGGCCGAGCGTCAGGCGCTGACCGGCAATTATTACTGGTTTGGCATTGACGGCGCCTCGCCGCTGGAAGACTGATGCCTCCCGGGGTGTCAGAAAACAAAGGACGTCTTAATAGTTTCACGGGGTGACCACGGTGCAGTGGCTATGCAAGATTTGTAGCTATATTCACGAGGATGAAGAGCCTCCGTTGGGCTGTCCGGTCTGCGGCGCTCCGGCGAATAAATTCACGGAGACATATGACGACGAGCCCCCCGGCGCTGAGTCGAGTCAGAATCACAACGATATGGACGATTTCGAACGCGACCTGTTCGCGGACTATGATGACGAATAGATGAATGGGAGGATGCAATTACGACCTATAGCGAACAGACTGAGTTGAAAGTTGGCGATCCCGCCCCGGATTTCACCCTGCCGACTCACAACGAGGGCGAGTTGAATTTGGCCTGGTACCAGGGGCGCAAGAATGTGGTCCTGGCATTTTTCCCGGCCGCGTTCACGCCGGTTTGCGCCACTCAGGTTCCTGAGTATCAAAAGGTGATCGAGAAGTTCGACGAGTTCGACTGTCAACTCCTGTGCATTTCCGTTGACTCGATACCTTCTCTGATGGCCTGGGCCCGCTCGCTTGGCGGATTGTCGTTTCCGATTATGTCGGATTTCTGGCCACACGGCGAGGTGTCGATGATGTACGGCAACCTGAACGGCAAGGGCTATGCCAACCGAACGGTTTTCCTGATCGATAAGAAGGGGGTAATTCGCTGGATCGAGAGACTGGATCCTGCCCAATTACCCAATAACGACGACCTGTTCGAGCAACTGGAAAAACTGAAAGCCTGACCTCAGGGGAAACGATCCAACAAGGAGGTTGACAGAATGTTGGAAGTTGGAACCAAAGCTCCGGACTTTGATCTGGAGTCTTCAACCGGCGGCAGGCTGTCCCTGTCCGACCTGGCCGGAAGATATGCCGTGATTGTTTTCTATCCCAAGAATAACACCCCCGGCTGAAACCGCCAGCTGGCCGGCCTTGAGGCGGCCCGGACTCGGTTCGAGTCTATGAACACTACCGTGCTGGCGATAAACCCCGCTTCGATAAAGTCGCACCAGAACTATTGCGACAAGAAGGGGTTCGGCTTTCCCATTCTCTCCGATCCCGAGCGGGAAATCATTGGCGCTTATGATTGCCGCAAGACCCTTCTCAAGGGGGTTGCCAGAACCGTCTACGCCATTGATCCGAAGGGGGAAATAATCTTTGCCGAGCGAGGCCAGGCGGATTTGCAGGATGTCATGACAGCAATCAAGGCGACAGGTAACTGACGAGCATGAACGCCGAAGATACACCCATAGATGAAGTCTTTGACATCACCTTCATAGGTACCGGGCCGGTGGGTCTATACGGCCTGTATTATGCCGGTCTGCGCCTTATGAAAGTGAAGGCGATCGATATGCTGGGTGAGGTGGGGGGCGGCCTGACGGCGCTATACCCGGAGAAGTACATCTACGACGTGGGTGGTTTCCCGCAGGTGTACGCCAAGGATCTTGTTCGAGAACTTGGCAAACAGGCGGGCCAGTATCCGCACACCCTTTGCCTCAATGAAAAAGTCACGGACCTGAAACGCCGTCCCGACGAGATCATCGAAATCACCACGAATACGGCCGTGCATCTGACCCGCGCGGTCGTCATCTGCGCCGGACTCGGGGCCTATGTGCCGAGGCGTCTGGATATCCCGGATGTCGAGCGGCTCGAGGGCCACGGCGTGTTTTATTTTGTTCGCGAAACGGAACCCTTCCGCGATAAGGACATTCTTATTGTAGGTGGTGGAGATGCCGCCTTCGACTATGCTATGATGCTCGAACCGGTGGCCCGGTCTATAACCCTCATTCACCGCAATGATTTCTTTTCGGCGCATGAGGATTCGGTTCAAAAAGTTGCCGACTCGTCGGTCGAGATGCGATTTCCCTTCTGGGAACTGAAACAAATTGAAGGTGAAGACTGGGTCGAACACGCCACTATCGTGCAGTCGCGCACGGGTGAGGAAGAACGCCTGAGGGCCGATGCGATCGTGCTGAATATCGGTTTCATCACGAACCTGGGGCCGATTGCCGATTGGGGGCTGGCCATAGAAAAAAACGCCATCGCCGTCGATTCGCACATGCGTACCAATATTGATGGTGTTTATGCCGCCGGCGACATAGTGACCTATGACGGCAAACTGAAGCTTATAGCAACGGGTTTTGGCGAAGTCGCGGTTGCCGTCAATAACGCCAAGAACTATATTGACCCCAGGGCGAAGATAAGTCCGGGCCACTCGACCGACAAGCATGTGTTGGCGGTCAAAAGGGCGGCCCGGCGGGACAAAAACAGACAAAAGGACGGATAGCGCATGCTTTTTTCGCTTCCGAAGGAATATCGCGAAGCCGATGTCGATGAACTGAATGAGCGCATACGGGCGGCCCGGGAACGTCTGGGAGACCGGTTGTGCATTCTCACGCACCATTATCAGCGCCTTGAAGTTGTCGGGTACGGTGACCATGTCGGCGACAGCTATGGCCTTTCCAAAATTGCCGCGGCCCAGAAGGAAGTCGACACCATTGTCTTTTGCGGGGTCCATTTCATGGCCGAGGCCGCCGATATTCTCACGGCCGACCACCAGACCGTGTATCTGCCCAACCCCCTGGCGGGATGTCCCATGGCCGATATGGCCGAGATGGCCGATGTTATGGAGGCCTGGAACTTTCTCGGACAATTCGGCGCCGAAGAACGCATCATGCCCATTTCATACATGAACACCACCGCCGGCCTGAAAGCCTTCACCGGCAAGTACGGCGGCCTGATATGCACCTCCTCCAACGCCCCGGCGGCTTTCAAATACGGTCTCGATCGCAGGGAAAAGGTGTTTTTCTTCCCGGATGAAAACCTTGGTTACAACACCGGTATCAAATTCGGTCTCAAGCCGGAGGATATGGTCATCTGGGATTTTTCCCGCGAGACTGGCGGCCTAACCGAGGAACAAGTGGCTAAGGCCAAGATCATTCTCTGGAAGGGCCACTGCCACGTGCACACCAATTTTACGGCCGAGCACATCCGCCAGGTGCGAGAGGAGCATCCCGATGTCAAGGTCGTGGTGCATCCGGAATGCCCGCCGGAGGTTGTGGACGGCGCCGATGCCGTGGGATCGACCAAGCTTATTGTTGATTACTGCGAGGCCGCCCCTTCGGGTTCCACGATTGCCATCGGGACTGAGATAAATCTAATCAACCGCATGGCTCACCAGTATCCGGATAAGCGAATTTTCGCGCTTTCCGGGCAGATATGCCCGGTGTGCGCCAACATGTATCGGACGACGCTCAATGATCTGGCCTATTGCCTCGAGAACTACGAGGATATGAAGCCGATCCGGGTGGACGAGCCGACGAGAGGCGATGCCCTGCTGGCCCTGGAGAAGATGCTGCAGATACCGTAGGTATTTATGTGAGGGGGGCCGGGCTTGACGATGACCATTTAGGCATCGTATATTCAGTTTATTACAAGAAACAGAATACAAATCTGACAGATGGGGATATAGAGAGATGGCTTTTGACGTAGTGGTTCCGCAAATGGGTGAATCGGTTCTCGAAGGAACGATTCTGGAATGGAAAGTCAAGATAGGCGACAC
>CAZVUZ010000008.1:42702-44914 GCA_964630485.1 uncultured Ignavibacteriales bacterium
ATTACTGTTATGCTGTATCATTACATTGAAAGCAGTAGATTTTAATGTAATGATTAAAAGCTGACCAACTACACCATTTGTAAAACGAAGGAACGATTCTGGAATGGAAAGTCAAGATAGGCGACACCGTCAAACTGAATCAGGCGCTGGTCGAATTGATGACTGACAAGGTCAATATCGAGATTCCGGCCGAAGTGGAGGGGATTCTTACCCACCAGTTTGCCAAAGAGGGTGACGTCGTTCCGGTGGGGACGCGCATTGCCACTATTGATGACGGCAGCGCCGCCAAGACCGAGGCCGCCCCGGCGACCGAGACCAAGACGGCTGCGCCGGCCACAGCCGCTCCCGCGACTCCGGCGGCACCGGCCAAACCGGCAAAACCTGCAGCGGCGGTCAAGGCAACCGGTCCTGTCGATCGGGCCAAAATGTCTCCCAAGGTAAAAATGCTGATCCGGGATTATTCGCTGGATCAATCGACGCTGGTTCCCACGGGTAAGAGCGGTCGCCTGACTGTCGAAGATGTTATGCGCGCCGTTGATGAGAGATCTGCCCAGGCCGGTTTCACGGCGGGACCGATCCCAACACCGCCCGTGGCCGCTATGCCGGCCCCGACCGGAGGCGCTCCGGCCCCGGTGGTAGCGCCTGCTCCCGTTGCACCCAAAGTAAAGGTGGAGATTCCACGTTTTGAGTCCCTGCCGGAATCCCAGCGCGAAACCCGTGTGCCGTTGCAGGGAATTCGCAAGGTCATCTCGGATCACATGCTCAACTCCGTGCGGACCTCCCCCCACGTGACCACCTTTGAGGATCTCGATCTCACCGAGCTGGTGAGTTACAGAAACTCCATCAAGGCCGATTTCAGGGCGACCTATGGCGCCAACATCACCTACATGCCTTTCATAGTCAAGGCGGTGTGTGTGGGGCTGAGGGAATTCCCGAAAATCAACGCCTCCATGACCGAAAAAGAAATCATCTTCAAGAACTTCATCAATATCGGTATTGCAGTCGCGCGCGAGGAAGGCTTGATTGTTCCCGTCATCCGTGACGCCGACAAGAAGACCATCATCGAAATGGCGGTAGAGATTGGTCAGATCGGGGAGAAGGCCCGCACCAACCGGCTCGTGCCCGACGATGTCGCCAACGGGACATTTTCTATCACCAACGCCGGCATGTTCGGCGCGACGTCTTCGACGCCGATCATCAACCAGCCCGAGGTGGCCATTCTCGGTGTCCATGCCATCGTCAAAAAACCGTGGGTCGTCAACGGCGAAATCCAGATCCGCGATATTTCCACCTTCGGTATGTCCTTCGATCATCGGTTGATTGACGGTCACACGGCAGTGCAGTTCCTGCACCGGGTGCATGAGTACCTCGCCGACCCGAAGAAACTACTTCTTCAACTACGGTAGGGAATGAACGATTTTTTTGACACGCGCTATGGCTGGGTCCTCAAGGGCGGACTGACCGATTATCGCAAAGCTCTCGAATGGCAGCACGGCCTGGTGTCGATGCGCCTTGAGGGCCTGGCGCGCGATACCATCATAATTCTTGAGCATCCGAACGTCATCACCGTCGGTAAAGACGGCCACGCGCAGAATTTCTCCGACTGCAAATCGGAGCCGATCAAGGTCGAACGCGGCGGTGACGTTACCTACCACGGTCCCGGTCAGCTGGTGGCCTATTTCGTTTTCAACCTCACCCAGCGGGGCCGCGACTTGCACCGCTTCATGGCCGACTTACAACAGGGCATTATTGATGCCCTGAAGGAGATTGGCATTGAGGGTCGGCCGGGAGATAAGCAGGCCGGCGTGTGGGTGGGGGAGAAGAAGATCGCCTCCGTGGGTGTGGCTGTCAAACGCTGGATATCCTTTCACGGCGTGGCCATCAATCTGAACACGGACCTGGCTGAATTCCGAAGCATCAACCCCTGTGGTCTTCAGAGCGATGTCATGACATCCGCCGCCGAGATTCTGGGGAAAGAGGTCGACATCGATCAATTCGGCAAACTTTTGCTCGAACAATACTCCCGCATCTTTGTTACAGGATTCGAGCCGGTTGATCTGGAAAGTCTGGCCGAAGAGCTTGAATCACAGGCCGGCGGCTACACTATTTAATTCGTAATCAGACAGTCACATATTTAGAGGGTGAGGCGCAAGATGGAACTTGCCGGTAAAATTGCATTCGTTTCCGGCGGCACGAAGGGGATAGGTCTCTC
>CAZVUZ010000009.1:0-20085 GCA_964630485.1 uncultured Ignavibacteriales bacterium
CTGCAAAAATCGGTAACTGCATGGCAGCCTCCCTCAATTATGCGTTTGCTTTTTTAACTATTAACGTCAGTTTATCGACGCCGACCACTTCGACGTTGCCACCGATATCAAGCGCCTCGCCGGTTTGTGAACGAGCCTTCCACAGGGCGCCGCCGATATAGACCAACTCGGGATGTCGGACCTCGGCCGTCTTGCCGACCATGCCCTCGTTGCCGATAAACGGCCGATTGCGTTGCGCTCGGATCACCAGCCAGCCGACAACGACAGCGAGGACAGTGACCATAACGACCATCGTTATGAGCACTGACAGGGACACACGCAACTCGGGATCCACGGTATCGACGAGCATCAGCCCGCCGAAGAAGAAGGAGATGATCCCGCCGACTGTCAGAAGACCATGACTCACGATTTTCACCTCCGCAATGAAGAGTATTATTCCCAGTATTATCAGGGCCAGCCCGGCATAGTTGATGGGCAGGGCCTGGAAGGCATAGAAGGCCAGTATCAGTGAAATGGCCCCGACCACACCGGGGAAGATGGCGCCGGGGTTGTAAAGTTCGAGCATAATCCCCAGACCGCCGATGGAGAAGAGGATGAAGGCTATATCGGGCTGGGTGATAACCTCGAGGATCTGGTGAACGATCGAGGTCTCGATGTCTTCGGTTTTGGCCCCGGCGACTTTCACGACCTTCTTGCCCTGTGGAAGCTCCACTTCACGGCCGTCAATCTGCGCCAACAGGTCGGTGATATTCTCAGCGCGTATTTCAATCACATTGAGTTCGAGAGCCTCGTTATCGGTGATAGACACCGACTGCCGGACGGCCTCCTCGGCCCATTCGGCATTGCGGCCGCGTTTCTCGGCGGCGGCTTTGATCTGGGCCACGGCGTCATTAGTGATTTTCTCGTTCATCACCGAATCGACCTCCTGTCCCCCGCCCGAGACGGGGTGGGCGGCGCCGATATTGGTCGAGGGCGCCATGGCCGCGAAATGGGAAGCATAGGTAATGTAAACACCCGCCGAACCGGCCCGCGCCCCGGAGGGACCGATATAGGTGCAGACGGGGACCGGCGAATTGAGGATCGCCTTGCAAATCGACCAGGTCGGTTTGGTGAATCCGCCGGGGGTATCCATCATGATAACCAACAGCGCCGCCCCGTTCATTTCCGCCAGCCTGATGGCGGCGTCGATGCGGTCGTCGGTGACAGTGCCGATGGCGCCGTCGATTTCCAGGATGTAAACCAGGGGCCGTTCCGCCGGCTCGAGCATTTCGGGCGGAAGAACCGGAGCTTCAAGCGGCTGGGTCCAATCCGTCGAATCGTCCGGCAATTGCGCTTTTATCGCGAGCGAAATGATGGGACTGACTAAGATGAAGGTCGCGAGCGCCAACAGTGTTATTCTTATGACTCGCATAATGGAAATATGCCTCGCTTAGGATTACTTGTCAAACTCAAACACGGGTTCGGAATCACGGCGCCGGAATGGAATCTGCGGACACCCGGCCGTCGCACCCCCAAGGTGCCACAATTGATACGCCAATCAAAGCTATTGCATTCAATTAATTGAAGGTCTACAGATTCAGTTTCTTGTCGCGGAATTTCACTTTTCCGCCGAGAACGGTCGCCAGCGGGCGCACTTTTTCAAGTTTCGAGGCCGCGACCCTGGTGATGTCGTCGGAGAGGACGACGAAATCGGCCGGATATCCCGGCAGGAGGTATCCGCGGCAATGCTGTTGACTGACAGCGACCGCCGGACTGACGGTGTAATGATAGAGTGCCTGTTCGGCAGTGAGCCTTTCCTCGGGATAAAACACGTCGCGACTTTTTGGCCGGGCCCGCCTTACGGCGGCCGCTATTCCAGCCAGCGGCTCCAGTGGCTCGATGGGACAGTCGGATCCGAAGGCGAGGTCCACCCCTCGTTCGTTGAGGGTGCGGAAAATGTAGGCATTGCGTCCGCGCGCGCCCCAGTACTTGCGCACCATGTCGATGTCGGCAAGGCAATGCGAGGGCTGCATCGACGCCACGACATTGAGTCTCTTCACGCGGGCGATGTCTTTGCGCCGGACCATCTGCAAATGCTCGATGCGGTGCCGGGCCCCGGATTTAAGTTTCGGCAGGCTTTCGAAAGCCTCGAGGACATTGGCCACGGCGCGGTCGCCGATGGCGTGAATGGCGCAGGGCAAACCCAGGCGGGCCGCCGAACGACCGATCTTCTTCATCTGCGCCACCGTCATCGTCTCGATGCCGTAGTGACCCTTACGGCCGGGGTATTGATTGAAACAATACGCGGTCTGGCTGCCGAGGGAGCCATCGGCGAAGACCTTCACCCCGGCAATACGAAGCATATCGGTGCCGACACCGTAGTGTATGCCCACTTTGTGCAAATGCGGCAGCACCGCCGCCGGCTGATAATAGTTGATGCGCAGGCCCAGCCGTCCCTTCTCGGCCAGTTCCGAGAAATACCGAAACCCGTCCGGACCGTCGAATGAATGTACGCCGGTAACGCCATTGCGGTAGGCGATCTCCAGGGCCTTGCGATAGCCTGTGTCCACGGTTCGTTTTGACGGTTCCGGGATCAGGTTGTAGACTTTGTCGATAGCGGGACCTTCGCGAAGAAGCCCGGTCGGGACGCCATTGTCGTCAACGTCGATCCATCCGCCCCTTGGCTGGCGCGGGTGAGTACCGATTCCGGCCCGTTCGAGAGCTCGGCTGTTGACCCAGGCGGTATGCTGATCCTTCGAGTAAATGAAGGCGGGACGGTCGCCGGAGACCCGGTCGAGCATGTCCCGGTTAGGTTCCACCCGCTTTTTGAAGGAGTCGAGGAAATACCCTTCTCCGACCAGCCACTCTCCCTTTTTCAGCTTCGCGGCAAAGGCGGCAATCTTGCGCTGGCAGGCATCCATGCTCGTCAGGCCCTGCAAAGAGATCCGGCTGAGCGTGACGGCATAGAAGTATAAGTGAGTGTGAGCATCGACCAGCCCCGGCACCACTGTGCGACCCTTGAGATTTATCTTCTCGAACCGGCTATAGTCGGGATCGTGTTGAAGATTGTTGCCGACGGCAAGAATAGTCCCTCTGCTCACGGCCATGGAATCGACGATCAGGCGGCTGGACTGGGTGTAGATGCGCGCGTTATATACCAGAGTCTTGGTCTTCAAACCGGTCTCCTTTGACGCGGAGGTCGCCCTCGCGCCGTGTTATTTTCAACCTGTCGGTATTCTCGAGTATGGGTATGGCGAATTTCCGGGTGAGACTGAATCGGTCTTTCAGATCGGCCACATTCATCTGCCCGGTCTCCCCCAGAAGTACTTTGATGCATCCGATGATTTCTTCCCAGGTTTCGCTGAGGAATACGAAATCGGAACCGCACTTGTATCCCTCGCCGGAATCGATAATGAACTTGATGGCCTCGCGGTGGTTCTTGCCGCCCTCGGCGAGTTTGGCCAGTTTGGGAGGGTTGAAGGGAGCCTCCTGCAATTGCCGCATGATTTGGTCATGGGCCACTTTCACGCCCCCCTTGAGGCTCATACCGCGCCCGACAAGGTTGTATTTATCGCCCACCCTGACAACCATACCCTGCTGAATCAGATACTCAAGCAGGATCTCGGCTGTTTTTGTCTCCAGCCGCGACAGGCCGAGCAACTGATCACGCGGGAGTCCGCGCAAATGCGGGTTTTCCTCGAGATAGGCCGACACCTGCCCCTGGAATTTCTCCAGCGAAGCTTCGAGAGAATCCTTGTGGAAGACATGACCCTTGAAGGAACCTATGACACCGTCAGCCTCCAGTGATTTCAAAGCCTTCTCAACCCGGCTTCGAGCCACCGCCGCTTCGTCCAGCAGGCCCGATATCGGGGCAATGATTCGTTTTTGCAGTTCTGAGGCGACCAGGTCCTCCGCACTCTTACCGGATCGCTCTTCGAGATAGGCCAGGGACTCCTTATCCTTGCGCCGGGGCAAACGCTCCAGGTGATCGAGGACACTGCCGCCGCCGAGGGTGATCATGGGCGTGGGAAGCCGCACGATGTAACGGTCGCCGATGAGATTGTACACGGGCCGATCGGGCTTAAAAAAGACTGTGCCCGACTCCGACGGTTTGATCGACCGGCGGGAATAAAGCCGGATCTCTCCCTCGCTCTCGGTCGTCCCCGAGATGAACAACACTCTTCGGCGATCGGTCAGCGTCACGGGCGCCTCCGGGAGCATTTCCACCGAAAGGGCGAGTACCGGATGCCTGTCGAAGAATTCGAAATCCAGCCGATCGGTAACGACGCCGCCGCGGACAAGGTTTTCTTTTTCTATGCCGGTGAAGGCTGCGGCCGTTCTCTGTCCCGGCAGGGCCTTTTGCACCTCGCGATGATTGGCCCTCAGCGAGCGGACTTTGCCGACCTCCTTGGACGGCCACACGGCCACCGTCTGGCCAACCTCAAGGGATCCGCCGCGCAGAGTACCGGTAACAACTCCGCCAATACCCAGGAGTACGAACGAGCGGTCGATATACAGCCGGGACTTACCGATGTCGCGATCTTCGGCCGTCTTTGACGGGAGGGTATCGAGATAGGCGGCCAGGGGATCGAAACCGTCCCCCGTCTGCGCGGATACTTTGAAAATCGGGGCATCCTGAAGGAACGAACCGGCGACTTTTTCTCGAATGTCTGCTTCCAGCAATTCCAGCCAGTCCGGTTCCACGAGGTCGCACTTGTTGATTACGATCAGCCCCGAGCGAATACCGAGCAGGCGAACGATCTGGAAATGTTCCTGGCTCTGCGGCATCCAGCCATCGTCGGCCGCCACCACCAGCATGACGGCATCGATACCGCCGGCGCCGGCGATCATGTTCTTGACGAAGCGCTCATGCCCGGGCACGTCGACAAAGGCGATGCGCTCGCCACCCTCGACCTCGCGAAAAGCAAAACCGAGATCGATGGTCATGCCACGGTCCTTCTCCTCGGGCAGGCGGTCCGGGTCGGTGCCCGTCAGCCGTCGGACGATGGCCGATTTACCGTGATCGATGTGTCCGGCGGTCCCCAGGACCAGCATGGCAGAATTCTCCCTCAGGTAGCGAGTATTTCGCGGATGGAGTTTTCGAGTGTCTCGAGGTCTTCCTCCGCAACGGCCTTGAGATCGAGGATGAAGCGATCGGCCTCCACGCGGCCGATAACCGGCAAGGGGAGTTCGCGGAAACGGCGGATAAGATCCGTCGGCCGGTAGTCCGGCGAAAAGACAATGCCGACCGAGGGCAGGTGCGCCTCGGGCAGAGATCCGCCGCCGACATAGGCTTTGGTGGCCTCGACGGAAACGCCGGCAGGATTGCCCAGTCGGGCAACAAGCCCCTTCGCGCGGCGGTAGAGATCGGCCTCCCCGACCGACAGCATGGCCCACAGTTTGATCTTTTCGGTGTGGTCGCCGTTGAGATATATCGTAAACAGCTTCTCCAGCATGGAGAAGACGATTTTGTCGACGCGCATGGTGCGGAAAGCGGATTGCGTTTGATCTTCTTGATCAAATCGGCCCTACCCACGATCATACCGGCCTGCACCCCGCCGAGCATCTTGTCGCCGGAGAAACAGGTCAGGTCGGCCCCGGCGCGAACCGATTGCTGTACCGTCGGCTCCATGTGCCCCAGAATCGGCTGGGTCGGCACGAAGACACCACTGCCGAGATCATTGACAACCGGCACGCCACGTTGCCGCCCGAGCTTCACCAGCGGCTTAAGATCCACCTCTTCGCTGAAACCGGCCTGGATGAAATTGCTCTTGTGCACCTTGAGGATGAGACCCGTCTTCTCCGTGAGGCTATCTTCATAATCCTTCACATCGGTAATGTTGGTGCTGCCAATCTCCTCGAGGCGCGCGCCCGAGCGCTTGAGGATATCGGGGATACGAAAACCGCCGCCGATCTGGACGAGTTCTCCCCTCGAGATAACTACCGGCTTGCGATTGGCAAGGGTGTTGAGGATCAGAAAGAGAGCCGCAGCGCCGTTGTTGACGATCGTGGCCGCCTCGGCCTCGGAGAGCATGGCCAGGTATCTTTCACAGGCTGTGCCGCGACTACCGCGCTTGCCGGTAGCCAGGTCGAATTCGATGTTACCGTAGCCAGTGACGGTCTTTTTGACCTCGTCAAAAAGCGTCTCCGACAGCGGCGCCCGCCCCAGGTTTGTATGGACGACAATACCGGCGGCATTTATAACCCGGCAAATCTCCCGGCGCCGGGCCTTCACGCAATCCCGGGAAATACAACGCAGTAGGGAGTCCCGGGTAACCTTCTTTTTCGCTTTTCCGAAAGCCACCTTGGCCGCCTTGATGGTGTCCTTGACGATTTGCGCGGCCACCGGTCGTGGCAACAAAGCCATATCGGCCGCGAGCGCCTCATGCTGCAGCAGTTCTTCCACCGAGGGGAAGTCGCGTAGTGTTTCGATTATTTTTTCGGCCATAACGAAGGATTGTATAAAACGTCGAGTAAAATTCGGCCAACATTGCTCAGAGCCTCCGCCGAGCATTTGTCCGGAGTGTCGAACTCGGTGTGCCAGTACGGATAGTCGAAGTCGATGAGGTCCACCGCTGGAACACCGGAGGCATTGATCGACAGGTGGTCATCATGCACGAAGTACTTCACGCTGTCGCGGAAGGTGGTTATGCCCAACCGTGCGGCGGAAGCGAAAATCATGTCGTTGAGGGGTTTCATGTATTGCTCGGAGTACCCCTCGCGATACACCTGTTGATCGCGGTCGCCGATCATGTCGATTACGATTCCGAATCGATACGTCTCTCTTATTCCCCGCCTTCCGAATTCACGGGATCCGAGCAGGTAGTAATCCAGGTCGCCGGGTTTCCCCCAGTCCTCGCCGTCGGCCAGCACCAGGTCGACATGACATGGTGGCGGTTGCTGAGCCATGAGGTTGGCCAGTTCCATAAGCACCGCGACGCCGGAGGCGCCGTCATTGGCCCCCTGGATGGGTTCTTCCAGCAGAGATGAATCTGTGGCGAAGTCGGTTCTTGGGCGAGTATCCCAGTGGGCCATGAGCAAAATGCGGTCGGCGTCAGGGTCGAGACTTTCAACTCGGCCAATCACATTCACCAGCGGCAGGGTCTTTTTCGAATACGGATCGAGAAAGTCGAAAACCTGGGAATCCACCGCCAGGTCAAGATCCGTAAAGAACTCGTAATACCAGTCCCGACATTCCCGCCACGGTTCGCTGCCGGGGACGCGGGGGCCGAAGGCCACCTGCTTCTCGAGGTATCCCATTGCCCGTTCGCCGTCAAACGGCGGCGGCGGCGCCACGGTTGTGGTACAGCCCAGGAATACTACGGCGCTTAAGATAGCTACTGCGTTGGGACTAAACAGTTTGAGCATGCAAACAATTTCATCAAGTTGAGCCGTGATGTCAATGTAAATTAAGTTAGAAGCGTATTTCGGTGAATATCCGCAGCTCGCGAACGTGGCGCTTGGTATTACGGTAGTTGTCGGAAGAATCCTGCCAGCGACCGGACATGCCACCCTTGATCTTGGAACTGAAGGTGTAGGAAATCTGGAGGCGGGCCGTGAAGTCATCCTTGTCGGTCGAGGTCGCAAAGGGCTTGCCGCTGGTCGAGGTCTCGCTCGTGGTGGAGTTGAACTTGACGTCGAAGGTTATCGACACCTGTGACTTGAACTTGACCCTTCCGAAAATAGGCAAACCGATACCGCCCGGGGCGGTGAAGGAATACTTGGTGCTGGCGGTCACGCCCTTGGAGTTCTTGCGCGTGATGGACTCCAGGACACCGCTGTTGACGTTGAACTTTTCGGTTTCGTCCTCATCACGGGTATAGGACAGACTCAGGCTCAGGGACCTGAGGAGTTTGAAATTGACTGACAGGAGCGGATTCTGGGCAATACTCACGACCCTGCTGGTCGTGAAACCGCCGTCGAGATCCTTGGACTCGCGCGTCGACCGAGAGTAACCGGTCCGCGGCGAAAACACATCGATGAACTTGTTCACCACCGGTTTGATCAAAGGCAGGGTCTTGAATTTCTGAATCCTGATAGTCAGGTCCGGCCAGTTGGTCGACCGGCTTTCGAGGCGACTGCCGACGGAAACGAGATCTCGCGAGACACTGGTTCGGTACTTGATATCCGTGACTATTCCGCCCAGAAACGAGAAACCGCTGGTTAGTGAATATGACTCTCCCTCACCCGACGTGGGCGATCTCGTCTGGCTCGCAATAGGCACCTCGGCATCACGCGTCAGGCCGAACCGATAACCCAATCCCGGGCGCTCGGCCATCCCGGGCAGCGAGTTATTGTAACTTTCACCGTAGGTGTAGGTAACGGGCTGTACCCAACCGGTCAGGAAACGCAGAACGGCTAAAGGAGGATCGTAAAACGGCTTACCGCCCTCTTTTTTCTGTCCGCCGCCGCCGCGCACATTACGGCGTCCGCGTCCCGAGGAGCGACCGCCGCCGGAACTCTTGCCCCCGAAGAGCGCAATGTGGTCGAACTGGCCGTTGACGTCCCAGGAACGCGACAGGTTGGAGTAGCGAGAATTGGAGGACTTGTCGTAGTCATCACCGTAGATGGACTTGTAGCTTAGTTTGGTCGTCAAGAATCCGAACAGCCTCGGGTCATAACTGGCACTGAAATTCTGATCGTAACTCGTCTCGAGGCCCAGCCTGAGATTCTTGAAGGAGACATTTACCGAATCCAGGTCACTGAGATCGCGCTTGGTACTGACGTTAAAGCCAAGGTTAAGATTCTCAAAAACCCGGTAATCCACGCGCATGTTGGCATTGAGGTTACGAGATGTCGAGGAGCGGCGGTTGAGATTGACATCATCGGTTATGCTGATATTTCGGCTGAAGTTGCCCGACAACTGCCAGGATGACGGATAGAGACCAAGGCGTGATTCGGAGGCCCTGCGCGCGATCGGAATCGGTTTCGTCCAGAAGAAAATTGGTATTGACGGGGCCTTGGTGATGCCCAGGTCGAAGCTGGACTTCACGCTCAGGTTCTCGCCGTAATTATAGGGCGTGGTGACTGAACGGGAACTGCTGCGGCGATAGGAAACGCTGTTTTTGAGCCGGTTCAACAGGAGCTTGAAAAGCGGGTTGTTGCCCTTGTGGTTGAAACTCTCTGAGACCGTGAAGGACTTGCTTTCGCTGACCGACTTCTCTTCTTCCCGAACATCCTCCGGCAAAAGGATATCGGAGTTGTTGCGCAGAAGCGGTGTCGTGGTCGACTTGGAATAGGTGTAGGACACCGGCACGTTGGCGCCCCAGACTCGCGGCAGGAAACGGTCGACTTTCATCGACATGTTGTAACCCTGGGTGGTCTGGGTCTTACCGCTGCCGAGGTTGTTATCGGAGCCGCCGCGGGTGGCCGAAGAGATTCCCCGGAAATACGGATCCTGGGACTGGAAACTGAACCCGTAGGTTATAAGATCAGCGATATTGCCCGAGCCGCTCACGCGACCGGCGGTGCCGATGTCCTTGCGAACATCGGTGACCCGCAACTCGTCGAGCCAGACCTCGCCACTGAGCAGTTCTCCCTCGGCCTCATTGACGATCCCCGCCGTGAACTGGCGTATCTGGTTGAGGTTGGGGTTGCCCTTGATGCGATACTTATCATTGCCGCCGTAAAGCTGTGTCGTACTCACATCCGGATTGGCCTTCTGCAGAGAATCCTTCAGAGCCGTCATCTCATTGAAGTCCATGACCATGTAGTTGCGATCGTCCCAGCCCGGGAAGATGCCGGTGCGGTACTCGTAGTAACTGCTGGAGTCCTGACCGATGCGGAAGAAGAAGGTCATCTTGGCATCGGCCCCGACGCCGGGATCGATGTCGTCCTCGCCGTGAATATACATCTCCAGCTTGCCGTAACCGGAATACTGCTCCACGGTCAGAAGGTCCTTTACAGCCATGCAGGAGTCGAGATCGTTGAGGTTGGTATACTGCAGGAGCAGACCCCGCTGGGCCTCGGTGACGTTGCTGGCCGGATCGGTGTAGGCGTCCACCCCGGACGGGGGATCGAAGGTGCCATCCTCCTGGCTGATCGAGGCCACCACGAATTTCGTCCTTTGCTCCTCGGTCTGCTCCAGCGAGCGGGGGTCGTAGACCACGGTATCGCGCCAGTTGGCCTGGACGAAATACCAATCGGCGATTTCCAGGGTATCCCAGGCCTCCTCGTGGTCGTCGTATTCGAACCACACCCTGACATGCGATATCTCGCTCCATGAGGGTATTCCGCCACCCGAAGAGACAGACTCATCAAGGGCATCCAGTTCGCGAAGGGGAATGCGGTAGGTTTGCCAGGGATTGGCGTCGCCGATGGGCCATTCGGATCCCTCCACGAGGAAGGAGTCGTTGGCCAGGTCCACCTCGAAGGAGAAGTAGGTGTTGGCCAACTCGAAGTTGTTGGAGGACATCTGCTCTTCGTCGGGACGGCCCAGGACCGAGGCGTCGTTGATATTTCCCTCGGTGCCGTTGAGCCACTCGTAGCGTACAGATTCGTCATCCCAGTTCAGGGCCAGGCATTCGGCGGTAGGCAGGGGGCATTTCCCCTCGCCGTCGAAATACCAGTTATCGCCGGCCGGGTCCGGCAGGGTATCGGCATCATAACCCGGCTCCAGGGCATCTTCAAGACCGTCGACGCCGGTGTCCTCGAGTTCGTCGACAGCGCCGTTGAGATCCTTGTCTTCGGAACTGGCCGCCTCGTCACCGTTGACGTCCTCGCTTATCCGCCCAAAATCGAAGTGCACCTTTGCCCGCTTGGAGCCGCGTGACCGGAACTCGAAAAGCTGTACCCGGCTGGCATCCACCCGCGAGTTAAAATAACGCGTAACTCCGGCCCAGGATTTGTCCGACTGCGTGGTCACACCTACTGAATCCGTCTGCTCATATTTGGGCCGGAAGATCATGCGGAAGGTGCGCATGCTCCCCTGCCCCTGGGCCGCCTCGCGGTCGTAGACATCCTCGACATTGGGGAAATTACGCGGCGTGTGCCACAGGATCTTACCGCGAATGTGATCATCCTCAGCATTCTGCGAGAACTGGTAGGGTTCCGAGCTCAACTGCCAGATAGTTCGCGAGGTCCCCAGCGACAGCTGATCGACGGCCGATTCGAAATCATCGACCCACGCCTGGCCTTCTACGTTAGGATTCGGCCGAGACTGTGCGATCTCGCCCTGCAGATTGAGATTCGACGGCGACTCCGTCTCCACGAAAGGCAGGGCGTCGGCGACCGTGGTCAGGAAATTGGGGTGCAGCTTGAGGGAGGCATCGACATCGTACACAAACGACACTGCCGTCTCCTGACCCACCCGAGGTTTGCGGTCCTGGGCTTTATCGGACTTGTAAAGCAGTGTCGTGCCGATTTCGAAATCATTGCTGTGAAGATATTCCAGGCGCGTACCCAGCAGGGTCTTTTTCTGGACAGCCAGGAAAGGCGCGTATTCGTAGTCAATCGAGATATCGGCGTTGGGATCAATGGCCTTCTCCGAAAGCAGAGTTATTCGACCAAAGTCGTAATCGATCTGGTAGTCACTGCCTTTTTTGAGCAACTGCCCGCCGACCGAGATCCGCTCCGAATTCTCGATGATATTGGCTTTTTGCAGGTTGATGATGGATCCGCGCGTGATCGTGGCCATCTGGATATAGTACTGGCTGGCATCAGCCTTCTGGACGTCGGTGTATTCGTAAATATCCGGCGTCTTGACCTGCAACTCCTGAGTCTCGTTGCCGACGGTGTCGACGAAAGTTGTATCCGAGGCAAAGGGACGCCGGTGCGGGAAGATCAACAGCCCCCAGTCGTCGGGGCGGAATATCTCCGTTCGATCGTCCATGCGCCCGTCCGGATCGCGCACGTTGCGCGTGTTGTACTGGTCAAGGCCCAGAATCTCGAGGTACTTCATCGTTCCCCCGGCGCCTTCCTGGTAATCGAACACGCTGTTGCCCTGCTCGGCCCCGGGCAACCCCTTGTAAATCTTGACATCCAGGTCCTCGACCTCAGAATTCTTGGGAATGCTGTAGCAGTTTCGCCACATGAGACCCCACGTGGCGTGGGTGTTCACGGCATTATTGTGGCGCAGGAGCTTCAGCTCCAGCGTGTCGCCGCTGATATTGCCGATGGTATCGGGAATACTCTGGCCGTCGCGCAGAACCGTCATCCAGACACCAAGGGCCTTGTAGGGACTGCGCGTGGAACTAAACACGACATAGTGGAGATTGCGGTCGGGATCGTTATAGAACTGGTACTTGTCCCGCTCCAGCGTGTTGACCCTGATGCCGGTAATCTTCTCGTCGGAATACTCATCCGGTTCTTCGGGCAGCGGCAGGAGCCGCGCGAAGCGGGCCTCGATATTGTCATCCCGATTTTCCTGCTCGTAAACGTAAAGCGTCACGACCGAATCCTTGGGGCCGATCTCGCCGGGAAGACCGAGATCGAAGATCCGTCCCGCAGCAAATTCATAATCGCGCACAAACTTGGCCCCGGTCTCGCCGGTCGGCGTGAACGAGGCCGACTCCGAAGAACCCTTCTCCTGCGAAGCGATGGCGGTCAATTTGAGACTTCCCAACTGGGCCTCGGCTTTCAGTCCGAAGAGACCGCTGATCTGGGACGAATAGCCGACGAAACGGGTGTTGGGAACATTGAGGGTCGTGTTACCGGCCTCGATCGCCTTGAGGACGTCGTCCTCGTCGCCCTTGTACCGAATCTGGATACGGTTCGACAGGGGTATGTCGGTCTGGCTGTCCTGACTCACCTTTACGGATATCTTACTGCCGATGGTGCCGGTGATATCGAAGCGGGAGATCTGCTCCATGTTGAGCGAAGGAAACTTGCTCTGGTTGTAGGTGTCGGTGTTGGCGGCATCGGTCCACTGCGACGTTCCCGAGAAAGTGATTTTGCGAAAACCGGTGACCTTAAGCCCGGCGCCGCCTTCGCCGAAAATTCTATCGAGTCGCTTCGGAAGAGCCAGCCTCAGTCCCAGGCCCTCGGCCCGTCCCGCTGCATCCGGACTGATGATCGTTTTGTTGGCCTCCTCAAAGAACATCTCGTTGGTGTTCTTCTGCACCCGGTAGGCATAAAACTCGCCGGCATCGACCGCGACCGGAATCATGTCCTTGGTAACGCCGCGCCCCTTGTAGTATTCCGTATTGAAGGTAATCGTCGAATCACTGAACTTCGACCGTACGACCTGCGGCCGCAACTTACGCTGCGTCGACAGCATCGGCAACGGGCGGGGGCCGATCGCGGCCGAGAAAGTATAGTTCGGTTCATCGTAGGGAGAAATAAACGAGGGCGGGTTGGTGAACTTCGCCTGGAAGGACCCTGTTGCCAGTGCCGGACACACAAAAGCCACCGCTGCTGCAAACGCAAGCAGCACTGGAAAAATAAGATTTTTGACGGTCGAGACCACTATCAACAATTCAGCAGTAGCGTTGGTTTTACTCGATAGCTATATCTCGATACCGGTCCTCCGTTTTTCAGGATTGTCTATATATCGCCGACTTGTATTATCTCTTCTTCAAGTCTTATACCAAATTCAGCGAAGACCTTTTCCTTCAATTTATCGGCCAGTTGCCTTATGTCCTTTGACGTTGCGCCACCTGTATTAACGATAATGTTGGCGTGTTTGTCAAATACGCGGGCACCGCCGACCGACATTCCTTTTGCACCGACCTGCTCAAGAAGGCGACCGGCCGGAAGTTTGCCGAACTTTTCCTTCGGATCCGGGATATTTTTGAAGAAACAGCCTGCGGACTTGCTCTCGGGAGGGAATTTCACCTCACGTACGGCCACAATTTCTTGCACCCGCTGCCGTATATCCGCAACATCGCCCTTCTCAAGCAGGAATCGCGCCTCGACCACAATTTCCCCAGTGGTCTTGAGGTAGGAATCGCGATAGCCGAAGCGGCAATAAGCGCCATCGACCTTCTTGACCTTCCCACCCGGTTCGACCAGGGTCAGGGCCTCGACACGGCGGCCGATCTCTCCCCCGTAGGCGCCGGCGTTGCCGTAAATAGCGCCGCCAACCGTACCCCAAATACCGGCGGCAAACTCAATCCCTGTCAGGCTATGTTCGGTGGCAAAATCAACCAGCGCCGTGAGATCTTCACCCGCACCACAAGATATTGAACAGGAATCGATTACCTCCATACCGCGAACATCCACCCGGACCACGAGACCGTCGAAACCACGGTCGGAAATCAAGAGGTTGGAACCGCCCCCCATGAGGAAAAGTGGCAAATTCAGGCGAGTGGCCGTCGTAACCGCCGCAGAGATTTCGTCGGCGGATACGGCCGTAAGGAAATACCTGGCCGGCCCGCCGGTGCCAAATGTTGTCAGGGAAGCCAGATCACGGTCGAACTCAAGACCGGGACCCAGCGCGGCTGAAAGTTCTGAGTCGATCTGATTCCCTTTCGGGGTCAGATTATGCGGTTTATTCATGCCTTGCAAATATACTCAAAAAACGGCCAAAGACAAGCCTTATGACGCTCCTGATACAATTCTAGTTCAATATGCGACAACGGATTGCCCGTCCCTTCTAAATTGCGCCTTTCGGTCTCAGTGGTTGTCGGTCGACTCACCCGAATCCGGCTTGTCAGGGTCCGCGGGGTCGGCTTCACCGGTGTCGGCCGCGGCCTCGGTCTTCGTCTCAGTAGGCTCTTCGGCTTCATCGCCCTTCTTGGTCTCGTCGACATAGTTTAAACGCAATTCGTAGAGGACATGGGACAGAAACTTGTCTTCTTCCTCGGTCAAATTGCCTTTGGTTTTGGCCTGAAGCATCCCAATCATATCGATCGAGAATTTGGCCATAGTCAAATCGCGCTCGGTCTTTCCGGACACCGGGGAAGCTATTTTCCCCATTTGTTGCATGGCGCCCCCCTGCAAGGAGAGAACCAGTTGAAAAAGGTGCATGTCCATTTTTTCGCCGTGCTCATCCATCGTTGTTTTCCTCTGTTAGGTCGTTTCATTTCAAGACTGTAATTGACTTAATATACGGCTCAGCCGCCGCCCGGAGATGGTCCGGCGGCTTTAACGGCGGCGGTCAGGTGGCGCAGGAGTTTTTCATGAGGCCCGTCCAGCCGATCGCGGTCGTGGAAGAGCCGCTGCAGCAAATCGCGAGTCGCTTCAAGCAAATCCCGATCTTTGGACAACCGAACGGCCTTAAGCTCGGGCACACCCGACTGCCTGACGCCGAAAACCTCGCCCGGACCGCGAAGTTCCAGATCGGCCTCGGCGATCTCGAAGCCGTCGTTGGTGCCGACCAGGAACTGCAAGCGCTGGCGGCCGATGTCGGATATCGGCGGATGCGCCAGGGCCACCAGGGTCGCCTGTTTGGTACCGCGGCCGATTCTCCCCCGGAGCTGATGAAGCTGGGCAAGGCCGAAACGCTCCGCGTGCTCGACCACCATGACGGTGGCGTTGGGGTTGTCGATACCCACCTCGATAACGGTCGTGGCCAGCAGAACCTTGAGGTCGCCGTCGCGAAAACGGGCCAGGATCTCATCGCGCTCTTTGGGCTTGACCCGGCCGTGCACCATTCCCACCTTCAAATCACGAAACGGCCCGCCGGAGAGCTCCTCGTAAGCATCCTCGACATTTTCGAGCTCCACCCGGTCAGATTTTTCAATGAGCGGATAAATGATATATGCCTGCCCGCCCCGGGCAATCTCGTCGCACACGAATTTGTAGACCTTGTCGCGGACATTGTGGGCGCGCCAGACGGTTCGGATCGGTTTGCGCCCCGGAGGCATGGTATCGATGGTCGAGATATCCAGGTCGCCGTAGAGGGTCAGGGCCAACGTTCTCGGAATGGGCGTGGCGGTCATTACCAGAAGATCCGGGTTCTCCCCCTTGTCATAGAGCTTCCCGCGTTGCTCGACCCCGAAACGGTGTTGCTCGTCAATGACAACCAGGCCAAGACGCTCGAAAACAACATAGTCATAAATAAGGGCATGGGTCCCAAAAAGCACCCGTATCGCACCGGCGGCGCACTCTTCGGCCACCTTCTTCTTCTGGCTCGCCTTCAGGCTCGAGCTGAGGAACCCCGATTCAACCCCCAGCTCTTCGAGGATTGGTTTCCAGTTGCGATAATGCTGCTCGGCGAGGATTTCGGTCGGGGCCATGAAAGCCGCCTGGAGGTTGTTTTCGGCCGCATACAAAACGGCCGCGATGGCGACCACGGTTTTGCCGCAACCGACGTCGCCCTGCAAAAGTCGCGACATGGGCCGGGACTGCTGCATATCGGCAAAGATCTCGCCGAGGGACCGCGCCTGACCGGTCGTGAATTTAAATGGGAGCAACTCCTTGAACTTCTTCATCCGCTCCGCCGGCGGCGCATAGCGGTGTTTTTTCACCGCCTGTTCCTTGCGAAGCTTATTGCGAAACACCCGGAACTGGAAAGCGAGAAGTTCATCGAAGGCGAGCCGTCGCCGGCAGGTCTCGACCTGCTCGCGGCTGTCGGGGTAGTGAATCTTGCTGACGGCGGTATGGAGCCCAACGAGCCCCAGCTTTTCGGTTTCGGCCTCGGGCAGGGGGTCGCGGAATTGTTCGGACAGGTTGTCGAAGATGTATGTTGTCACCCGCCGCATGCCCTTGGAGTTGAGGCCGACCTTGTTCAGTTCCGACGTCTGCGGGTAAACCGGGATGATACGGCCGGCATGGATCATGCGATCGGAGTCGTCTTCGAGTCGCTCAAGGTCCGGGTGGACCATCTGGTGGCCCATGAAATAGCCGATGGTGCCGGTGGCGGCATAGACCTGTCCCTTTTCGAAGACGCGTTCCCAGTACCGCACACCCTGAAACCACAGGAGGGAGATGGCCCCGGTTTCGTCCTCGAGGATGACCTCGTAGCGTTTGCGCTTGCCGTGAAGGACGCCGTGGGCCTTGACCCGGCCGATCACCGTCACCGGTTCGTCGATTTTCACCTGACTTATTGGTATCACGCTGGTGCGGTCGAGGTATTGCCGGGGGAAATACAACAGCAGGTCACGGATAACCTTGAGTCCGTGTTGGGCCAGAACTTCGGCCTTGCGGGGGCCGACGCCCTTAACATACTGCAGCGGCGAATTTAGCTGTAAATCAGGCACGGGGTAATGGTGATCAATGAGGCGTCTTTAGTCAATGACAAAATAGCCGCAAGCGGCCAATCAGGCGGGGTAAGAGCGGATAGTTGTCAAAAGCGGAAGGGGTGGGAATCGAACCCACCGGGGACAACACCAGTTGCCCCCCACACGGCTTTGAAGGCCGGGACCGCCACCAGACGACATCCGCTTCCGGGAGCAATATATAACAACAGATTACAGCCCGCAATTGGTGAATTGGTGTTGGTGCCCGGCGCTTCGCTAAGCCGTGTTACCCCACGACCGGAAGTAATTACCCCCGATCGCCCGCAGGTGACGACGGTATGCCCGGCGTCGGTACAATCCGTTTGACCGACGTCTTTAGCATTCGTCGCCGGTTTCAATTTTCGAGACCAGTTCCTCGATCCGTTCGTCCGGTATCGCGACCCAGCTCTCCACCCTGAAAGCATCGGTGGCGCTGCAGATCATCGATACCATTGCGGCCGTCTCCTCATCCGGCGCCTTGTAAATGTCCATGAAATCCCAGCCGCCCAGAAGGGCATAGTGAGCTACGAATTTGACGTTGGGACATTGGCGTTTGACGCGACCGATCCATTGCTGGCGGTTACGGGGGCCGTCCTTGACCCGGCTCACAACCTCGACCATACTGGGGCCGCGTGACGCGAGTCGCGACATTAGGATAAATGTCTTCATCTGTCACCTCCTGCTGCCTCGTGCCCTGATACCGCAGCATCGGGCTATGTGAAAGGTATCTAATCGGCGCAACCGCAATCGGAAGGTGCTTCGGGGCGGATTGGCGAATGATGTGGTATCGGAGATGTACTGTCCCGTTCCATTACAAGATAACAGGAAAACACAGAATTACACTATGTTTTTTGCCGTTAATCGAAGGGAGGAGCCGGCGGAAATTCGAAAACGGCTGAAACCGCCACGGGGACATATTTATGCAGCGGTTTATTCGGGCGGGTCAGTCATACTTAAATTCGGGATCGACATGAATAATCACCTGGGAAACATCGGCAATATCGCTCAATAAGGTACGTTTGACTTTTCGCGCGATGGCGTGCCCCTCGCGCACGGTCAGTTCCGGATCGACTACGATGTGCATCTCCACCAGCACCTGTGCTCCGGAATAGCGAGCCCGGACATCGTGTACCTGACGAACGCCCTCGATGCCGTAGCCGGTCCGGCGGATCGCTTCAAGGGTCTCGCTGTCCGGTGCGGTATCGACGATTTCCTTTATCGCCGTCCAGGCCAGCCCTACCCCCATCTTGGCGATGAAGTAGGTGACGATCAGGGCCGCAAAGGAGTCCGCCAGGTGCCAGGAGGGATTGAGATAGGCGCCGGCGACACCGATCAGAACCGCCACCGAGGACAGGGCGTCGGAGCGATGATGCCAGGCATTGCCGATGAGCGCCGGACTCTTTATGCGCCAGCCAACTTTCACCGTGTACCAGTACATGGCCTCTTTCAGGAGGATGCTGACCGCGGCCGCGACTATGGCCGCGATTCCCGGCGTGGATTTGTGATGCTCGTAGAGTGAACCTATGGCGTTCCAGGCCAGCCCCAGCGCGACAAGAATCAGGATAATGCCGATTAGCATACTGCTCACGGTCTCAATGCGGGCGTGCCCGAAGGGATGGTCCTCGTCCTCTTCCTGGCGCCCCCACCTGAGGCCGACAATGACAATTATATCACTCACGAGATCGGAAATGGAGTGGACACCGTCGGCGATAAGCGCCTGACTTCGCGCAAAAATTCCGGCGGAGAGTTTCAGGACGACCAGGATGACATTCACTGCCATACCGACCCAGGTGACTTTGAGGCCGTCGCGAAGGTTACGAGCGCGCGTCTGGCTCATTGAAGTGTCGTCCGGCAAGATCTTACCTCTCCTGAAGCAATCTTCTGAATCAGTCCTGACAGTCTAAGATATTGTTGAGCAAACGACCAGGGAAACCTTTTTCTCGGAGAAATTGCAGCACGAGGTCTAAATCGAGGCCACCGGCATCTTCTGGGGATCGTCGACGAGCAGGTGTTCCTTAAGCGTAAACGCCTCGGCGTACTTCACGCCGACCAATTGCCCGAGTTGCGAGGCACGAACCTTCATCAGCTCAAAGATGTCCAGACCGGGCTGGAAGATGTGTTTGGCCGTAACGGGATTGCTGAACTGCGAGTGATAGGCCTCGACCGCCCGGCACTTTTGCTCGAACTGATCGGATATATCCACCAGGTAAGTGTAGTCGGTATTGCGGAAATAAGAGACGTAGGCGATTTTTCGCGGACGGTGCGGTTCACCGTTAAGATCGGCCTTTCTCAGCCCGGCCAGGAAACAGGCATCGTAGCCGAGGCGGGAGCAAGCCACATGATCCGGATGGCGCTGTTCCCAATGTGGCAGCAAAACCATTTCGGGCTTTGTCATACGAATGAAAGCGGCGACTTTCTGGCTGTAGGCGTGCGAGATCTCGACTGCGGAGTCGGGCAGGCCGACATTGCCGCGCCACGCGAGTCCCATTATGTCGGCGGCGACGGCGGCTTCGGCAGAGCGGTCGGTCTCGTCGCCGAGCGTACCCATCTCACCGCGCGTCAAATCAAGCACGCCGGTTTTGCGCCCGCGTACTGACATTTTGATCATAAAACCGCCGCAGGTGATCTCGACGTCATCGGGATGGGCCGCGATCGCCAGGATATCGAGTTTGGGGGCGTCAGGCATGGAGCACTTCCTCGTAATAGCTTTCGTACTCGGAAACGATTTTGTCGGAATGAAACCGCTCGGTCGCAATGCGGGAGGCGTTGGCCTTGAACTCCTTCAGGCGGTCGGGATCGCGCAGGAGCGACAGCGCCGCCCGAGCCATGGAGGAGGTATCCCCCACCGGCAGCAAGAAGCCGTTCTGGAAATCGTCGACAACTTCCATCAGCCCGGTACCGGAGGTACCGATTACGGGCACGCCGCAGGCCAGAGCCTCCAGCGCCGCCAGGCCGAACGATTCTTCCTCCGAAGGCACCAGGAACAGATCGGCACAGGGCAACACCG
>CAZVUZ010000009.1:20095-40622 GCA_964630485.1 uncultured Ignavibacteriales bacterium
CCTCCACGCGGCTCTGGCTTCCGAGGAAAATCACGCGGTCCGAAAGGCCCCGCTTCTTGATCTGGCGCCGGGCCAGAATCGTGTCCGGTCCCTCACCGATCAACACCAGCCGGGCCGGAAGCTCCGCCTGGATCTTGTCGAAGATATCAATGACGTCGAGCGTTCGCTTGACCGGACGGAAATTGGATACGTGCGCAATAAGGAATTCATCGTCCTGCACAAACTCGCCGCGAGTACAGACATCAGACTTGGGCTTGAATCGCCTGGCATCGAAAAAGTTGTGCACCACCCGGATCTCTTTCTCGATCTCAAAGACTTCCTTAGTCTCGTCGGCAAGGTACTTCGACACGGCCGTCAGGCCGTCGGAGGCCATAATCGAAAACCGCGTGATATCGTAGTACGACGGATCGGCGCCGACGAGCGTAATATCGGTGCCGTGCAGGGTCGTGATAATCTTCGGCTGTACGGTATCACCGTTCGATATCAGCAACTGCTTTGCCAGAAAAGCGCAGGCCGCATGGGGAATGGCATAGTGCACGTGCATGATGTCCAGGTCGAAGTTGCGGGCCACATCGGCCATCTTCGCCGCCAGGGCCAGCGTGTAGGGTGGATACTTGAACAGCGGGTAGGTCGTCATATCGACCGCGTGGTACATCAAGTTGCTATTGAATGACTCCAGTCGAAAAGGAACGGCATACGACACGAAATGAATCTTGTGCCCCCGCAGGGCCAGTTCCTGACCCAACTCGGTGGCGACAATGCCGCTGCCACCGGCGGACGGATAACAGGTAATACCAATAACCATCGCGTTTATTTCAGCTCCGTCAGATCGATAATCTGGTGAGCCTTCTCCTCGCTTCGAGTTTGTTCATAAAGATAAGATATGAAACGCAGGCCATACCGCGAAAGAAAATAAGAAACATTGAGCGATCTTTCCTGCAATCCGCGACGCGGGTACATGGCGTTGTGAAGACGGTAAATGCGTTCACGGGTCTCATTCGATTTACGCTTGTGGGAGGCAAAAACCTTGCTCTCGAAGTTTTTGATCAGGAAATCGATCTTGCCCCGGGTTTGTTCGCCGAATTTCTCCAGGGAGGGGTCGAACTGCAAGGTCTTTTCCGAGAAGGAATCAATGTGGAACTCGATATCCCGACGCAGGAGCGCGAATCCCTTCTCCAGATCCCCCGGAAAAGTCTGGGCCAGGACCCGGTTGACAATCTGCTCAACATCCCCGGTAAGTTCACCGAACTCGACGTGGTAATCGTGTACCATTTTGGCGAACCGGTTCTCAAGGACGGTCATAGTGGCCCGGGCCATGTAAAACGGCGGGTCGATTTCGAAGATCTTAAACAGCCGACCGATTTGCGCGAAGTAGGCGATCTCCGCCGGTCCGCCCTTCTGAACTACGACCGGAAACAGGAAAGACTGCAAAATCGGCCGGGTGATCACATCGGGCGAGAACCGGCCCGGCTTTTCGTCAAGCATGGCGTCGATTTGTTCGCGCGTGAAGCGTTCCTCGCCAATTCGGAAGGCATCGCCGTCCTGCAAAATCGGTTTGCGGCCGTCAATGTCGCAGAAAAGGTGCGTTGCGTTTTCGCTCTTCTCGACCTGCAAATGGTACCCGGCGGCGAGAATGTCCTCGTTGGCGGCTGTAAAGGCCGTGTGGATCTCATCTCGCCGGTCGAGAACGAACTTGAAAAACGGCACGGCCAGCCTCTTGGCGGCATCGTCCGCCGGTGAAAACAACACCAGTCCGTACTCGCCGAAAAGAGCGGTCATGAGCTTCGCGAAAGCCGTGACATAGGTTTCCGACGAAGTATAACAGCGTTCGATCAGTTCGTACACTTCGCCGGTAAAATCTGTCTCGCCCAGGGCCTCTTTAAGACCATTAATGGCCTTCTCGACAGCTTCGGCATCGTCAAAGGTAACCCTGGCAACCGGCCATGGGTGTTCGGGCGCGCCGTCATGCTCGATGGGTACCGGCTGACCCGCACGGTCCAGCACAAAAGTGTGATTTATCTCCTCGAGGTCATGATCGTCGCCGGCTATCCAGAAAATGGGGACAACCGGACGCTTGAGCTGGTCGGCATACTGCCGGGCCGACTTGATCGCACCGAGGGCTTTGTTGATGGTTAGCATGGGGCCGCCGAAAAGACCGGCCTGCTGTCCGGCAAAGACACAGAGGGTGTCGTTGTTTTCGAGGGCTTCGATGTTGACGAGTGTCTGCGGCGTGGCTCCATAGGCCCTGTTCTGGCGGGCGAGGATGCTCGCCACCGCCTCCCGCTGACAACTGCGGCAGTCGATGCGCCGGGCGGCGTCATCGATACTGCCCACCTGATAGAATTTCCGGGCCGATTCTTCGCCGGCGAGGAAATCGAGATATATGTCAGAATAGCCCATCCCCTTGGTGGGCGTCACCAGAGTATGCATCAGACCTGCCTCGCTTCAGCGGGCCGGTTGCGCCTTCTTCTTACCTCGGCGAAAGAGCCCGATGAAATCGTCAATGAGAGTGTACACGACCGGCACCACGATCAGGGTCAGGGCGGTCGACGAAATCATACCGCCGATAACCGCCCGCGCCATGCCGGACCGAAATTCAGCACCGGGGCCTATCCCCAATGCCAGCGGAAGCATACCGAACACAGTCGCCAGCGACGTCATGAGAATAGGTCGCAACCTGATGGGCCCTGCGTCAAGGATGGCTTCGGTCCTTGGAACACCTTTTTCTCGGCGTTGTTTCACGAAATCTATCAACAGAATGGCGTTCTTCGTCACCAACCCCATCAGCATCACGATTCCGATGAACGATATAATAGAAAGCGAAGATCCGAAAACAAGCAAGCCCAATATTGCCCCGACCAGAGAAAGCGGCAGGGACATCATGATCGCAAGCGGATCGAAAAAGGAATCGTATTGCGACGCCAGCACGAGATAGATGAAGATAATGGACAGGATCAGGGCGCTCAGGATATTGGCGAAGGATTCTTCCATCATCTCCTGCGTACCCACCGGGGAAATGACATAACCGGAGGGTAATTGCAGGGTTGCCGCCGAGTCCAGGATCTCCTGGGCGGCGGTGCCCGCGAAGAACCCGGTGAGGACATTGGCATTGACGCGTACCTCGCGCTGGCGGTTGTAGCGTAGATACTCGCCGACGGCAGCCTGCTTGCTGACTCGGGCTACCCGGTTCACGGGTACCAGGAGGACGTCTGTGCCCGGAATTTCCTTGCCCGAGGCAATCAACAGCCGTCCGATATCATCCGCCGACCCGCGGAAGCGATCGTCCAGCTGGACGCGAACGTCATACTCCTCACCCGCTTCCTTGTATCGGGTTACGACGTCGCCTTCGACAAGGTGTCGTATGGTCATGGATATGCCGTTGAGGTTGAGCCCGAGATCGTCGGCCAGCTTGCGGTCAACCTCCAGGTGAATCTCCGGCTTACCCTCCTGCAGGGTGTTATCGATGTCGGTACACCCGGGAACCTTCCGCACGATAGCCTGCACCTTGTGAACGATGCGGGTTAATTCGTCAAGATCATCGCCACGGATGGAAACTTCGATCGGCTTCTCACCACCGCCTTCTCCCTCGCCGACACCGATGGAGAACTTCATACCGGGCACCACCGTCAGCAACGTTCGCAGCGAATCCATGAGTTCCTTGGCGGAGAGCGTCCTTTCGGAGGCATCGGTCAACAGCGCCATGATGCGGCCTTCGGAAACCGACCGTCCCTGACCGCCGATGGTGGTATACAGATCCTCAACTTCGGCGAACTCACCGATGATTCGTTCCACATCGGCAAAACGCTCTGCGGTCGCCTCCAGGGCAGTCCCGGGTGGCGTAGATATATCTACGGCCATTTTGCCCTGGTCGGCCTCGGGCATGAATTCCTGGCCCACGAGTGTTGCCACCCAGAGTGAAAATGCGAACGTCACCGCAGCAACCGCCATAACGAGTATGCGATGATGCAGCGACCAGGCGAGAAATGAACGATAATGCGGTTTGAACCAGTCAAAAGCTACATTCCAGTAGTTGAGTCGATACCTCACGGCCAGCCAGATCCGACCTGCCGCTGACGGGCTCGCTTCGGAGGCTATGCGCTCGTCACGGCTCCTGAACATTTTTGAAGCCAGCATGGGGGTCAGCGTGAAGGCCACGAAGAGTGAGGTGGCAATCGCAAACGCCACCGTCATGCCAAACTGGTAGAAGAATCTCCCCACCAGACCTTCCATGAAAGCCACCGGGAGGAAAACCACCATGATAGAAGTCGAGGCCGCGAGAACCGCCAGGCCGATCTCGGAGGTCCCGTGCGAGGCCGCTTCCAGGGGCGTTTCCCCCTGGTCTATATGGCGATAGATATTTTCGATCACCACAATAGCATCGTCCACGAGGATGCCGACCGCCAGCGACAGACCCAGCAGGGTCATAAAATTGATGGTGAATCCGAGAAACCTCATGAGGGTGAAAGTAGCGATAATGGAAATCGGTATCGAGAGGCCGGTAATAATTGTCGGTCGGTAATTGAGCAAAAAGAGGAAGATGACCACTACCGCCAGGATGGTGCCTATTCGGATATTGAACAGGATTTCCTCGATGGAGTCTTCTATCCAGACGGAGTTGTCGTTTACGGTTCTGATCTCGATATCCGGCGGCAATTCCTCCTGGAGTTCGGCGAGGATCTGTCGGGCGTGCTCGGCCATCTCCACGACATTGGCCCCGGACTGCTTGACAATGTTAATCCCCACCGCCGGGTGACCGTTGAAACGCGTCAGGGATCTCTGCTCGGCGATGGTATCTTTTACTACCGCAACATCGCTCAGGTATATCGGAGTTCCATTCTCGTTTTTGACGATGACACTGTCGAATTCCGACACCTCGGACACTTTTCCGAGCAGGCGGATGAGGTACTCGCGTGACCGCTCGTCGATGCGGCCACCGGGTATCTCGAGATTGGCGGCCATGAGACTGTAGCGGACATCGTCGACGGTGACCTGGTGCGATTCCATTTTCTCGGGATCGAGGGCAATGTTTATCTCGCGTTCGGAGCCGCCGATTATTTCCACCTGACCCACCCCGGAGACGGGCTCAAGGCGGGGCTTAACCTTGTCCTTGATCAACTGCGTTATCTCACGGGCGGGCCGCTTGCCGGAAATGGCCAGCGACATAACCGGCTGGGCCGAGGGATCGTACTGGCCGACAATCGGCTCTTCGATATCTTCGGGCAAGTCGATTCGTACGCCCGCCACCTTCTCGCGCACGTCCTGAGAGGCTTCGGTACCGTCCACTTCCAGTTCGAACTCGATAACGGTCAGCGAGTATCCTTCCTGGGATCGTGAGAAAATTGAACGTACGCCCGAGACCTGGTTGACCACTTCTTCGATCTTCTCAGTGACTTCGGTCTCGACGGTCTCGGCCGACGCTCCCGGATACATCGTCTGAATCACGACGAAGGGAAAGTCGATCTCGGGGAAGAGATCGACCGAGAGCTGGGTGTAAGAAAATGCTCCCAGGACCAGCAGGGCCCCGATCATCATGGTCGCGAAAACCGGGCGCCGAATACAAACATCTGATAACTTCATTGGCCCGCTTTCTCCACGGCTACGACATTTACGGCAAAACCGTCATCGAGATAATTCTGCCCGAGGGTAACAAGTGTATCCCCCGCCTCGAGGCCACTTTTGATGACAACCCGACCGCTCAATTCCTCGGCCAGGGTTACCGGCCTGAGCACAGCCTTCCCGTCCTGGACCACGAAAACGATACTTTGCCCCTCAAGAGTAATAATGGCATCACGGGGAATGACAATTACGTCCGTCAACTCATCGATAACCAGGGAAACCCGCACGAAGATACCGGGCCGAAATGCCCCGGACGGGTTGTCGAAAAGGACCTCGACCTGAAAGGATCGAGTCTGAGGATCAGCCGATCGCGCAACGGCTACGATCCGGCCCTCAACGGACCCGGCGATCTCATCGGAGGACACCGAAACCGGGGCGCCCGTTTTGACCATCGCGATATCGCGGGCGCCGACGCCGAACTTCACCCGCAGGCGATCGACCGAAGCTACGGTGGCCAGTTTCTGGCCCGCTTTAAGATAGTCGCCGCGGGAAATGTTGATCGAGGTCACCACACCGTCAACGGGCGCTTCGATTTCAACGAGTTTCGCGGCCGATTCGAAGTTGGCCCGGGCGACCTCGTACTCGGTGCGGGCGGCATCGAACTGAGTTTCCGAAACAGCCCCCTCCGAGAAGAGATACTCCATGCGTTTGTAGCTCTTCTCAGCATTGAGAAAAACGGACTCGGCGTTTCGATACGATGACGACGGCCCCGACTTATCGAGGGTCATCAACACCTCGCCCGCCTTCACCCGGTCACCCTCGGTCACATTTACCTTGTCCACGGCCTCGGCAATCTTGGCGTAGATATCGGCATGTCTTTCACCCTCAACGGACCCGGTAAAGGTGCGTACTATCGTCTCGCTGGCGAGCCCGACCGTGGCAACTTCCACCGATACACCTTTTTCCTGTTGCTCGACGATCTCCTCCTGCGAGCATGAGACTGCCATAATGAGAACCGACAGCAGCGCCGTCACAATTGTTATTGTCCGTAAATTACGTTTCATATTCCCGTATCCGTATTGGGGTCAAAAGTGGTTGCTTTCTTAAGGCTGGCGCGCGCCTCGCGGAACAGGAAAAGGGTCTCGGCCAGTCCCGTCCGTGCCTGGGTCAATGCGGTCTGGGCCGAGAGCACCTCCAAAAGAGTCCCTTCACCAGCCTCATAGCGCAGGTTGGCAATTCTCAGACCCTCTTCGGCCGTTTCAATGGTAACCCCCTGGATGTCGACGGCCTTTTTCGCCTGCAGAAGATTATCGTAAGCCTGCTCCGTTTCCAGCCTGACATCGTCGATCACCTGCGCCGACTGCAATTTCGCCTGGCGGTGTTCGGCCCGGGCCTGGCTTACTTCACCCCGGGTCAGACCGCCGTCAAAGACCGACAGCGACAGGGTCAACCCGGCCGTCCAGGATTGGGTGGTGTTTTCCGTCATGCTGAAATCATCCGACTGCGACTGCCAGGACCAGTTGGTGACCGCCGCCAGACTGGGATAGTAGCCGGCGCGCGCGACGCGGATCGCCCGCCGGCGCATATCGACCATGAGGTTGGCGCCTTCCATCTCCGGCCGGTGCTCAAGAGCAAATTCGATCAGGCTGTCCAGCGGCGGCAAATCGATCAGCGAGGTGTCATCCTGTCCCTCAACGATTTCGACAGGCTCGCCGAGCCCCATGCCGATGAAGGATTTGAGGTGTTTCTCGGCCATGCGCACGCGCGACTCCGCCCGCAGAATCTCGGGTTTAAGATTGGCCTCTTCGGTTCGGGCCCGAAGGAGTTCGAACCGGGACACCATTCCCTGCGAAAAGAGCTTCTCGACGACCGTGACGTTGTGGCGGTAGGCATCCTGTGCCCGCAACAGAACTTCCAGGCGCGCTCGTTGCAGAATGGTGGTGTAAAAAAGGATCTCCGCATTGTATACGACGGCGTCACCAACCTGGCGGGCGCCGGCCTCGGAGTAATCACGATACTCACGGGCAATCTTGTAGGCCGTGTAGACCTTCCCACCTTCCCAGAGTGGCTGGCGCACAGAAATACCGGCCTGCCAGTTGTTCTTGAAGCCGAATTTCAGTTCCTGCGTCTCACCGTCAGCCTCAAAGAACATGGTCGCCAACTCCAGGTTGCGGTTGTAGCCTCCCTCGAAATAGATTTTCGGAAAGGCCCCGCTCCGGGCTTTGACGATATCCCCCTGGGCCATTTCCACCTGCTCGCCGGCCGCCAGGTAATCGCGATTGAAGGTAACCGCGCGCGTGCGCGCCTCGTCCACCGTCAGGACCACCTGGGCCCGGCCCCGGGGCGCGGCCCCTAACGTCAGCAGGAAAATAAAGAGCAAATTCACTTGCCTGAGAACCATCGCTATACTTTCTCCTTATTTGCCAAAATTATCGCGGTTCGGCAGCCCGCATTCGCGCCGCGAGCCCGCACCTTTTTGTCGAAGGCGGCGCGATAAAGCTTCACCTGTGCCTCCAGGTCAATGGAGGCGGGCACCAGCATATTAAAAACGGAGAGGCCGTCAACGAGGGCCATAATCTGCATTATGAACTGCTCGGCGGCCTTGCCGGTGATGCCGTAGGCAGGATCAAGGTGTCGGCTCAAATCGACGGCCGCCTCGCGCAGGCGCTTCGTGATGAACCTCTTCGTTCTCGGCACCCGCCAGGCCTGCACCCAGATGTCAACCAGCTCACCGTATTCGTTGCGGTCCCAGCGACAATGAAGATCGAGCAGGAATTGCAGGAAATCCCCAGGGCTTAGTTTCGCCGGAAGATCCTGCTCAATCGCAGATTGACTGTGATCGGAGATAGTCTTCACGAGTTCGAGGAGTATCTCTTCCTTGTTGGCGAAATGATGGTAGAGGGCTCCCTTAGTCAGCCCGGCGCTGCGGGCTATCTCCTCGGTGGTGGTTCCGCGAAAACCCTTTTTGACGAACAACTTCCGCGCCGAGTTCAGCAATTGCCGACGCCGAACTTCCGGCGGAAGTTTGGGACTTTGCCGTATTCTGGACATTAATCAACCACCCGAGCAAAATGCTCGATTTACCCTGCCAATTTCAATGTATACCTACCGATTGGTATGTTACATAAACATCATCGATTATGTCAAGTTAGATATACGTCAGAATTCGGAGGGGAGTTGCGAATTTCAGGAGAGCGCTAAAGCCACTTTTTCTTACGGAAGAAAATCACCAACCCCAGCACCACCACCAGCATCATGATCAGCGAAAACCAGTAGCCGTGCTCCCAGGCAAGTTCCGGCATATTCCTAAAATTCATTCCCCAGAGACCGACGAGGAAGGTCGGCGGGATAAACAGAACCGTGAATATCGTCAGCACTTTGATGATCTGGTTGGTTTTGGTCGACACCGAGGAGTAGTACACTTCCAGGGATGAGTTGAGGGTATCGCGGTGCGAATCGGCGACATCGTGAATCCGCACGAGGTGATCGTGAATATCGGAAAAATAGACCGTCGCCTTGCTGGAGATGAAACGGAAATGCTGGCGCGACAACTGGCTGAGCAACTCCCGCTGGGGCAGGACAATGCGCTTGAGCTGCATGATATCGCGACGCAGGGTGAAAATCGATTTTACGGTGTCTTCGTCCGGCTCGCCCAGGACATCGTCCTCAACCTGGTCGATTTCGTACTCGAGAATGTCGAGAGTGGTATTGTAGTTATCGACGATGGTATCGATAACGGCGTGTAACAGGAAATCTATACCGCGCATCATCAGGCGCTCGTCGCGCTCGGTGCGGCTGTAAAGGTAGTCGAAAATGCGGTGTTCATCGTAATGAACCGTGACCAGCGAATTGCGGCTGAGAAATATATCTATTTCCATGGTCTTGATGCCCTCCTCGCGGCCCACATAATCGGCCGCCTGGAGAACCAGGAACAGGTAGTCGTCGTAGTCATCTATTTTCGTACGCGGTTTCTCGGCGATGACGTCCTCGATGGCCAGCGGGTGGAACTTGAAGTCGTTGGTCAGAACGAATGATTCCTCGTCGGTCGGTTTGCACATGTCCACCCAGAGCAGGGACTCGGGCATGACCGCCCAGGAATCGAAATCACCGATCCCGTCGGTGATCTTGACCCCGCGCTCCGGCAGATAATGAAAGGATCGGATCATGCCTGCTCCTCATTTTCTACCAGCAAACCGTCCTCGGAAACCTGCTCCAGGATGTCACCATCCTCGTGCTGCGACTTTATGTCGCGAATCGTCAATTTTTCCAGACGGAGGAAGAACAACCCCAGGGCGAAAATCGGCAGCAGGTCGATCAGGTGCAGGGAAACCGCAAAGAGCACGGCATCACTCCGGCCCACCGAGAACGCGGCCAGGGACGTGCTCACGGCGAACTCGAAGGTACCGGCGTTTCCCGGCGTCACGGGGATCATAAGCGCCAGGGTGTTCACAATTACTACCGTTGCCGCGGCCGCAAAGACCAGCTCGAATCCAAATGATTTGAACAGGAAATATATCACCAGGGTGTGGGCCATCCAGGACCCCAGGGAATACAGCAAATTGAGCAGGCAATGTTGAGAAGAACGCAGCGTCTCCATCCCCTGCGTAAAAGACCGTATGAATTTCTTTATGGCAATGTACAACCCCGGCCGCCGGCTTCGGAAAAGACGCCGCCCGAGATGTTCCAGCCGGGTTTGGTTATAAAGTATCAGGAACATCCCGATAAGCACCAGGATGGTCACCACGGCCAGAACAACACTGGGGGTTCGGTATCCCTCGGGCACGGCAAAGGCCAGCGACGTGAGCATCAGGAAAACGATCAGGCTCAACCCATCGAAAAGGACCTCGAGCACGATGGTCGAGAACACGAAGGTTTTCTTGAGACCTTCCTTCTTGGCGAAGAGAAACATCCGCCCCACCTGACCGGTGAGGGCCGGCATGACAATATTCAGCACCTGCCCTGCCGAGTAGAGCGATATGGCCCGCCAGGCTTTGATGGGTTTGTGCTGGGAGATCATCACCCGCCATCGCAGGGCTTTGAAAATGACGTACAGGAAGGTGAAGAACAGGGCCGGAATCAGATAGATCAGGTCAAGGCGATAGTAAAGGGCCTCCAGTTCAGCGATGGTTATGTCTTTGACGCACCACGCCAGCAACGCAATTGCGATCAAAACGCCCCACAGCTGTTTCTTCTTCCAAATCATGATTGCAGATATTTCCCAGTTAGTCTATAACCGCGTAAAGATAGAGTTTTGGAAAGGGAGTGTCAATTAAATTACGCCGGGGCTGTTGGCGTAAGTCATTATATATCAGCGACTAAATCTTTTTTTACCCATCCCCGGCGCTTGTTTTCGAACAAAACGTTGTAGTAATCACCGGATTCATCGACTATTTCGACGATCAAACCGGGCGCACCCTGCAACTCGATATCCGACTGGTCCGACGCTCCCGTGCGTACCGGGGTATCCTCGGCAATGATGACCCCGCGCCGGTCGAGATAGTCGATCCGATACTTGAACGAGGTCAGGCCGGCCCCGACAAGGAGCAACACTACTAGCGCCACCGTCGCCAGGCGCAGGACAACGGCCCTGATGGCCAGCCCAAAACGGAGGATAAGGATTATCATAAGAGCCACGAATAGCGCCGAAGAGACCCAGGCAAGGGCATGGAGATGGTACGGATCGACGATGGTGACGAAGAACTCCTTCACGGGGTTGAGCTCCACCCCTTCCATTTGAACCCGCGAGAACTGCTTGGCGAATTCGAGATTGTGGCGAATGTCCTCGTTGCCGGGGTCGAGCCTTTTGGCCTTCAGGTAGTAGAGGACAGCGTGACCGAGATCGCCGCTCTTGAAATAAGCGTTGCCGAGGTTGAAATACAGCGGCGCCGATTCCACGCCCTGGGAAATGATACTGTTGTACACCCGAATGGCGCTGATGAAATCCTTCTCTTCATAGAACTTGTTGCCTGCGGCAAAATCATCGACCACTTCGGGCGTCGCCGCTATTGCCGCGCTTCCGAGCAAAAGAACCATCGCAATCAGGCGGAGAGTATTACGCAAACTTCACCCCCTCAATCCCGATCATGATCCGCTCGGCCTCGGTGAGAGCCCGGTCAATATCCTGGCGACTAATCTGTGCCGGCGCGAACCGGGCGAATTCACAGCTTCCAATGATAGCCACGGTATCGGCGATCAACTGCTCATCGGCACCGTTGTCGCGCAACAATTGCTGAATGCTCTCGGTCGTCAATCCGTGTGGTGAGATATTGAGCTTGTCGGCGATATACGAAGTCAACGCCTGGTATATCTCGGCGTAGAAGTCTCCGACGTTTTCGGTACCGGCCAGCGAACGGGCGCGCCCCAGGCGTTTTTTGGCCACCTTGGCGGCCCCACGGGAGCGGGCGTAGCCGACATTACCCAACAGCTTCTCCCGCCGACGGCGAAGCAACACCGTCAACGCCAGGAAAACCAGCGGCGTTCCGTTAACGGCCAGGTAGGCCGGTGTCAGCAGAATCAGCCGCCCGGTCGGCTGCGTATGGCCAACATCGGGAAGAATATGCCGAAGCAAGGTACTCTTGCCGGTCTGTCGTGCTCCACTACCAATCGTCAGGCCGGGTGGGGCATACGGGGCCTCGGAGGAGGCCACATACCCCTCGGGCTTCGTCACCCGCAGGGTGATAGGACGCGTGCTCTGCGTCACATAGCGCTCTTGGCTGGGATCAAAGTAATTGAAATGCAATGCAGGAATCTGCATCTCCCCCGGACGCCGGGGTATGAATACTTCTTCAAACACCTTCGTTCCGCCGAGGCGGTCGTTGGCGGTGCTGAGATTTTCGCTCGACGAAGCCCGATAAATGCGAAAATCCTCTGACTCCGGCAACGCCGGTTCGCCGACCGACTTGATGTTCCCGGTGCCGGTAATGCTCACCGTAACCGTAACCGCCTGGTTAACCTCGATCTCGGATTTGTCGGCCACCGCTCGGATGCGGAAACTGCCGATGGTACCGGTGAAATCGTCGGGCCGACCTTCGACGGGCAAAGGTTTGACATTGACCTTCAGCGACTGACTGCGCACCGTAACTTCTTTACCGCGGCCGAAGAAATCGTCAAAACCGAGCATGTCAAAGGGATCCCGGCGACGCTTGGTTGTGTTCGGCACCGTAGCCTTGATAGCCGCCCGGCCAATGGTCAGTTCACCCGTCTGGGTCGGGAAGAGAGCGTACTTGCGCTCGATAACTTTGTATCGCCGATCATTGATACGCTGATAATAGGGAGCCTTGTTGCCGATAACCTCGGTCCAGAATCCCGTCGTGGCGGGTTCGGTCAATTCGGGACTGCCATAGTACTGGACCGCCACGAAGAATTTGAGCGTCAGGGTTACCTGTTCGTTCACGAATGGCTTCTTTTTATCGACCACCGCTTCGAGGAAATAGTCGCGGGTGTTCCCCGAGGGTTCGACGGCCCTTTCGGCGACATCGTCGGGCGCCGCCGCGCCGCGCGGCAGGACGGTTAGCTCGACGGGATTCCCCTTGTAGCGCCGATTGTTGAAGACAACTGAAATTTGTTCGATAGGAAAGGTCCCGGCCTTCTGCGGGATTAACAGGTAGCGATAGGACAATGATGACGACACCTTGCCGTTGACAATGCTGATATTGCTCGATCGGCCCTGGGAGTAAACCTCGAAGGTTGGCAGGGTCGGCAGTTGCGGCGCCGGAAGGTTCTGACTGCCCCCGGTCACGACGACCAGCATGGTGGCCTGCTCGCCCATGGTTATGGTGTCGCGCTCGAGTGTAACCGACACCGCCATGTCATCGGCGGCGAAGGCGCCGGCGGTCATGAAAAGGATCAGCACGGCGGCGAATAGAGCGAAATGTCGGGAGTCCGCAATTTTCATAGTTGTAGTCTTACCAGTCCTTACCCCGATAATCGCCGGCCGGCTGACGAAGCTTACGTTTCTTCTGGATGTCCTGTTCATCGTCCTTCAGGGCGTTCAGGATGCGTTCGGCATCTTCTTTAGACATCTCTTTTTCGTCACGCGGCTGGGGCTGCTGTTGTTCTTCCTGTTTCTGATCCTGTTGCTGTTGCTCCTGTTGCTCTTCCTGTTTTTCCGGCTCCTGCTCGTCCTGTTTTTGCTGATCCTGCTGTTGTTCCTGCTGCTGCTTTTTCTGATCCTGTTGCTCGTCCTGCTGTTGTTCCTGCTGCTTCATCTGGTCTTTTAATCGGCGCCGGGCCAGTTCGAGATTGAACTTGGCGTCGATATCGTCAGAATCCAGTTCGAGCGCTTTCTGATAGCTTTCGATAGCGCCCTGGAAATCTTCGGTCCTGAATTTGGTATTGCCCAAATTATAATGAGCAGCCTGTTCGACATCGATCTGCGGAGAATTGACGGCCTTGTCAAACCTCTCGACCGCCTCTTCGTAAGCGCCATCGAGGTGCAAGGCCCCGGCCATATTGTATTCCAGTTCCGGCGACTCCGGCAAATCAGTCTCCGCAGCGTGGTAAAACTCCAGCGCTTCTTTGTACTGACCGTTCTTCACGGCTTCGTTGCCCTTTTTCACCTGCTCAACATAATTCTCGGCCGACACCGGGACAGCTAAAAAGAGTAACGCCAGTAATATCATCTTCATACAGGGTTTACGCATGATCTCCCCCGGTAGTTCGCCTTTTCCTTTCGGGCACGAAAAATTCACCCGCTATGAGCAATATGGCCAGAAGCAGCGGCCATTGATAACGGTCGTCGTAGCGGGTGACGAGCGTTCCCTCCAGCTCTTTCTTCTCCATGCGGGAAATTTCTTCGAAGATCTTTTCGAGTTCTATCTCGCCCGCAGTGGCATGGTAGTACTTGCCGCCGGTGGCCAGGGACATTTTCTGCAGGGTTTCCTCATCAAGTCGTGACATAATCACTTCGCCGCTACGGTCCTTACGGAACCCCGCCTGGCGACCGCTTTCGTCGAGTATCGGGATGGGCTCCCCGGCGGGATTGCCGATGCCCACGGTGTAGATTTTAACTCCCTGCTGGCGCAGTTCCTCGGCCATTTCCACGGCGCCGCCCTCGTGATCCTCGCCGTCGGTCAAAAGCAGCAACACCTTGTGCTGTTTTTCCTGGCGGCTGAAGGCAGCGGCGGATTTTTCCAGGGCCGCCGAAAGCGATGTCCCCTGGATGCTGACGGAATTGATATCCATGGCACTCAGCAGGAACCGGGCGGCGCTGTAGTCGAGGGTGAGCGGGCTCTGGACGAAGGCTTCCCCGGCGAACGCGACCAGCCCGATGCGATCTCCCTGGAGGTGATCGATGATGCTGCGTATCTCCTGTTTGGCCTTCTCCAACCGGCTGGGTTTCATGTCGCGCGCCAGCATGGAATTGGATACGTCGAGGGCCACAACGATGTCGATGCCTTCCCGCTTGAGCTTCTCAAGGTGGGTGCCAAACTGCAGACGGGCCAGGGCCACGGTTACCAGCGCCAGTCCCAGAAGCAATAACACGACTTTGGTCCGCTGACGGGCGAACGAGATGTAGGGCGCGTTTTTCATGATCAGGGGCAAATCGCCAAAGAGGTTTATGAGCTTCTTCTTGCGGGCAATGGCCCAGAAAACAAAAACCGCCAGGGCGAAGACACCCAGGAAAAGCAGGAAACTCAGAGGTTCGGCAAAACGCATCGCTTAAAAAGGCCTCCGTCTACGGTAATTTCCTAAAATACGTATGCGCCAGGACCATCTCCAGGACCAGCAGGATCAACCCGGCATACGTGAAGTAGTGAAACAGTTCGCGGTATTGGATGTGAGACGCTACCTTCACTTCCGTTTTTTCCAAATCGTCGATCAGCGTATAAATCTCCTCTAGTTCCTCGCCCGAGCGGGCGCGAAAATACTTGCCGCTGGTTCTCTGCGCGATCTCTTTCAGGGTCTCTTCGTCGATGCGCGTCGGCTGATAAACATAGCGCTTGCCGAAGATGGGATCCTGGTAGGGATACATGGCATTGCCCGGTTTGCCGGCCCCGATGGTATAGATCTTTATATCGAGGGCCGCCGCGAGGTTGGCCGCCGTGAGCGGGTCGATTTCACCGGCGTTGTTGTCGCCATCGGTGAGCAGGATCATTATTTTGCTTTTCGCATCCGATTCGCGCAGGCGATTGACGCCGTTGGCGATCGCCATGCCAATGGCGGTACCGTCTTCCACTAATCCGAAATTGACCTGGTCGACAAAATTCAGCAACACCCCGTAGTCGCTCGTGAGAGGACACTGGGTGTAGGAGTACCGCGCGAACACCACCAGGCCGATGCGGTCGTTGATACGCCGGCTGATGAATTTCTTAATCTCTTCCTTGGCGACGTAAAGCCGGTTGTGCGGTTTGAAGTCCTCGGCCTGCATTGATGAGGACACATCCAGGGCCATCATGATATCGATGCCCTCCGAAGTAACCTCTTTGTACTCGGTGCCGGCACGAGGACGCGCGAAGGCAACGACGAAAAGGGCCAGCGCCGCCATTCTCAGCACCGTCAAAAGGAAACGGTATTTCTGGCGGCTGGAGCGGGCCGCTCTTTTCACTATCCTCAAATCCGAGAATTTGATACTGGCCGACTTGAAGCGCTTGCGACGGAAATGGTACCAGGCCAGCAAAACAATAAGGACGGCCCCGAGGGCAAAAATAATCAGCGGCGGAACAGTCAATTCGATGGCGTCGAGGAAACTTACGGAAAAACCGGAGAATTCGATCATGGCGCTTCCACCTCCTCCGGTTTCGGTCGATCCTCGGGGATGTCGGTTACCTGCGTTTCCATCGTCCGGCGCTGTCGGCGCTCATAATCGACCCGGATTGTCTCCACCAGGTGGTGCGCCGTCTCGAGGTCGTTCTCCGCCCGCACAACCTCGGGAATGAATTTGGCGAACTTGACCAGATCGGCATGTTTAAAGAATTCGCGGCCGGTTTCGAAGGTGCCGTCGGGCATTGTTATTTCCGCGAATACCTCCGACCACTCTTCGGTCGTCATTTCCATGACATCGACTTCGTAGATGCGCCCCATGTAGGAGCGGACGATATCCGTAATTTCGAAATAGTATTCCTTGAACTTCCCTTCCGCCGGCAGGCGTTTCTGCTGGAGGACGGCGAGGTTCTCGAAGGCTATTTCCCAGGGCTTGCGCAGGTCAACCGGCTCGGCACCCGCCTTAACACGCCGCGAACGCCGCCACAGGTACCAGGCAAGCACTAGTAAGAAAAGCAACAGGGCCCCACCGCCATAATAGTAGGCGGTGAGATCCCGCTCGAACTCGTAAGGAGCCTTGAGAGGTTTGATATCGACCGAGTCGCCGGCATTCTCAAGAAGCGAGTTGACTTTTATCGGCACCGGTTCAGAAAACAGGACCTTGCCCGTCGAATCCGGCAGGCGAAACAGCACCGGGATGGGGGGGATAACATACTCACCGGTGGTAAAGGTGCTTACTTTGAACTTGCTCTCGCTACGGATGCGGCCATTATCCAGGCGGGTCACCAGATCCGACTCATAGTCTTTGACGTCAAACGCACCCAGGTTGGCGCCCAGCGGCGGCGGGACAAGTTCGTAAACCGAATCATAGGTGATGGCCAGGGTGTAATTGATCAAATCACCGATAAGGACCTCGGCCCGATCCACCGAGGTCACGATCTCGATGCCCGAGAGCGATTCGACGGTATCGACCGGCCGTCCGGTAGTGTCCTGGGCCGCAAGCGCCGGGGTCAGGCCGAGAAACAGGCTGAGTCCCGTCAGCAACGTCACCCGATGCATAATATGTTTTAAGGCGTCACAATTCATTTCAGGTTGCCGTCGTCAATTCACGTTATGGTCGAGGAATTCGACCTTTTCCACACCGGCCAGTTCCGAGACATAGTCGGCAAATGCAGCTTCGGTCTTCTCGCCCTGGTAGTCGAGAAAAACCTGGGCCTTCACCGAGTCATAGGGAGCGTTATCGTATCGCTGGTCACGGTGCGCCAGGTAGTAATTACGCACGTCCAGGGTGTCGATCTGGATATTGGGCATAACCTTGTCCAGAACGTAGCCATCCACCATGAGCCGTCGATGCAGAAGCCGTTCCTGTTTGAGTATCTCCGGGTCCTCATCATAGCCCTCGCGGATGGCCGCATGGTAAAGCAATTCCACCCCGACATACTGGTGCACATACTTGATTTTGGCCTCGCGTGGGGTGAGCTGTTTTTGGACCTCCGGCGGAAGCATCTGGATCTGCTCTTCGATTGTCGAGAGCCATATCGGCACGCCGCCGATGCGGGCCACGGCGACGTCACCCTCGCGGCGCGGGCCGCTGTCAAGGTCGGTGGCGGCGTCAAGTTGACGTTTGGCGTCAACCATATGACCCATGCGCTCCAGGGACGCCACGAGATTCTTCGAGGCCTCGTTGATGAAGGACCCCTCGGGATCGAGAGCGCGCGCCCGAACGTAATAGGCAGCCGCCTGCTCGTAGTCGGCGATATTCTCGAAGTAGATCTTGGCAATAAGGTAATTCACATTGGCCCGGGTGACGTTTTCGACACCGGGCATATCCAGCAACTTCTCGTATTCTTCAATGGCCGCACGGTAAAGCTTGGTATCGCGCAGTTCGCCGGCGAGTTTCTTGTGACGGTCAAGCGCCGTCTCATCGGCCGCGGTGTCGTTGCAGGCGGCAAACAATCCGGCCAAGACCGACAGCAACAGCGCGGCCGCGAGCATCAGCTTGGATGAATTGGTGAGTTTCCAGCCAGACATTTTAGTGTCGTCTCTCCCTCATTCTGAAGAAGTTCATTAGCGGAACGATATAGGACTGGTCGGTGCGGATATTCATGAAATCCAGATCGATCTTGCGGAATTCCTTTTTCAGGTTCTCGACATCCTCATCGGCCCGGGCCGCGAACTCCTTTCGGAATTCCCGGGAGCCGGTGTCGATCACGAAGACCTCGCCGGTCTCGGCGTCTTCAAGCTCCAGCAGGCCGACGTTCTCGAAAGAGGTCTCCCTCGGATCGGTGATTTTCACGGCAATCACATCGTGGCGGCGATTAGCGATCTGGAGCGGCCTGGAATAGTCCTCCGAGAGGAAATCCGACACCAAAAACACGACCGAGCGCCGTTTGATCACCTTGCTGAAATACTCCAGGGCGCCGGCGATATTGGTCCCGGTTTTACGCGGTTCGAAATAAAGGATCTCGCGAATCAGCCGCAGGACATGTCCCCGCCCCTTCTGGGGCGGAATGAATTTTTCGATCTCGTCAGTGAAAATGATCAGGCCGACCTTGTCATTATTCTTGATAGCTGAAAAAGCCAACAGGGCGCAAAGCTCGGCGGCGGTTTCGCTCTTGAAGCGCTCGCGCGTTCCGAACTGGCCGGAAGATGAAGCATCATAGAGCAACACCACCGAAAGCTCACGCTCCTCCTTGAACTTTTTAACATGGGGGTACCCGGTACGGGCGGTGACGTTCCAGTCGATAAGACGGATGTCATCGCCCGGCTCGTAAAGGCGGACCTCTTCGAATTCCATCCCCTGGCCGCGGAAGGTCGATTGATACTCGCCGCTGAACATGTCGTTGACGAGTTTCTTGGTCCGAATCTCGATCCGACGGATCTTTTTGAGCAATTCCTTGGGTATCATAGGTCGCTGTCTTTACGGTACCTCGACACTGTCGAAAATCCGGGTTACGATATCGTCGGAGGTGATTTCCTCCGCCTCGGCCTCATAGGTAATCAGGATCCGGTGCCTCAGGACATCGTGGCCGACCGCCTTGATATCCTCGGGAGTAATGTACCCGCGGCCCTTCAAGAAGGCATGGGCCTTGGCCGCGAGGTTCAGGTAGATGCTGGCACGGGGAGAACCGCCGAAGGCAATCATGTCTTTCAGATCCCCCAGCCCGTACTTTTCCGGTTCCCGGGAGGCAAAGACGATGTTGACGATGTACTCCTTGACCTTCTCGTCGACATAGACCTCGCGCAGAACCTCACGCGCCTGAAGAATATCCGCCGGCGAGATCACCCGGGAAACCTGGCGCGGTGCCGCCCCGGTATTGCGATCCATAATTTCGCGTTCCTCGAGCGGAGACGGATAGGTGATCTTGAGCATGAGCATGAAACGATCGACCTGGGCTTCCGGCAAGGGATAGGTTCCTTCCTGCTCGATCGGGTTCTGCGTGGCCAGGACCAGGAAAGGTTCTTCAAGTTTGAAGGTCGTGTCGCCGATAGTCACCTGCCGTTCCTGCATGGCTTCCAGCAGGGCCGACTGCACCTTGGCCGGGGCGCGGTTGATCTCGTCGGCGAGAATTATGTTGGTGAAAACCGGCCCTTTCTTGACCGAAAACTCGGCCGTCTGCGGATTGTAAATCATGGTGCCGATCAGGTCCGCCGGCAGGAGATCGGGCGTGAACTGAATCCGCTGAAATTTGGCGTCGATGGCGTCGGAGAGGGTCTTGACCGAAAGCGTCTTGGCAAGTCCCGGGACACCCTCAATGAGAATGTGCCCGTTGGCAAGGATTCCGATCAGGAGCCTCTCGACGAGATACTTCTGGCCGACGATGACGTTGCTGATCTGCCCCGTGAGTTTCTCCACGAAGACCGACTGCTCTTCCACCCGGGCCTGTATCCTTTGAATATCTGTGTCCATTTATCCTCCAGAACTATATCACAAGAACTACATACTTTCAAACATATTACGTATTTCCGATTCAAGGCGAATCGTTTCCCCTGGACTGGCCGAGACCGGTCGAAATTTGTCAATCCGGGCACGGCTCAGCCAGCCGGCTACTTTTTCGGCCTTGTCGGGCACGAGACCACCGGCAATGAGGCGCTCGGTTAGCGCTTCACGCTCCAGGTCATTTGGATCAAACCGGTAAACCGCCTGCAAATAGGCCGGAAGAATCCGGCAGAGACCCGTCTGGAAATTCTTAAGGTCCGTTCCCGCATCCTGCTTTAATGAGGCCAGGTCCTCCAGCAAAGTTTCCTTCGGTGATTTTACGGGCTCAAC
>CAZVUZ010000010.1:0-26767 GCA_964630485.1 uncultured Ignavibacteriales bacterium
TGAGGAGAGAAATATATGCTTTCCCGATATGCGGGTCAAATGGAATCTGGGGGGAAGCAGGCGGCGAAGGGGCAGGCGTTCGAATACCGGTGAGGTCGGAAAGACGAAACCCGTATATAAACCTCCCCTAGTGCATTGTCTGACAAAAGGTCTGGACGAAAGCAATGGTCTCTTCCGCCAGCCACATATGATCTACCATCTCCTTCTGTACGGCGTCAACAATGATGACGTGATCGAACGACACACCGACGATATAGGCCCCGTCAGGCGTCATGCAAATCGGCCCGATATTGCTCGCCTCAGTAATGTATGGATCCAATACCTCTTCCGGCACGCAGTCGATATCCGACCCGGATACCAACCCAGCCACATCAAAGGTCTTCAGCTTCCCGGGCTCGGTGCAAGCCATACCATGCGAGATGCTCGGACAGGGATAGCTGTAAAATAGAAATGTCCCATCGGGGTTCAGCTCCAAATCGCATTTGTCGCCAATGTATCCCAGGCTGTCGAGAAAGACGGTGGAATCGCCACTGATATCCCAAACGACAAAGTCCGTGTTGGCGCGAAAAGCGTCGGTGCCAAAGAAAAACCATAGCGACTGGTCTTGACTGGGCAGAAACCCGCGCACGCGAGCGTAGTCAAGATCATGCAGAGCAACAGAGGGTGGCTCCGAAGAAAGCGTAAGCTTGTAAACGAAGCTGACCAAGTCGACAAAATCGCCGGTGGCGCCGTAACCATACAGGGTCTTGCTGTCGTGTGAGAAGACACCTCCCTCCAGTTCCAACGTGTCATGAAACACAACCGAGTAGTCCGCTGTGTTCAGGATATAGAGGTCGTCACCGAAGAAGGCAATCTTGCTGTTGTCCGGCGACACGGCGATCCCGTTGTCGGCTGAATAAGGCAACTCGGCCATCACCATGAAGGAGTCGGTTTCGCGAACCGTCACCGACTCATTTCCGTGATAGAGCAGGTTGCCGTCTGCCGAAATCGCCACGGCCTCCTCGGAAACCCAGGGGACCGTCCATGTCTTGATAGTGGTATCACCCGGCCTTATGCCAAACAACAGGCTGGTGTCCTGAAAGCCGGTCAAATAGACCATGTAGCTATCGGATGATCTGGAGGCCACCGGGCTGTCGCTACTACAGCCAGAGAACCTGAGAACCGAAAAAGCAATGATGAGGAGAATCAACCCGACCGCCATGCCCCGCGTGATGGCGGTAGTGTGCTTACTCATACTACCCCTCCCTATGTCAGGATACTTGAATCATATATTATCCCCATGCCATTTCAAAATAGGCCGGGGTGCGTCATTGTCCAATCAAGTATCACTCCAATGCCAGTCAGGCAATAGAGTTTAGCCGGCCCCTGCCGACACAGTAAGCCCCCATGTCTCATTAACGGACATAAGCGTCCTTGCTCCCGGATGCAATTTCCCCGAAGATGTACTTGTCTTAACAATTAAAGCTAAACAGGTGTTGAATTTCTGTCAAGTCAAAAATATGGCTATCATCGACTTTATTTGGGTGCCAGGGTTCAACGATACGAACATCGAGTCGTCTGTATTCATTGCCTGTGTTTCCGCGGCTGGACCGGATCGCGTGATTCTTGCCGTCAAGATTGCGGTTGACAGGGCATCCCCCCCGGTTATCTTCACTCCTACTATGAATATTAAAACCATCGTCGTGGGGCCCTTCCAGGTCAATTGCTACCTCTACTGGGACCCGAACACCAATGACGGCATCATTATCGATCCCGGCGCCGAAGAGGACACGATTATTACTGCCGTCGATAAGACCGGTATGACGCCGCGGGCGATTTTGCTCACGCACGGCCACGCCGACCACATTGCCGCCGTCGCGGCCGTCAAGGAGCGCTTCGATATCCCGCTCTATATCGGCAAGGGAGAGCAAGACCTCCTGGCCAACCCTTCAGCCAATGTTTCGGCTTTCTTTGATAATCCGATCGTGGCGCCGCCTGCGGATGTTACCCTCAGCGACGAGGAGGCGGTCAACATCGGTTCGCTTTTTCTAAAAGTTCTTCACACGCCCGGTCACACGGTCGGCGGGGTTTGCTATCTCGACGAGAGCGAAGGGAACCTTTTCTGCGGCGACACGTTATTCTGGGGATCGGTGGGCCGGACGGACCTGCCGGGCGGGTCTTCGCAGGTGCTGATAGATTCTATCAACAAGAAAATCCTGACCCTGCCCGACGGTATCACCTGCTATCCCGGTCATGGTCCCGAGACGACGGTCGGGGGAGAAAGAACCAACAACCCGTTTCTGCGCGGAGATTTCTTTGCCTGAACAGCCGAAAATTGTCCCCCTGACCCAGCCCGGAGTGGCCGATTATCACTGTCACCCCAATTACTCGGTCGATGCCGAAGGCACCATCGAGGAATACTGCGAGGCCGCCCTCAAGCGCAACCTGGCCGAAATCTGTTTCACCACCCATTTCGATATCGTCCCCGAACAGCACTCGGGTGTTGAGTGCATCGTGGTGGAAGGCAAAAAACTGCCGACGTCGGTGGAGAATCTCGAGCCCTATGTCGATCATGTTCTGCGGGCCAACGAAGAGTATTTTCCTCTGGGGGTGGCGGTGAAACTCGGCGTCGAATTCGGCTGGTACCCCGGCTGTGAGGAGACAGTCCTGAGATTGCAGGAAAGGTATGACTTCGACTATTTCCTTTGCGGCATTCACGAGCTTGACGGTGTTCCGATTTGCGCACGGGAGCATGTGGAACCCTGTTTCAGCCGTTTCGGACCCGATGAGGCGGTGGCGAAGTATTTCCGGGAAGTGCTGGCGGCGGTGAAAACGGGATTGTTCGACTCCGTGGCGCATATGGAGTATTACCGGCGCTACGGCAGCGATTATTACGGGAAGGACCTCAGCCTTGCATTCAAGCCCTATGCAGAAGAGCTTTTCCGTGCCCTGGTCGAAACCGACACCTGTGTCGAGATCAACACCTCGGGGATACGTCATGGCAACGGGCATTATTACCCGGGGATGGCATTTGTAAATGACGCCCGGCGGGCGGGGGTGGATGTCAAATTCCTTGGCTCCGATTCTCATCACCCGAGCCAGGTGGGGTTGGATTTCGAGGCCGCCGCCATGTTGATCCCGAATCTCATTCGCGGTTGCGACGATTGAGACAATCAAGATTGCATTAACTGATATTTGCCGATGGCGGGTTCCGTCCTGCGGCGGACCTTTGGCGGAAACGGACCTTCCCTACGCAAGACTCTTGTTTACAGTGACATCAAGAAGCAAAAAACTACTGCGGTCGTTTTACGGACGGCCGACGCTTGAAGTGGCCGAGGAAATTATCGGCAAATTCCTGGTGTATCGATCACCCCGGGGCCGTCTCGCGGCGCGCATCGTCGAAGTCGAGGCCTATATCGGTCAGGACGATCCCGCCTGCCACGCCTCGCGGGGGATGACACCGCGCAACCGACCCATGTTCGGGCCCCCCGGTCACAGCTACATCTATTTCGTCTACGGTATGTACCATTGTCTCAATTTTGTGACCGAGCCGGAAAACCAGCCTGCGGCGGTTCTGCTCCGCGCCGCCGAGCCTGTGTCGGGAATGGAAATCATGCGTGAACTTTCGCCTGGCAAGGACGGTTATCATCTTTTGAACGGTCCGGGTAAGTTTTGCCGCTCATTTGGATTGACCACTGATCAAAACGAACTCGACCTGACCGGCAATGTGCTTTATATTGAAGATAGAAATTACACAGTGAGCAATATCAATAGATCGCCACGTATTGGCATCAAGGAAGGCACCGAGCGGTTGTGGCGTTTTTACGACGCCGGCTCGCCGGCGGTGTCCCGAATGCCGAAGGCGGCGGTGAGGAAAGGGAAGGGCTAGACAGTATGGCTAAGGCCCCGGCAAAGAAAAAGGTCCCGGCAAAAAAGGCAGTGCATTCGAGAAGCATTGTGCAACGCAAGAACACGACGATACCCATTTCGGTATTCGGCAATGTGATGAAGCAGGTTGATGCCGCGGCGAAGAAGATGAAGATCGAACCGGCTTTGCTGGAATTTATGAAAGTGCCACGCCGGAGTACTATCTCCAATCTGCCGGTGCGCATGGACGACGGCTCGATGAAGATGTTCACTGCCTATCGCGTCCGCCACAGCATCGTGCGCGGCCCCGCCAAAGGGGGAATAAGATTTCATCCCGGTGTTACTCTTGACGAGGTCCAGGCTCTGGCTTCGTGGATGACCTGGAAATGCGCCGTGGTCAACATTCCCTTCGGCGGCGCCAAAGGTGGTGTTATATGCGATCCCAACCAGCTCAGCGAAGGCGAACTGGAACGGTTGACGCGTCGCTATGTGGCCGATTTCAGTGACGTCGTCGGCCCCGAGATAGATATCCCGGCTCCCGACGTGGGCACCGGTCCGAAGGTGATGAGCTGGTTCATGGATACCTATTCGATGCGCGAGAACCGGCCCGTGCCTGGCGTTGTCACCGGCAAGCCAATCGTACTGGGCGGTTCCCAGGGGCGCAATGAGGCCACTGGCCGGGGAGTGATGATCGCCACTCGCGAGGCTGCGCGGCACCAGGGGCTGTATCTGCCCAAAACCACCGCGGCGGTGCAGGGATTTGGCAATGTCGGGTCAATCTCGGCCAAGCTCCTGCACGATCTGGGTGTCAAATTCACGCACGTCGCCGATGTTACCGGAGCGATTTACGATCCCCACGGCATTGATATCGATGCCCTGATCGCGTATGTCGCGAAGACGAAATCGGTCCTGGGTTTCCCCGGCGCGAAAAAAATCAAGCCACAGGATGTTCTCTACGCCAACGTGGATATTCTGATTCCGGCCGCCCTGGAAAACCAGATCACCGAAAAGAATGCTCACCGGGTCAGGGCCAAGATCATTGCCGAGGGAGCCAACGGACCCACGACGCCCGAAGCCGACGCCATCCTGGAAAAGAACGGCATTCTGGTAATCCCGGATATCCTGTGCAATGCCGGCGGCGTGACGGTGTCGTATTTCGAATGGGTCCAGAACCGCATCGGCTATTTCTGGAGCGAGGAAGAGGTCAACCGGCGCCTGGAGGAGAAAATGGTAGCCGCGTTTGGCGACGTCCTCAACACCGCCACTACCAATAAGGCCAGCATGCGCATTGGCGCTTTCATGCTGGCCATCGCTCGTGTCAGCGAGGTAGTGCGGCTGAGAGGCATCGACGCCTGATCCTGAATCCGGGCACTGACCGCGTTTGTGAACTCCCGTATCTGACGGCCGCTGGACCTCCTCTCCGGCGGTCGTCACTTTTTTGGCAAACTTTGATCTTGTTCAGGTGTTTGATGAGCAGGATATTGACACCGTCGAAACAGGGAATAATTGTAATGTTTGGTGAAGATTTTATACAAAGAGCCATAATTGCCGCCCCGGCGATCTTTTTCGCCCTGACCGTGCATGAGTTCTTTCATGCCTGGACGGCGCTGCGTTTTGGTGATCCCACCGCCCGCGACATGGGGCGGCTTACGCTCAATCCCCTGGCTCATCTGGACCTGTTCGGCACCATCATGATGTTCCTCTCGGGCTTTCGTTTCGGCTGGGCCAAACCGGTACCGGTCAACCCGCGCAATCTACAGGGTAACATCCGGGTGGCCGATTTCTGGATCTCCGCCGCCGGACCGCTCTCGAATATGGGGCTGGCATTCTTATTCGGAATGTTCTTCCGGATGGCCAGTGCTTCGGGGATGCAGCTGCCGCAGGCCATTTACACGTTTCTGTTTATCTCGGTAATGATCAACGTTTCCCTGGCCTTCTTCAATCTCATTCCGATATATCCGCTCGACGGTTCCCATATCCTTGGGAGTGTACTGCCGCCGCGTTTCGGCCCCATGCTGGCCCAGATACAGCGCGTCGGGCCGTTTATACTCATCGCCCTGATCATCTTCGGCGGTTTCTGGCTTATCCTGGGACCGTTCATCTCCCTGTTCGTTTACCTTTTCACGGGGATTAAGATTGGCTAACCTGAGGCGCGTCCTAAGGTGGTGTTGCGTCGGCGTGCTCCTTGGCGCCGGTGGGTGTGGCACCGCTCGTTACGGTGGGACCGCGGCCGAAGACGCCACGCCTGAATACAAGATAGCGGTTGAAGCCTGGCTTTTTGACGCCCGGATAAAACGGGACGGCAAACCAACTTCATTCCGGCTTGAAATTTACCAGACCGATTCGGTTTCGGCGCTGGCGGGGAGAGGGTATCTTGGCAAGGGCGCCCTGAAGGGCCGCATGACCGGCGACTCGGTCGAGATCTACTTCCCGTCGACCAACGAGTATCTCTACGAGCCGGTGGCCGAGGTTTTGAATTCCTCGGTGTGCTCCGAGAAAACACCGACCCTGGATTTTCAAAGGCTGTTGCGAGATTTCCCTGATACGTTGAAATCTGACGGCCTCCGGGTGGAGTCTGATTTCGAAGACGAAAACGCCCCGCATTTTGTGCTCGAGTGGGAAGATTGTCCCTGGCGCATGGAATTGATCTATGACCGGCGCGACAATGGCTGGAGATTGCGGGAGTTGATCTTTGATGACGGCGACCTGACGACCTTCACGGCCCGGCGCCGAACCTACAAAGACCGGGCCAACGTCTCTTCAAACAAGTTCCGGGTTCAGCCGCCGCCGGATGCGGTTCGCGTAAGTCTCTAAATCCCCTTAATCTATACGAGTTGACTTAGTGTGCACCATATGTCATATTATAGTTTATGCCGGAATTGGAGTAATTGATTGAATCTAATTGGACGCACATTTACGCTTCTTCTGCCGTACTGGAAGCAACTGGCAACGGCTTCGAGTTCGGCGGCCGTGGCGGCGTTACTCTCGGGTTTGCTGGTGTGGATGGCCGGGCCATTGCTGATGACGCTCTTCCAGGTGGAGTCTCTCGGCGCCCTTGATGCCGCCCTGCCGAAAACCCAGTTCGCGGCGACTCCGGCGGCCGATTCGACCTCGGCACTGTCGGATTTCTTCGGTGATGTCCCGGCGGCGGCGGAATCGTTGCGCGAGACTATGAAGGGCTGGGTGCACAACCTGGTGAAAAGCGGCACCCGGCAGGACACGCTCTGGAATTTCTGCTGGCTGATTCTGCTCATCGCCATCGGCAAAAACCTCTTCACATACCTGCAGGGGTTCTTCATGGCCTACGTTCAGCAATCGGTCATCCGTACCCTGCGCGACAACCTCTTCAAAAAATACCAGCGCCTTTCGCTGGACTATTTCCATCGGCGACGCACCGGCCAGATTATATCGCGGGTTACCAACGACGTCGTTGTGCTCAACGAATCCATAGATCTCAGTTTCAACCACCTTGTGACCGATTCCATCACCGCCGCGGTCTTTGTCGGCTTCCTGTTTATCCTCAGTTGGAAACTGACGTTGCTGGCCCTGATTGTCCTGCCCCTGGTGTTCGGCTTCATATGGTTCATCGGGAAAAAGCTCCGCAAGTACTCCGAGCGTTCCCAGGAGCGGATGGCCGATGTCAACTCGGTGCTTGAGGAGTCGGTTAGCAACGTCCGTATTGTGCAGGCCTTCTCGATGGAAAATTTCGAGTCCCGCAAATTTCTCGATGCCACCTACCAGTATTTTCGTGCGCTGTTGCGGATGACACGGATTCGGCATCTGGCCTCGCCGACCAATGACACCCTCATCAGTTTTGCCGGCGTGGTGATTCTCCTCTATGCCGGGTCGCGCATTATTGCCAATACCGGCGAGTTTGACGCCGGGGATTTCATGACTTTCATTATTGCTATGTTCTCTCTGATCAAGCCGGTGAAATCGCTGAGCAGTATCCATATCAAGATCCAGGAAGGCCTGGCCGCCGCTGAGCGTATCTTCCACGTGATCGACACCGAGGAAAAAATCAAAGATGCCCCGGATGCCGTGACCATAAAGGACTTCAACGATCGCATCCGTTTCGACCATGTTTCGTTCAGCTACAATCACGACGAACCGGTCCTGAAAGATGTATCCTTCGAGGTTGCCCACGGTGAGGTGGTGGCGATAGTGGGACCGTCGGGAGCGGGGAAATCCACCCTTCTCGATTTGTTGCCCCGTTTCTATGATCCCGAGGCCGGTTCGATTACCATCGACGGCATCGATATCCGCAACAGCACCCTGGCGTCCCTGCGTGGCCTGATGGGTATCGTTACCCAGGAAACACAGTTGTTCAATGACACGATATTCAACAACATCGCCTATGGTCTCGAGGATATGGATCCCGAGAAGGTATACGAAGCGGCGCAGATGGCCAACGCCGACCGCTTCATTCGCACCTTCGAAAACGGCTATGACACTCGCGTCGGCAACCGGGGAGTGATGCTCTCCGGGGGACAGCGCCAGCGTCTGGCTATCGCGCGGGCTCTTCTGCGCAACCCGCAAATCCTGGTCTTCGACGAGGCTACGTCGGCGCTGGATACCGAGTCGGAACTCCTTGTGCAGGAGGCCATAAGCCGCCTCATGCAGAACCGGACAAGTCTGGTGGTGGCGCATCGGTTGTCGACCATCACCAATTCCGACCGCATCCTGGTCGTGGATGACGGCCGGATCGTCGAGGAAGGCAACCACGGACAGCTGTTGAGCACCGGCGGCCTGTACCACCGACTCTACATGATGCAGTTCAAGAACGGCGGACAGCAACCGGCGCCGGATACCCGCCTGCAAAGCCAGGAGGACTAGGTGCCGCCGAAAGTCGTCAAAAAGACAGAGCACCTGTTCAAAGATCTCCTCGAAGGAAGTTTCCGGTTGCTCCTGCGTCCGGGAGACGGATCCCGCCTGCCGCTTAAACCGGCCGACGTCTCCTCGATTCTGATCCTCCGGCCCGACAAGCTCGGCGACATGATCGCCACTCTTCCGGCCATCCATGCGCTCAAAAAGACATACCCCCACATAACCGTGGAGGTCATGGCCTCGCCCCAGAACCGGGTACTCGTCGAAGGCGACCCGGCCGTGGATGCCGTCCACATCTATTGTAAGAACATCACCCGCGACTGGCCCCTCATACGCAGATTGAAACGGCGTCGCTTTGATATTGTCTTCGATCCCATTTGCCACGACTCCGTGACCGGGCTCCTGCTCTCCCGTCTTATTGCAAACGGTTCGGTGCGGGCGGCCTCGCGCAAGCTGAAGCTTCAGCGCTATTACGATTATTGCGAGCCTTACCAGCCCGAGGGGCGGGACCACAATATTGACAACGGGTTGCTCGTTTTCAATGTGATGGGCGAGAACCCCGCCGGCATAGATCCGTTCCTGCCGGTGCATTTGCCGGAGCCGTCGGTCGAAAAGGCGCAACGGTTCCATCGTTCACTCCCGAAAGATGACGCCGTCTGGATCGGGGTCAATATTTCCGCCGGAAGCCCGACGCGGACCTTGACCGTGGAGAAATACGCCATGATCCTTGGTGGCATAGTCAGCCGCCTGCCCTCGGCCCGTTTTTTGATCTCGTGCACCATGGACGAACGCGAGCGGGGCCTGCAACTTCGTGAAGCCCTCGATGGCCGGGCTCACATCGTCGAGGAAAACCTGTCGCTTTTGGATGCCTGCGCCGTTCTCGACGGCCTTGATTATTTCATCAGCCCGGATACCTCCCTGGTGCACCTGGCGCGTCTTATGAAAATACCCGTGGTCGGTCTTTACTCGGGTCACATGCGCAATTACTATTTCTGGAAACCGTACCGACAGGAGCACGGCGGGGTGGTCGCCAAAGCGGTGGGCAATTTGCATGACATCGAACCATCCCGGGTCGTGGAGGAGTTCTTCCGGCTCAAAGACGCTGTGGACAACGCCGGACCTGTGAAGGTGACGGCCGATAGCGACGGCGGGGGGGGACATGGATAGCCTCTCGGTGGTAATCATAACATGCAATGAGGAAGCCAACATCGGGCGCTGTCTGAAGTCCGTTGCCTGGGCCGATGAGATAATCGTGGTGGATTCCGGATCGACCGATGATACCCGCGAGATTGCCGGTGAAATGGGCGCCGCCGTTTACGACCTGGAGTTCGAGGGTTACGGCCCCGCCAAGGCCTATGGCGTTACCAAAGCCACGAGCCGGTGGGTTCTGTCGGTTGACGCCGACGAAGCCGTATCGCCGGAACTGGCCGCCGAGATAAGGGAGGTCCTGGATCGTGACACCGCCGAGATCGGTTTTGACATGCCGCGAAGAACGAATTTCCTTGGCCGCTGGATTTACCATTGCGGCTGGTATCCCGATCGTATCCTGCGCCTCTTTCGGCGTGACCGGGGCGGCTTCAACGACGCCCGCGTGCACGAGAGTATCTCGGTAGAGGGCGCCGTGGGACATCTAAAGGGTGAACTCCTGCATTACAGCTACCCCACCCTGGAACACTACCTGCGCAAGTCGAATCGTTATACCACGCTTGGCGCCCGTCAGGCCTTCAAGCGCGGGCGCAGAACAAGTTGGATTGACCTTGTGTTTCGGCCGCCGGTGTCCTTTATTAGTCACTTTATTTCCCGGCAGGGCTTCCGCGACGGCATGGAAGGTTTGCTGATTTCAGTCTTGTCGGCCGTCGCTGTTCTGGTCAAATACGCCAAATTGCGTGATCTGGCTCGACGCGAAGGCCATATTGAGGACGACGGAAGATGACAAAACCGCTTGAGATAGAACCCGGCGATCGTATACTCGTTTCCCGCACCGACCGCCTGGGTGATTTGATCCTGGCCCTGCCTTTTGTCCATACCCTGAAAGCACGCTACCCCGAGTGCCGGATCGAAGTGCTGGCGTCGCTCTATGCTTCTCCAATTCTCGAGAACAATGACCGCATCGACGGCATTGTCCGAGTACTCAACAAACAGCTCATCGTCGACAGGCTTTACAAAAAAGACCTTATGCAGAATATACGTAAGGCTAATTACAAAGCGGTCGTGGCTCTCTATCCTGAGCGGCACATATCCCAGCTTTTTCACAAAGCCAACATTCCCATACGCGTCGGCACAGCCGGTCGCTTCCACTCGGTGTTCTTCAACCGCCACCTGTTTCACAGCCGGAAATCGAACCGCAAACACGAGTATGAATACAACCTTGATTTCCTCAGGTTTTTTCGGGACGGTATCACGCTCACGAAGCCGATAGTCTATCCGCGCGAGAAGGAACTCAACAATGCCCGACGCATCCTGAGCGCGGCGGGGGTGCAGGGGAAATTCGTGGTATTGCATCCCGGTTCCGGCGGTTCCGCCGAGCGCTGGCCGCTCGAACGTTTCTTACAGCTCTATGCAGAGCTGGATCGCACCGGTTACCAGGTGGTTATTTCCGGATCCGAAACGGAAGGCGAGACAATCGATCGCGAATGTCGTGAAAGGGGCATCAAGGCTCGTAAAATATATGGCGAGACGGATTTGCGCACTCTGGCCGCCTGCCTGTCGCTGGCGAATGTGGTGGTGGCAAACTCCACCGGGCCGCTGCACCTGGCCGTGGCGGTCGGCACCAAGGTTGTCGGGTTGTACCCGGGGAAGGCTGTCATGTCGCCCGCGCGCTGGGGCCCGACCGGCAAGCACGATCGCGTAATCGTGCCCACCTCGCTCGAGTGCAAATGCCCGCCCAACCAGTGCCGGTGTATGCTGACGATTACCGTTGATAAGGTGGCCCAGGAAGTTGCCGAAGCTTTTAACAAGACCGACTGAGAGCCGAAGGGGCCCGATGAACCTGGCTGAGTTTATCATTAGAATAGAATCGTTCAATTCGAACGTGAATATTCCCCTCATTCGCAAGGCGTACGAGTCCTCCGACCGCGCCCATGCCGGTCAGAAACGCTCATCGGGCGAACCCTATGTCGAGCACTGCCTCGAAGTCGCCTTTATCCTCGCCGAACAGCATATGGATTCGACCACGATCGCGGCCGGTCTCGTGCATGACGTGGTCGAAGATACCGAGGTTACGGTAGAATCTTTGCGCCGTGAGTTTGGCGACGAAGTGGCCGAACTGGTCGATGGCGTTACCAAGCTCGGTGCGGTTCACTTCTCCTCCCGCGAAGAGCAGCAGGTCGATTATTTCCGCAAAATGCTCCTGACCATGGCCCGGGATATAAGGGTCATCCTCATCAAACTGGCCGATCGCCTGCACAATATGCGAACCCTCCAGCACTTGCCGGCGGAGAAGCAGAAGCGTATTGCTCAGGAAACCCGTGACGTCTATTGCCCTCTGGCCCACCGTTTCGGAATCAACCGGGTCAAAGTCGAGCTGGAAGACCTGTCCTTCAAATATCTCCAACCGGAGGTATATGAGGATCTGTCGCGGAAGGTGCACGAAAAACGGGTCGAGAGAGAAGCTTATATCGCGCAGATAGCAAAGCCGCTTGGCGAGGAACTCGAGAAAGACGGCATTAAGGCCAAAATCTATGGCCGCGCCAAGCACCTCGACTCCATCTACCGCAAAATCAAGATTCGCCAGGTGCCTTTCGAGGAGATCTACGATCTGATCGCTGTCCGGGTCATCGTCAATACCGAGCGCGAATGCTACCACACCCTCGGAATCGTTCACGCCCGCTGGAAGCCGGTCAGCAATCGTTTCCACGATTACATTGCCAACCCCAAACCCAACGGCTATCATTCTCTGCACACGACCGTATTTGGTCCCGACCGGAGGCCGATCGAGATTCAGATCCGCACCCATCAGATGCACTACGAGGCCGAAAACGGCATTGCCGCACACTGGCTCTACAAAGAGGGTCGTCAGGAGATGAGCAAGTCGGATCGGCAAATGGTCTGGCTGCGCGATGTCCTTGAATGGCAGAAGGACATGACCAATCCGTCGGATTTCCTGGAATACCTCCAGATTGACCTCTATTCGGAGGATATCTTCGTCTTTACCCCGCAGGGGAAATTGATTCACCTGCCCAAGGGAGCCACGCCGCTGGACTTCGCCTTTCAGATCCATACCGAAGTCGGTATTCACTGCGCCGGAGGCAAGATCAATAACCGTTTGCAGCCGCTTTCGACGACGCTCAACTCCGGTGATACGGTAGAAATAATCACCAACCCCAATCGTACCCCCTCACACGATTGGCTGAAACTGGTAAGAACGACCTCGGCCCGCTCCAAGATCCGCCGCTGGCTCAACCAGGCCGGTTTCGAGCAGTCGGTGGTGCTCGGGCGTGAAATCATCGAACGAAAACTAAAGGAACTGCGCCTGAAACTGCCGCCCGATGATGTCCTGCAGGGATACGCCGAGAAACTGGGCAAGAAGTCTCCCGAGACACTGTTTGCGGCCATCGGTAACGGTTCCATGACCACGCGGCCTCTGGTGAATCTCATCCAGCCGGAAGAAGAAAAGGCCCCGCCGGGTATTGTCGGCAAGGTCATCGATCGTATTCGCGGCTCCAAGGGTATACGCGTTGATGGCATGTCGGATATGATGTTTCGCTTTGCCGGTTGCTGCCAGCCGCTTCCGGGCGAGGACATTATCGGATTCATAACCCGCGGCCGGGGCGTGACCATTCACCGGGCCGACTGTGAAAGCGCCCTTTATCTGCAGGCCCAGTTCCCGGAACGAAAGATCGAAGTGAGCTGGGACGCCGGCAAGAGCCAATCCTTTGTCGTAGAGTTGGAACTGGTAACCGAGGACCGTAAGAACATGCTGCGCGATGTTACCCAGGCGATCGCCGACTCCGACACCAACGTGCGGGCGGCCGAGATGAAGGCGGAAGATACCACCGGGACCGGCCGCTTCGTAGTCGAAGTCGCGAGCCTGTCGCACCTGAATCGTATATTGGATAAAGTCCGCAAGGTGAAGGGCGTCATCTCCGTCGTCCGCGCCAAGGGACGTGACGCCGCCAAATAGCGCTGTAAACGCGAATCTTCTTTCTAAAACACCGAGAATTTAAAATACCGGCGGGGATTCTGTTCGATGTCGGCCACGAGGTTGTTGACCCGTGTCAGGAGATTGACCGTTTCGATGTAGAAGGCAGTATCGCTCACGAACAGGCCCAGCGAACCCTCGGCGGCGTTAATACGCTGCATGACCGAATCGAGTTTGGCAGAAGTCGCGCTGAGGTTGTCATAGAGGGCCGGATCATTGACGATCTTACCCAGCGTGCCGGTGTTGTTGTGTACCTTGTCCGTCAATTCGCTGACGGCTCCGGCGGTTGTCTCAATGGAAGTAACGATTCGTTCCTGGTTGGCGTGCAGGCGCGCCGTCAGCTCCGTCAGGTTGGCCAGGAGTTTGGTCAGATTGTTGTGCAGGGCGTCGTCGGTGGCCAGTTTCCCGAGACTGCCGTCGCCGCGGTTCATGCGTCCGAGCAGGCTGTCGAGATTGGTGATAAGGCTGCCGGCCTTAACGATCGCTTCCTCACCGGTCTTCATCACTGCCTCGACGCTACCGGCGTCACGGGTACGTATGACATCATTCGGCTCGATGATCTTTCCGGTATAGGCCGTGGGCAGGATCTCCACATATTTGTCGCCCAGGAAACCGATGGTGCCCAACAGCACTTCGGAGGAGTCGGTGAGCATATGCCACACCGATTTCTTCACCCGACAAACCACCTTGACCTCCCGGCCGGGGCCGAGATTGACGAAGCTTACCGACTTGACATTGCCGACTTCCACACCGGACATCCACACCGGCGAGCCTCCGACCAGTCCGTTAACGTTTTCGAAGTAACAGACAAAGGTGTCCTTGGTGTCGAAGATCGAAGTTCCGCCGCCGCTGAGCGACGCCCACAGCATCGCCGCGATGCCGGCCACCAGCACCAGCCCCACCTTAATGTCACCCCATTTGGTTATCGTCGACCGTCTCATACAATCAAACCTTCAGCTTCCGAATTAAGGCGCGGTCCCTGTGCGTGGCCGGGACCGGCCGATTTCTACATCAATAGTGTCAATGTCCTCAGTCGCCGGCAACAAATTTTCTCTCCACCACTCCGGCCATGGAGTCCCGGAAAGGCGCCAGAAATTCCATCACGCCCGTGTCCCGGCTGTCCCGCAAGTCGACCAGGGAACCGTCAAAGACCAGCTCGCCGGCAAGGATTACGATAAAGCGATCGGCAATCGAAAAAGCGTCGGCGATCTGATGGGTGACGACTATGCTGGACAGGGTGTGTTCCTGGTGTAGCCGCGTAATCAGTCGCAGGACTTTTTCCGAGGACTGCGGGTCCAGGCCGGTTGTGGGCTCATCGTAAAGCATGACCTTCGGATTGGTGGAGAGCAGGGCCCGGCCGATAGCCACCCGGCGCTGCATACCGCCGGAGAGTTCCTCGGGTAACTTATCAATCAAATCGTCGGCGTCGAGGCCGACATAACCGAGCATCTCGCGAACCTTCTTGGCAATGTCTGACCAGCGTAAATCCGAGTGCTCGATGAGGTAGTAGCCGACATTTTCGCCTACCGTCATGGAATCGAAGAGAGCGCCGTCCTGAAACACCATACCGATGTTTTTGCGCATCTGCTGTTTCTGCTTCCGCTTCATCGAGCCGATGTTCTTGGAGTCAACATGGATTTCCCCCCGCACTACGTCTTCGAGGCCCAGGATGAGGCGCAGGCAGGTGGATTTCCCCGATCCCGAAGGGCCCATGATCACGACCGCCTCATCATCGCCAATACTGAACGAGACGTTCTTGAGGACGGGCTTGTCACCATAACTGAAATCGACATTCCTGAACTCGATCATAGATAGCCCTTAATCCACGAAAAGACGACTTTCGTGATAAAGAAATTCACCATCAGTATTGTTATGGAGGTTATTACCACCGAATCGGTGGTGGCTTTGCCGACGCCCTTGGTGCCGCCCGTGGCCGTAAAACCCTTATAACAGGAGATGAAGGCAATTATGAGCGAGAATACGAGCGGCTTGAGGATGCCGATAAAGAGGTTGCCGAAAATGAGGCGTTCGCGAACCGCCGACCAGTACATTGTCGACGATACATGGGAGACGAAGAGAGCAATTACCCAGCCGCCCAGCAGGGCAATGGCGTCGCAGATGACGGTCATCGCAGGCAGCATAATTATCAAGGCGATCATTCGAGGCACGGCCAGTTTAGCGATAGGGTCGATGCCGAAAGCAACCATGGCGTCAAGCTGATTGGATGATTTCATGGCGCCTATCTCCGATGTGATTCCGGCGGATACCCGGGCGGCGAACATGAGACCCGTCAGGATAGGTCCCAACTCACGCAGAACGGCGATTGCGAGAATGCGCCCGATGTAGTTCTTGGCGCCGAAATCCGCCAGCTCGACGGAGAACGCGAGAGCAAAACCCTGGCCGGCGAAAATACCCGTGAGAATGATCAGGTATAACGAACCGACCCCGATGAGGTACATCTGCTCCATCGTCTCCGCCGCGTAAAGACGGCGGCTGACCAGCCCAAGTACCATTCTGACAGAGAAGAAGAAGAGGCTCTGGCACTCATGGGCAAAGTGTTTCAGCCAGTCTCCGGCCAGACATACTATTCTGATTCGCAAGGGGTGACGACCCGTCCTTTCCTGTTTTCGGTTAATTGTATTCGTTGTACACTTACAAGTCAAGGCAAAATGGGTTTCCGTCAGGCGGCTTTGAGACTATATTTGTTCAACGACAAACAGCGCCTCATGCGTTATACATAAGGTTCGCATGGATACCAGAGATTGGTTTGAGTTATATTGGCAGGAGAAACGATCGGGTGAGTGAAGAGAAGACAAAGAAACGCGGCCACGCCATAGCCCTGTTTTCCGGCGGTCTGGACTCCGCCCTGGCGATCCTGCTCATGTTGCAGCAGGATATCGAGGTGACGGCGCTGACGTTTATGACCCATTTCGGTTGTGATGCCGACGATCGCTCGTCGTGCGGTTCCAACCCCTATCCCATGGCCGAGCGCTGGGGCTTCAACGTCAAGCTCATGCATCTCGGACAGAAGTTCGTGGATATCGTTCGCAACCCGCGTTTCGGCCGGGGCAAGAATATGAATGTCTGCACCGACTGCCGTATTCTCATGCTCAATGAGGCCCGTGAGTACATGGAAATGTGCGGAGCCGATTTTATCGTTACCGGTGAGGTGATCGGCCAGCGGCCCATGTCGCAGGTGAAGGATAAGCTGAACCTGACGATGAAGCAGGCCAACCTGAGAGGTAAACTTCTCCGGCCGTTGTCGGCCAAACTGCTCAAACCGACCGAGGCGGAGCTCAGCGGTATGGTCGATCGCGAGAAACTGGAAGCCATAAACGGTCGCGGACGAAAACGCCAGATGGAGCTCGCCCGCCAGTTCGGCCTTGACGACTACCCGTCGCCGGCCTCGGGTTGCCTTCTGACCGATGCCGGATACTCCAATCGCCTCAGGGATCTGCTGGCCGGATCCGATGTCATTACCTTCCACGACCTGAATCTCCTGAGGGCCGGCCGTCACTTTCGACTGGATCCCCAGACCAAGCTCATCGTTGGTCGGGACGAAACCGACAACAAGAAGATCATGCAACTCAGGCAGACGCAGCACACGATGTTTGAGGTGCTCGACACCGGCTCTCCCATTACTCTGTTGATAGGGGAGAGCACCGACGAGAACCTTGAGAAGGCGGCGAGGATCACGGCTCGTTATTGTGACGCCAAGAATCGGGCGGAGGTGACGGTAACGGTTGAAAGCGCTTCCGGGACGAGGGAATTGACGGTGGCGCCAACCGATCCGGAAAAGCTCGGCTGTGTCATAATCAGGTAACCCGCATCGCGCCCGGGCCGATACCGGATGCGATCAGAGCAGAGTAACGACTGCCCCCGCGCGGAAGGTCACGCCAGGCATGGGATAGCCGCTGACCGTCTCGTAGTCGGTGTCGAAGATATTTTCAAACCGCAGTTTTAACCTCACGGATGGAGCCAGTTCGAGACTCTGATCCAGGTTGACCACGACGTAGTCGTCGAGAATTACCGGCACACCGACACTGTCCGATGCCGTTTTGAAGGCTGCCGTTGTCTCCATCCGCGCACGCCAGCGACCCTTGCCGGCGCCGGTGGTGAGGACCAGCTTGTCTTCGGGAACGGATCCCGAATAGTTGTCCTGGTTCAGGTGCAGGAATGATGGCGCCAGGAAAAACTCTCCATGGACAAAGCGCAACGCGGCCTCCCAGCCGGAGTGGCTGTACGAACCGGAGTTCTGAAACAGATTCCGGGGTGGCGGATCGGGATTGCTGACGCTCGCGATGAGGTTCTCACCTTCCCTCCAAAAAACGGCCGTTTCCAGTGACAGGTGCGGCGACAGGCGATTGAAGTAGCCTATTTCGTAAAATGTCCCCTCTTCGGCAACGAGCGAGTCTGCGTTCGAAATAAGGAATAGCTGAGACTCGGACACCGTGGGGTTGCGATATGCCGAGCCAACCGAGAACTTGAGCGAACCCCAGTTCCCTGGGCTGACAACCGCTCCCGCCTGATATACGAAATGCCCGTCGTAGCGGTCGTGATCCACATACCTGCCTCCCAGAGTGACCTGCAGGAGTTGCTCATAGCTGTATTCCGCCTGCAGGTGTGTGGCATACTCATACTCGTGAAAATCCCCCGGCAGGACAAACGCCGAGCCATCGTAGGCCGAACCTCCCAGGTAGCTGAGGGCCAAACCTCCGGTCAGGGCCAGGCCTTGAATGACGGTGTTCTCGAGTCGGCCGGTCAGGCTCATTCCGTTGTTGCGGTCAATCGATCTGAACCCGTCGGAAAACGAATGCTCGCCGTAACTGCTGTAAAATCTGCCGGTGAGGGATAGGCGGTCACTTCTGCTGTCGATGCCAAGCGTGAAACCCGCGCGTTGAATGTCGCCGGTGAAACGCTCCGGTTGATAAACGGGACCGGCGTCGGCGAAATCAAAGGTACTGTATTTGGCGCTCAGAAATACGTTGAACCCGTGATAACCGGTGTACTGAAGCCGAAAACCACCCGACCGGTTGAAATACTCGCTGTCCTTACGGTGGTTGTCCGACTCGACATAATCATACCAGGCGGCGGCGACGAAATTGTCCCAGCGCCTCGAATGTCTGAGGGTTCCGCTGAAAGTTGCGTGACTGCCGCCCGTCAGTTCAACGCTGGTGAAGCGCGCGAGGTCGGGACGATAGAAAGATTCCAGGTTCAGGACACCGGCAATGGCATTCGAGCCGTACAGGGTAGAGGCGCCACCCTTGATCAGCTCGGCGGAGAAAAGACCGGCGCTACGGTAGGTGTCGGGGAGAGGATGCCCGAAAAGCCCGGCAATATCCGGGCGACCGTCAATTAAGACCAGCGTCCCGCGATTTGGGGAGAACCCCAGACCGCGGATCAAAACCTCGCCGTGCCCGGCCGATCCGACTCCGTAGCCGACCCCGTTTACAGTGCTCGTGGAAATCGAGGCGTGACCGTATTGAAGATCGGCGAGGATGTTGTCATGAGGGCTGTTCTGTAATGATTTTGGCGGCAGGCTGATCACCGAGTTGACCGTTCTGGAGAGATGCTTTGGGTCGCGTTGCCCCATTACAATAATCGGATCGACTTCTATCGGAGCTGTCTCATAATATACCGTGTCTGCGGGTGAGGTCGAAGTTGCACTTGAAGGCGCCAGACTTAGCAGACAGGTCAGAAGAGCGGAGATGTACATTTTCTTCCCTTCACAGGTGTTCGCGGCCATTAGGATTTCCGGCCCTGAGCGGCAAATAAAAGGCTGCATTTGGATTGGCGCAAGTGATACGAAAAAAAGGTATGGATGAGAATTGGGAAACCGGCTATGGCGGGGCAGGACCGATGCCTAACGTGTGGCGTGGAGATCCTTTGGAAAGACGCCCCCAAAAATGAAGGTCTCAACATTTCTGTTGAGACCTTTCTCTCCTCACCAGTCGGGAAATCTTTGAGCGGCGTGACCGCCGAGTTTCGCCGCTCCTGGTTCTCAATAAATCGGCAGGTTGCGGGCTTGCCTCATTATCTTGTTACTTCCCGACGCTTATATAGTAAACAACATTCGTGCCGAATTGACGACTACCGACCTATGTGGTTGTCGGACCACTGCTTGTCGGAATTAGCGATGGGCGGAGATGATGTCGGATCAGCCCAAAGCGCAGACTCTGCCTCGTTTTGACGCAGGATGTGAGTCTCTGGAGGAGATCGAAGTCACTCCGGGTGGGAAATGTGACAAATGAAAAGCCCTTTCCCCGGCTTAAGGGAAAGGGCCTCTTGGCAAATATCATTTTTCTCGTTAGCTACAAAACGCTACAAAGGTTAAAAACCGCACTTACTTGAGCAGGATCATCTTCTTCGTTTCGACATTGTTTTCGGTCTGAATGCGATAGAAGTAGACGCCTGTGGAGCTGCTCGAACCGTCCCACTCGTACTGGTGTTCACCAGCTTCGAGCCTGGCGTCAACCAGGGTGGTCACTCTCTGGCCCAGGACATTGTAGATGTCGAGGTTCACCTGAGAGGCTACCGGCAGGTTGAATTTCAGGATTGTTGACGGGTTGAACGGGTTCGGATAGTTCTGGGCCAGAGCAAACTCGGTCGGCAATTCGCCGGCGGCATTGCTCAAACCTGACAGCGACAACGTCGTCGCCGGCATATCCAGCTTCTCCATACGAATGCTGCGCTCACCATCGCTGCCGAAATCGTGGTAGACGAAGGTAAGCGTGTGATACGGTTCATCGAAGACCGTGGCTTCGATGGTCACCTCGGTCGTGGCCGGGTCGGTGACTTCAAAGACCAGATTGGCAATAGCGCCGGTACCGGCTTCGAGATCCGGTTTCGGGTCCGGGCTCATCTGCGGCAGAAGGCCGATCAGGACCGTCCGGGCCTCATTGTCAATCGTGGCAATCTTGAAATCGAAGTAGGCCACGCGGGTACCCTCGAAATTTACCTCTTTGAGGGTCACGCCTTCAGAAAACGTGAGCGGGATATCGAGCGCCGTCAGATTGTGCTGGTTCGTAATCTCCAGGGGCACCACAATCTCGTTATCCGCCGCCGATGTCGCATTCGCTACACCGAAGTTATGCAGGTTGGCAGCAAACACCATTGACGGAACCAGAAGGACCGCCAGCGCAACCGCCAAAATGTTTATTCTCCTTGTCAAGGTTCACCTCCTAAGCACTTAAGCTTTGGTTTCGGATTCACTCCTGGCTACCGTGGGCAAAACCATTCCCTGAGCCCATTGAGCCGTTTACTCTTCCGTAATACGACTTCGCAATCGGTGAAGCTTTTTCCCTTAGCTGTGGAAATGATAATATCGGCGGTTTACAATGCGTCCTAATTAAAAGTTAACTTGATTACCCAATTTGTCAAGAACTTTGTAGGATGTCTTGAAATTCTGCGCCTTTCATTATCTCTCGTAGTGAATTGGTAATAGTGCCGCAACCAATCCGTGATATTACCTACAGGTAATACACACCACATACGGTGATAGTTCCGAAGCCGGTGTTAGAAAAACGTTAAGAGTGCCACTTTTTTTTGATTTTCCGGGCGCAGAACGTGCGTCGGCGACTCGTCGGGGGGGAAATCGCCCGTGCCACGGCCGGAAATTCCTCCCGCCTTCGCACGGCAAATGCCGCATCGCATTCAAATCAAGGTCCAGTAATAACTTGACACGCCCCGGCCCGGACCTAACTTACGGGATCTAACATTTTTTATCTGCAATAAGCGGAGGTAGAGTGGAAAAACCTGCCAATAACAACGAAGTCTTCGAACCGGTCATCCCCGCCAGCAAATCAATCGCGGAGGTGACCTGGAAGGCGATAATCCTGGGATCGATAATCTCGGTCGTGTTCGGCGTGGCCAACGCCTACGTTGGCCTGAAGTTCGGTATGACGGTCTCGGCGTCTATACCGGCGGCTGTGATCTCGATGGCGGTGCTCAGGCTCTTCTATGGGCGCAATGTTACTGTCCTGGAAAACAACATCGTCCAGACCGTGGGGTCAGCCGGTGAATCACTCGCGGCGGGTATCATCTTTACCATACCGGCCTTCTTCATATGGGCGGCCAACGAACAACTGGCGGCGGCGGGATATTTTCACGAAGTCACCAAGATGCAGATATTCTGGCTGTCCATTCTCGGCGGCGCCCTTGGCATTTTGCTCATGATTCCCCTGCGTCGCTACCTGGTCGACAAGGAGCACAAGAATCTCAAGTTTCCGGAAGGCACCGCCTGCGCCGAGATCATCGTGGCCGGTGACGAGGGCGGCGGCAAGGCGAAAATGGTTTTTACCGGTATCGGTCTCGGAGCCCTCTACCAAATTCTCTACGATGTCATGAGAATATGGCCCCAGAGCCCGAGCCATGATTTCAAGGGCGTGCTGAAAGGCGGGACCATCGGCATCGACGCCACCCCGACGTTGCTGGGCGTGGGCTATATTATCGGACCGAAGATTTCGGCGCTTATGCTCAGTGGGGCTGTGCTCGGCTACCTGGGGATAGGTCCCCTGCTGGGTTATATAGGTCAGCTTCAGCCGGATCTGATCCTGACGCCGGCGACCGAGCCCCTCAGCTCGCTGAGTGCGGCGGGATTGCGTAATTTCTATATCAAATACCTCGGTGTCGGCGCCGTTGTGGTGGGTGGTTTCATCTCCCTTATAAAATCTTTCCCGGTCATCATTTCATCCTTCCAGAAGGGTATCAGCCAGTTGATCGGCCGCAAGGTGGATCAGGAAGAGCCGATACGAACCGACAAAGATATTTCTATGAAGTGGGTTATGCTGGGTGTCTCAATCGTGATCGTCGCCATCTGGCTCCTGCCCGGAACGGAACTGCATCTGCTCGGGGCGGCCCTTGCCGTCATTTTCGGGTTCTTCTTCGTCGTGGTGGCGGCCCGAATTGTCGGTATTGTCGGGTCGTCGTCATCGCCCGTATCGGGTATGACCATTGCCACCCTGCTAGTGACCAGCCTGATCCTCATGTACTTTGGAGTTGAGGGAGTCGGCGGGATGGTGACAGCCATGTCGGTTGGCTCGATTGTCTGTATCGCCGTCTGTATGTCCGGCGACATTGCCCAGGATCTCAAAACCGGCTATCTGCTCGGCGCCACGCCGTGGAAACAGCAGTTGACGGAATTTATCGGGCTGATCTTTCCCGCGCTGGCCATGGGCTTTGCGGTGTACTACCTGAATGAGGCTTTTGGCTTCGTCGAGGGCGCCACGTCGCGTCAACCGCTTCTGGCTCCGCAGGCCAACGTTATGGCCACCGTCGTGCAGGGACTGATGAATTCTAACCTTCCCTGGCAGCCAATCATCGTCGGCGGATTCATCGCCCTGGCGATTGAACTGCTCGGCATTTCTTCATTGCCCTTTGCCATCGGTCTTTACCTGCCGCTATCGCTCTCGACACCGATAATGACCGGTGGGTTGATATCGCTGTTGGTGAAGAAGTTCGTGAAGAAGGAGGACTTCAAAGAGAAGAACCTGTCGGGTGTGCTTCTGGCCTCGGGGCTGGTTGCCGGAAGCGCTATCGTCGGTGTCATTGTTGCCTTCATGGTGGGTTCGTGGCCGAGTTATGCTGAATTTTATGACGCCCACCAGGAATTGGGCAATTCTCTGACCGGCAGTTTGGGCCCCTGGGTGGCACTGCTGGCCTTTGCCCTTATGACGCTGTTCCTCGCCCGGATGGCTTTCCGGGGTGTCTCGAAGAAGTGACAGCCGGCGAAACCAGGACTCCCGACTTTCTTTAATCGGGAGCCGATCGCCCTTTGATGAGTAGAATATAGGTGGCCGGATCCTACGGTTCGGCCACCTGATTTTGACAGCGATAATGAACCGGCCGGTCGAAACGTGGTTAGCCGGCGATGATGGTTGGTTTGGATACTTGTTTGACTACAGATGGATCCTATGAAAGAATTTCTGGTTCGTAATAAATGGTCTCTGCTGATTGCGGTGCTGGCATTTGGCGTCAGGGCCGTTTACCTCCTGCAGTTGAATCAACAGCCCGGTTTCGAGGTGCCCATGATTGATGAAAAATGGCACTGGGAATGGGCTCAAAATATCCTTAACGATTCCTTTTGGGGCCACGACGCCTATTTCAGAGGACCGCTTTATCCCTATCTGTTGGCCTTCTTCGCGGGCATCACCGGCAGCAGTGTCTTCTGGAGCAAGATGCTTCAGCTGTTGATAGCCGGCGGCACGGCCGCGCTGGTTTTCAAAACGGGTGAAAAGCTGTTCGACAGAAACACCGGGATCCTTGCCGGGATCATTTACGCCTTCTACGGCACCCTGATCTATTACGAGGCCGCCTTTCTGATTCCGGTGCTGTTCCTGCTGCTCGTGGTCTGGGCCATGTACCGCGTGATCGCCTTCCGGGACTCACTCTCGGTTCGGACATGGCTCGTGACGGGTCTGATCTTCGGTCTGGCGGCAATCTCGAGACCGAACGTGCTCCTGACAATACCCTTTCTTATGGTCTGGTTGTTCTTCACCGTAAACAGCGATCGGTCGTTTTTGAAAAGGGCGCGCCTGCCGTTCATCATGCTGGCCGGGATACTCATAGCCGTGATACCCGTAACGGTTCGCAATGTCATCGTGACGGGTGACCTGATCCTCATCTCGTCCCAGGGCGGTGTCAACCTGTACCTTGGTAACAACACCACCGCCGACGGCCTGACGATGGTTATGCCGGAAGTGGACCTGGACGAGTCGGTGAGCTGGCGGCAATTCGGGACCGTTACCCGGGCCGCGGCCGAGCGAGAGGCGGGCCGGGAACTCTCCGAGTCCGAGCAGTCATCTTTCTGGACCGGCAAAGCCATTGACTTCGTTGTGCACAACCCGGGTAAGTTCCTGGGACTGGTCTGGCGCAAAACGGTGTATCTCGTGAGCGGGTTCGAGAATAGCGATAACGCTGATCTCTACTATCACCGAGACAAATCGACCCTTTACTCGCTACTTTTTTGGGGCGGGAAGGTCTATTTTCCGTTCGGGCTCCTTCTACCTCTGACTCTGGTCGGTATCTACATCCATCGCCATCGCCTGCGTGACCTGGCCCCGGTCTACATATTCATACTGGCGTATATACCGTCGATCGTACTTTTCCTCGTCACCGCCCGCCATCGCCTGCCGCTGATACCGTTCATGGTAATACTCGCGGCCGGAGGCCTCACCGCCCTGGTGAGCCGTCGTCGGCAACTGTCGGGACGGCAATGGGGAATCATCCTCGCCGTATTTACGATACCGCTGGTGCTGTTGAACGGCCGGTACTATGACGAGGATGTCGCGAGTGTCGGTTTTCAGAATTACTTCAACGACGGCATAATGTACGAACGCATGGACGATCTGGAGAATGCCGAGCAGGCTTACCTGGCGGCCGATCGGAGCTACTCCTTTTCACCGACCCTGATCAACAACCTCGGCCACGTGCAGTACCGTCTCGGTAAGCCGGCGGCGGCCGACAGCAATTATCACCGCGCCATAAGGCTTGACCCGGATTTTCCCGGACCGTACAACAACCTCGGTTTGCTCGTCTACGACGCCGGCCGGCTCGACAGCGCCCACGCTCTTTTCCGGGCCGCGCTTGATCGCTATGACAGCGCCACGGCCGATTCTAAGGATGTCGGTCAGACGTATATCCATCTGGCCGATGTTTTCGAGGACATGGGGCTGATCGACTCCTCCGCGATCGCCCACGAGATGTCCATCACCGCGGCTCCCGAATGGGGCAAACCGTATTTCCAGGCGGCCGCCTTCTATTCCAGGCACGGGCGCCACGAAGTGGTCGATGATCTGTATGATCGCGGAATGCACTATTTGGGATTATCGGAAGTGGAGTATTTCAACTGGGGTCTTTCGTTCCTGGCTCGCAAGCAGCTGACGGTCGGCATTTCCAAGATGTTGATGGCCCTGAAGATGGATCGCGAGATGCACCAGGCCTGGTATTGTATTGCCGCGGCCTATCTCGAGGGCGGCGAACCGCCGGACAGCGTGGTGGCATTATTGGATAAGTGCCTGGCAATAGATAGCACCTATGGGCCGGCCCGACAAATGAAACAGACGCTTCTCGAAAACAAAAAGTGATCAGTACTTGTGGCGGCGCTCCACCATGTAGTTGGAGCCCTCACGTGCCTTGGTAGCTTTCTTCAGGTCGGCGAGCATTTTCGACATTTCCCCGACATGGCTGAATTTTCCGTTGGCGTTGATCAGGACCGCGATTGACACTGTCAACAGCGGGAAGGTTTCCATGTCGCCGCGGCGATTGGTGGTTCTGATTTCGCCGGCATCGCGGTCGCTCTCTTCGTATTTGTAGGGAATGATGGCGTCGAAAGTATGGATGATGGCGACGCAGGCGCGGTGAACGAGATTGGCGGGAATGACGCTTATGAAATCATCTCCCGCGATATGGCCGACAAACCCCTCGCGGCACAGATCGAAGACGATGTCCTTAATTACGCGTGCGGTTAGCTGGATCACCTTGTCGCCGCGGTCATAGCCGTAGTAATCGTTGTAGGCTTTGAAATTGTCAAGGTCGGCATAGCAGATGGCAAACTCGGCCCCTAGGCGCAATTGCCGAGTGATTTCCTGTTCGATCAGGGCCGGCCCGGGAAGGTGTGTGGACGGATTTATCGACAGGTCGCGGCGGTTGCGATCGATAACACTGCGGATACGGACCTGGATGAGTTTGTCCCGCCAGTCACCATAAATGAAGTCCTCGGCGCCGTTCTCGTAGGCAGCGATGACGATATTATTGTCAGGATCGGGATGATGCAGGATCACCGGTATGATGGCCAAAAAGACGTTCAGCTTGATGGCCCGGGTAAGTTCCAGTTCCCGGATAAACTCACTGCGGCCGCCGACAATGATGGCATCGATAGGAAAGCGCTGGCACACGGTGATCAGGTCGTCGAAGCTCTCGAAGTAATGAAAGGCAAGATCCTCGTTGCGGTAAAAC
>CAZVUZ010000010.1:26777-38845 GCA_964630485.1 uncultured Ignavibacteriales bacterium
ATTCCGTCGTCCGCGCACATATCAATGCTCTGTCCTTGACTTCAGGTGAAAGTCAAGATTGACGCCGTGCTGCCGAATCGCGAAATGATAGATCGGCTTGCGGGGAGGATCACTTGTCTTCGGCCCCTGCCAGTTCTCGAGGATGGTACTTCTTGTGTTCGGCAATTATATATTCCCGGTCTATCGTCGTATATATCTGTGTTGTAGATATATCGGCATGACCGAGCATTTCTTGCACCACTCTCAGGTCGGCGCCGCCGTCGAGCATATGGGTGGCGAAAGAATGCCGGAACGTATGAGGCGATACCGGCTTGCCAATTCCGGCCCCGAGAGCGGCTTTTTTGATCATTTTCCAGAGGGCAACACGGGACAGCGGCAGACCGGGACGTCCCGTAAACGCCCACGGGGCAGGCGTTAAGCCGGCTGGACGACCGTCAAGATAGTCCCGAACAGCTCGAGCGGCCAATTCGCCAAGGGGAACCAGACGTTGCTTGTCACCCTTGCCTGTGACACGCAGAAAGCCGGCCTCGAACTCTAAGTCACCAATTTTCAAATTGATCAATTCTGATACTCTTAGCCCCGATCCGTAGAGTAATTCCAGGATAGCTCTGTCTCGCGGACCGTTTCGTTTTGACTTTGCGGCCGCTTCGATTATCAACTCAATCTCCCGGGGAGAGAGATAGTGTGGGTGATACCGTGATATCTTAGGCGCCGAAACGCCCGCAAGGGGACTTTCTTTCAGTTTGCCGGTATCGACCAGGTAGTGGAAGAACTGCTTAAGGCTCGAGAGTTTTCGCGCCACCGTGGCCGGTTTCCGACCGGCGCCGGTTAGATGCGCGATATAGGCGCCGAGGGCTTTGCGGTCGGCTCGGCGGAGATCCTTGCTTCCGAGTTGTGATGTGAAGTCGGAGAGATCGCGCCGGTACGAGGAAAGCGTATTGGCCGCCAGACCCCGCTCCAGTTTGAGGTACTGGAGGTAATCTTCCATAAGGGCGTCGAGCATGGCCCTACGTCCCCGATCCGTGGGCGACGGCGATCGCGCCCGCGACTTTGTGCCCGGCAGCCTTCAATGTGCGCACGGCCTCACGCATGGTGGCCCCGCTGGTGACTACGTCGTCGACCAGGATAACTTTCTTCGGTGCCGACGAATGTTCGGCGGCGAAGGCGTTCCTGATATTGCGAGCGCGCTGTTTCGAACCGAGTCGCGCCTGCGGTCGGCCCTTTTTCACTCTGTACAAAACGCCGGTCGATACTGGCAAACCGATCAACGGGGACAGCCGGTCGGCCAGGATCTTTGCCTGGTTATACCCTCGCTGTGTTTCACGATACCGGTGAAGCGGAATCGGGACCAGGGCATCGGCCCCGAGCGAGGCCAGTTGCTCTCCGAAACTTGCCGCGATCCAGCGGGCGAAAACTGTGGCGGGTGAAGTAATACCCCGGAATTTGAACTGCCCGATAATATCGCTCAAGGGGGAGCAATACTCGCCGTAGGCAAAAAGCGGCACGGCGAATTCGCCGCAAAAATCGCAGGCCATTTGTTTGTTGAGGGGTTGCAGGCAATCGAGGCACAGGGCACATTCGAACCGGTCAATAGCCCGCAGGCATTGTCCACAGAGGCGGTCCTCGGAATCGTGGAACTCGCCGCATCCAAGACACAACGGGGGGTAGATGAAATCGAGAAGTCCCCGGACCGGGGACCATTGTAGTATTCTATCGGCCGGCATAGCTCAATATAGGTTCAAGCGGCCGAATGTCTCAACCAAAATCTATGCCGGGCGCGGCCACATCCTTCTGATGGCATGCCCGAGAATCAATATCCCCAGGATGCCGGCCGCGGCGACGGCGTACCACGCGGGCGAATCGGCATGGTGGTGGGCATTGGCAAGAATATATGAATCCAGTTCGAAGTGTTCGTAAATGGCGTCCACGGCCAGTCCGCACAGGAGAGAGATGATTATGACCGATCCGAGATATCGGGCCACGGCCCAGCCCTTGAGGATTTTCGCCACCACCACCAGGGAGGCGATATTGGTGGCGGGACCGACCATGAGAAACACCAGCGCGGCTCCCGGCGAAAAACCGAGTGACATCAACGCCGCCGCGAGCGGAGTGGATGATGTCGCGCAAATATAAAGGGGTAGTCCGATAACGAAAGCTCCCGCATACGCGCCCCAGCCGGTCGTGAAGGCTTCCGGAAGACCGCCCTGATCGATGGCCCATACGGCCGATACCAGTCCCGCAAGAATGTAGCCCAGCAGCAGGAACCGGGAGAGATCCGAGATCAAGTCGGTGTAGGCGTAACGAAGCCCGTGCCAGAGACGCAACCACACGCTCTGATTCTCATCGTCCTCGACCGGCGCACAACCACAGCCGCAACCGGTTTTCGGTGTCGCCATGGTTAGCGGCGTCGGTTCCGGTCCGGAGTCCGCGGCGTTCTCTATAAGCCCGGCGGTGAAGGCGGTAAGGAAAGCGGTAACCGGTCGCGCGACGGTCATAACAGGATCAATCAGCGACCAGGTGAGGGCTATTGAGTCGATACCTGATTCCGGGGTGGAAATCAAAAACGCCACCGTGCCGCCCTTGCTGACACCGGACTGGCGTAACTGGTGAGCCACCGGGAGAACGGAACACGAACAAAGGGGGAGAGGCACCCCGAAGGCGGCCGCCTTGAATACCGTCGTGGCGCCGTTGCCTTTGAGGTATTTACCGACTTTTTCTTCCGAGAGAAAAGCGCGGATGAGCCCGGCCAGGCCGATGCCGAGCAGCAGCAGAAGGCCGGAATCGACAAGCATACTCCAGGTCGATGCGCCCCAGCGAATGAGGAAATCCGTCAAGCTAGCTGCCCATCTCCCGCAGGAAACGTTCGGCCTGCTCTATGGCCTGTCCGTTCGGTTCCAACTCGAGATACTTGTTGAAATACACGCGAGCCGAGTCTAGCTGTTGCTGGTCGAAGTAGACGACGCCGAGGTTGAAGGTCGCGATGGTATGCCCGGGTTGATCGATAATAACCTGCTTGAAAGTCTCAATGGCGCGGATCGGCAGGCCCATGCCGTGAAGGCAGGCGCCGTAATCGACACGGACATCGGGCACGTTCCGTATCTCCAGAGCTCGTCGATACAGCTCGGCGGCAACGGCGAAATTGCCCTGATCCATGTAATTGTTGCCGTTTTGAACCAGGCTTTCGAAATCGTTCGGAATGTCGTCGAGCATGGTCATGGCATGCGACATATCCATCTGCGAATCATTGGTCCCGTGTGAGGCCGATTGCTCCGAGGGCGGAAGGGGCATGGGTGTGGTTTTGGCGAAGGCCAGATAGGCCAGACCGACAAAGGCCATGACGCCGACAATCACTAAAATATCACGTTTCAGGGTCGTTTTCATATTCTCTCAATCTTAAGTCAAATTCTCAAGCGCTCTATTGTAACCTTCGAAACTCCACTTTGTTCAAAATACGATTCCAAAGACCCGGAGAGCAATGAAAAATCGATAGGCGTACGGGTTCGTGAATTTGATGACATTTCTCTGACAATGGGTTATAATCCTGAGGCTATACTGGACACGGATTTTCCGGTTTTGACGCAGTGGCAAATCGAGATGGGAGTGAACGAATGCGTAGATTGCAGATTTTGGTGCCGATCTCAGTTTTTCTGATGATGCTAATGGCGGGCTCGACAACTGCCGCCGGTACTTATGAAATTACGCCGGACTCAATTCATCGCCATATCTCCGTTCTGGCTCACGATTCCCTGGAGGGTCGTGAAGTGGGGGAGGTCGGCGAGATGAAAGCGGCCCGTTACATTATCGGTGTTTTCGAGAGCATCGGTCTCGAACCCAAAGGTGACGACGGGGGCTGGCTTCAGGCCTTCGAATTCACCAAATCCACAGATTTCGGTCCCAACAATCATTTGACCGTCAACGGTTATGAGCTTGATCTGGGGGAGGAATTTTCTCCCATGCGCCAGTCGGCCAGCGCCGAGTTTGCCTTCGACCGTGTGATACCCGTTGGCTATGGCATCACGGTGGATTCAGTTGACGGCGATTACGATGATTACGCCGACCGCGATGTATCCGGCAAGGCATTGCTGATCAAGCGCTTCGCCCCACCAACGGACAGCACCTCGCCCATAAATTTCGATCGTTACAGTTTCCTCACAGAGAAGATCAATAACGCCATCGAACACGAAGCCGGGGCGATCATTTTCATAACGCCATCCGACCAGGACGACAGCCTGGCGGCTTTTGCTCCCACCCGCGTCAACGCCAAGGAAATACCGATTCTGTTTCTGAGACGCAAAGCCCTTGAGCGCATGGGACTAAATATCGACGATCCGGTGGTGGCATCCGTGGGCGGGCAGACAGAACTGATCAAGACGATTGACACCGGTTACAACGTGGTGGGATACCTTCCTGGAGCCAGCGACAGCTCGGTGATAATCGGGGCCCATTACGATCACCTCGGTTGGGGGACGTCAGCGTCGCGTTACCTCGGCGAGGAAAAGATGATTCACAACGGCGCCGATGACAACGGTTCCGGGACGGCGGTCATGATGGAACTGGGCCGTTATTTTTCCTCGACTCAGGACGATCTTGACTATTCACAGGTATATATCGCTTTCTCCGGTGAAGAGGCGGGGATCCTTGGTTCGAGCTACTTTGCCCGGCACATGACCGTCGATTCCTCCAAAGTTCGCATGATGGTCAATCTCGACATGATCGGGCGCCTGAAGGACCAGGATGGACTGGTGGTGTTCGGTACCGGTACGGCGACCGAGTTCAAGGAATATTTCGATTCCCTGCAATTTGACAAGTTTAAGGTCATCAACAAAGAGTCCGGCATCGGGGCCTCGGATCACACCGCTTTCTACAATCGCAAGATCCCGGTACTTTTCTTCTTCACCGGGGCGCACAAGGACTATCATAAGCCCTCCGACGATGTCGAATTGATCGATTTCGAAGGCACCGCTGCGGTAGGGCAGTTCGTTGTCGATGTCGTCAGCCATTTCGACGATCATCCGGGCATGTTTACCTATCAGCGGACCAAAAGCGATGGGCGGGGGCATTCGAGTGCGCGCTACTCGGTTACCCTGGGGATAATGCCGGACTTCATTACCGAGGTCGAGGGCCTGCGAATTGACGGTATCTCGCCGGATCGTCCGGCCGACCGCGCGGGACTCGTAGAGGGTGATGTCATCATTAAGATGGGTGATATCACCATCGGTGATATCTACGACTACATGGGCGCCCTGGGGAAATTCCGCAAGGGTGACAGCACCGAGGTGGTGATTCAGCGGGAAGCCGACACCCTGGTTATACCTGTCAAATTCGAATAGGTGATCGGGGATATCATTTACGAGTCAGGATGGGTGAGCCGGTAGTTGAGTTCCCAGAGAGCGTTGCGATTGCTGCCCCAGTACAGTATGTCGCGGGCTGACTCGTAGTCCAGCCAGCGGTACTCCGTGTGTTCTTCGGAAAGTCGGATATGCTCGTTTTCAAGAAGGACACCGAAGAAGTACTGGGGTATAACAAGCACCTTTTCGCCCCAGAGGAAACCGGACACGCCCTCTACCGGAATCATATTGAAGGTCTCTAGCTTTAGAAACTCTCTGTCAGTGGTGATGCCGGCCTCCTCCTGCGCCTCGCGCCGCGCTGCCTGAAGCGGTGTTTCGTCATCTTCGCCGCCGCCGGCGATGCCCTGCCAGTATCCGCCGGTTGATGGTTCTCTCCTGAAAACTGCATAACTAATCTCGCCTGTCGCCAGGAACCGGTAGGGGAGAACTAGTACCTGAAATGGTGCGCGTGCCATTATACTCCGCTATTGACTCAGTAACTGCCGCGTACCGTCGCCGTCAATCCGGTAGAAGTCACCGTCTTCCCAGAGCAAAGCCTGCTGGTAGCCGAGGGCTTCAACCCTGACATCGATGGCATACACGCGGCCACCGTAAAGAGGCATCACCTCGTCAACCTGTGAGTGGCCGACCACGATCGTCGAGACACCATAATAAGTCAGCAACTTATCTATGTCTTCTGACGTTGCCTGTGGGTAACGATCCTCCATGGCATAGTGAAATCCTCGGTACCACACCGGTCCGAAGCTTCCGAGCAGGAGTTTCGCTTTGGTGTCGAAGGCGGTGGCGGCGGAGGTCAGATCGATAGCTCGATGCATCTCATCATTGAGCCTGGCGGCGTCGTGATCGTTCTCGATCAACTCCGGGCTAATACCGGCATGAACGAACAGGATATCATTTATGATTACCACTGCGGGGAGAGTGCGCAGCCAGCGCCCGAGCACCATGTCGGGACCATAGAGATCCTCGTGACGGATGCGGGATTTCTTTGAAATGCCGTCGAGGTATTTTTCATGGATGTAACGGTTATCCGCCCGCAGGACCATCGCCTCATGATTTCCGAGAGTGAAATGCACCCGTCCGCCGTGGGCCGGAGCCTTGAGCTGCAGTTGATGAATAAGCCAGAGGCACTCGGTGACTTTGTCCCCGCGATCAAATACATCGCCGTTGACAACCAGATGCCCGGTGCCGAATATCCACTGCCTGCTGCTGTCAATGACACCGCCCTTGATGAGGATGTCAACAAAGGGTGCGAAGTCCCCGTGAAGATCACTCACCGATAGTACCTTTGGTACTCCCATGAAGGAGCACGAGTCATCAGCTTTAATGTGCGCAGGTATTGCATAGGATTGACCGGAGTCCCCGCATCGTCCGGTAAACCGAAGAGTGTCCGTGAAAAAAACGGTTACGGTGTCGAGCTCGTTCTCGCACAGGTAAAAGACGATGGCGGAAGTATCGCTCCGCATGTAGACATGCGGACCGTCGTTGTAATTGATCGGCTCAGTGGCAAGGGTGTCGTCGGCCGCGGTTGCGGTTTGCGGCAACAGCACCGCCACCGCCAACATCAGAAGAGCTCTGATCGCCTGTGAATAAGGAGAAGCGGTCGGGGTTTTTTTGTACACGTCGTGTTCCCTCAGAAGTCAGAATTATAACCGAAGCTATACTCTGAAATCACCGGCGGCAAACTATTTTTCATAATTGTCACCGGCGCGATTTGAGCCGGCCTCAGGCCGCTTGCGTGGTTGTCGCAAATGTGCTATGTTCGTGGTCAAATTGTCTAAGAACGAAAGGACAAAACAATGAAAGACAAACGCAACGAAATACTCGCCCGACAGCTTTGCGAATACTCCTGCCGCCTTAAGAAAGGCGAAGTCCTTTATCTCGAAATCAAGGGTAAGGAGACGCTGGAACTGGGCAAACAGGTTATCCGCCATGCCACCAAACTTGGCGTGACAACTTTCTGGTATTACAACGATGAATCTCTCATTCGCCAGTGGGTGCAGTCGGCGAGTGACGATCAGTTCAAGACCCAGGCCGAAATGCACCTGGAACTGATGAAGCGCGCCGATGCCTATATGGGCCTGCGCGGTTCCGACAATCCCTTCGACCTGGCCGATATCGACCCGAAGCGGATCGAACGTAACAATAAGTTGTTCTACAAGCCGGTCCATCTGGACGAACGCGTCAAACGCACCAAGTGGGTTGTCCTGCGTTACCCGAACAACGCCATGGCCCAGCTGGCCGAGACGTCGCAGGAAGCCTTCGAAGATTTCTACTTCCAGGTTTGCTGCGCCGACTATGCCAAAATGTCGAAGGCGCAGGACGGACTGAAGGCGCTCATGGACGCCACTGACAAAGTACACCTCAAGAGCCCCGGTACCGACCTGACTTTCTCGATCAAGGATATCGCTACGGTCAAATGTGACGGCGAACGCAATATCCCGGACGGCGAAGTATACACCGCCCCGGTGCGCGATTCCGTAAACGGTACGCTCACCTACAACACGCCTTCGTTGCATCAGGGCGTGCTTTACAACAACATATCGTTCACTTTCGAAAACGGCAAGATCGTCAAGGCCACTTGCGACGGTGACGAGGCTAAACTCAACAAGGTGCTCGACACTGACGAAGGCTCGCGCTATATCGGCGAGTTCGCCATCGGTGTCAACCCCTTCATCCTGCACCCGATGAAAGACACCCTGTTCGACGAGAAAATTGCCGGCTCGATTCACTTCACGCCGGGCCAGTGCTACGACGAGGCCCCCAACGGCAACGACTCCAACATTCATTGGGACCTGGTGTTGATCCAGCGCCCGGACTACGGCGGCGGTGAAATTTACTTTGACGACAAGCTGATCCGCAAGGACGGTGTCTTCACCGACGCCGCCATGGAGAAAGCTTTCTCTGCCGAGAACCTCAAGGCCGCGGACCTCGACTGAGAAGATAACAAGGAGGCTAAATGGATATACTCGAATTTGCCATGCAGATGGAGCTGGACGGTATCGCCTTTTACAAAAAGGGCGCCGATAATACCGACAGCGCCGAGTTGAAGAAGATCCTGGTGACTCTGGCCGAAGAGGAGCAGAAACACTACAAGATCTTCAAGAGCATGAAAGAGGGCGACCTGGCCGCAGCCGAAAGCGCCATGGGGCCGGGCAGCGACACGCCCGCTCTGGCCAAAAACATTTTCAAACAAATGGCCGAGGCCGGCACACTGGCCCTGCCGGGCGATGAGGTCGTGGCCATGTGGCAGGAAGCGTTACGCGTCGAGGAGAAATCGGAAAAGATGTATCGCGAGGCGGCCGACGCCGAGGGCGACACTACCCGCAAGGATCTGTTGAATCGTATTGCCGACGAGGAAAAGAACCACATTTACCTCATCGACAACATGATTTCGTTCTCGAGAAATCCGCAGGCGTTTCTGGCCTCGACACAGTACAAGAATTTCCAGAGTTGGGAAGGGCATTGATCTCGAACCGCGCCCGCGGCTGACTCGATCAAAGCAGTCCCATAATGAATAAAGCCGGGCGGGTTCGCTTTTTGCGAATCCGGTTCCGGCTTAATTGTTCTGCGATGGTGGGGTTATATATCCGTTTCGACAGTGTCCGGCGGGGCTTCCTCAAAATGCTTCAACAGCCACATGTCGTGCTCATTGACGAGGGTTAGCACGATTGGCCGATCCCTGCGCCCGGTCGTATCCATGACATAACAGTCGATCCGGGCCTTGTTGTCGGTATATATTATTTCCCCTAATTCGAACTGGCGGAAAGCGAACGCTCCGTCGGCGCCGTAGACAAAATTCAACAGCGAATCGGAACTTTGCTTGCGGGCCAGAATCTGCACTGAAAGCAAAGAGTCCAGCGCGGCCCGGTTCTGCTCCTGCACCGCCTGCTGCAAAGCGAAGAGACGCTTGCGCAACACGGGGATCTGATTGCGGTCAGGACTCTTGGTGCTGCATCCGGCCATGAGACCGGCGGCCAGAATAGCCGCTATGACGGCCGTCAGCGCGACCCTGATTCGTAGGCTGTTCATCGTGCCCTTTCCTCAAATCTATATTGCCCGTTACCGCGTCGCTCGATCACGCCGTTCTCCGCAAGGATGCGCAGGGTTCGCGTCGCCACGACATTCCAGAACCAGTAGCGGTGACCGAACGACAGGCGTTTGTGCCCGAAGCCGACGGCCATGTCACGCAGTGTGAAGTATGTCGAATCCAGAAGCTCCGTGGCGGGTGCGGTGATCGGCGCCAGCACCGTGCGGGTCAGGGCGGTGTCCATCATGAATCGCTCGACCCGGTAACCCTCTGCGTAGCGCCAGCCGGCCCGGGTGCCCCGTTTGGCCGCGAGCAGGAAATTCTCGTTGCACTTTATATCCGGGGGGCCGTCACCATAGAGAATCGTATGCAATTGCTGGCTAAGGTTCCAGAAATAGAAATGGTTGGTCGGGAATTCGTCGCTGCTTTGTACGGCATACATGTAATAGGGATTGTCCGCGTTGCAGGGGTCGGTGCCGTCATAAATTAACAGCGGCGCCGAACGGGTGATGAATCTCTGCCCGAGATCCCACCACAGCGCCAGCGCCGACACGGTGGGATAGGTAAAATGCAGGACCACGCTGCCATCAAGGAAGTCGTTGGTGTCGGCGCCCATCGCCCCGGCGGCGATAAGGCTGTCGATCCCGAGCCAATAGGCATCCATGCCGCCGGTGATCAGGGCGACCAGGCTGTCCGAGGTCGCCACCGCGATCTCCAACTCGCTTCGGGCTTCATCCTCGAGAATAACCGGAATATTGACCGTAATGGAATCGCTGCTCCTGCTCAGATATCCCTTCTCCACGACTGTCTCAATGACGTCGTTTACGTAGGCAGGTTTGGCGCCGGTGATCTCGATGATTTCGTCAAGAGATTTACCTTCCCGGACGAGAACCATCAGCAGGCGGACGAACTCAAAGTCGAATAGCGGATGTATCTCGACGCGCGGGGGGAGAGAAATTGGCCGCTCCAGGTAAGGCTCAAGCGCTTTCGGGGCCGGAATCAGAACCGAGAAACCCTGTTGGAAGAACTTGTTGCCGGCGGCGAGCAGATCAAGGGTGTCGATGACGTCATAAAGCCGTAGGGTGATGTCGGCGCGTCCGTAGTTGCCTGGAATGTAGACATCGGCCGTGGCGTCAACGCTCTCTCCCGGCGGCAGGATGAAATGAGACAGCGCCCGGCGGTTCGGTTCGAGATAGGATCCCGAGAACTGCACCACCGCCTCGGCGGTGACGAATTTCAGTTCCTCGGTGGGATTGGTGATGTCGAACGAGGCTTTCTGCAATCCCCACTCGAGAGGCAGGACGATTTCGCCGACTTCAATAGTCTGCTCCTGGGCCAAAGATGAGGTGACACTCAGGGTAATGATCAAGGCAAGGATGACGGCAACGGCCCTATACATCTTCGTTAACCTCCGGTTTCGCGTTTTCTCCGGCAAGTTGCCCGCAGGCGGCGGCGATATCCTGACCGCGACTCTTGCGCACGGTCACCGCCGGTACCCGCGGATATAACTGTCTGGCAAACCAGTCGACTTTTTCATCGGACGGACGCTGAAATTTAAGCCCGTCGACAGGATTATAAGCCAGCAGGTTTATTTTGCAAGGAATTCCTTTGACGAGGTTCGTCAGCGCCAGGACATCGTCCATGGAATCATTGAAGTCCTTGAAAAGGGCATACTCGAACGTTACCCGCCAATGCGTGGTCTTCGTGTAGTATTTGAGGACTTCGGTCAGCGCCTCAAGGCTGTACTTGCGGGTAACGGGCATAATTTGCTCGCGCTTCTGTTGGGTGGCGGCATTGAGCGACACCGCCAGCCGCGCCTTGCACCCATCGTCGGCGAGTTTGCGAATCGCGGGCACGATCCCGGCCGTGGAGATGGTCACCTTCTTGGCCGCATGCGACATCCCCGCCGGGTCGGAGACTATCCCGATGGCGCGAATGACATTGTCGTAATTCAGGAGCGGTTCGCCCATGCCCATGAATACGATATTCGTGAAGGCGTCTTCGCCGAGCTCGTCGCGCAGGTACAGAAGCTGGCCGACGATCTCGCCGACGGTCAAGTCACGACTGAACCCCATCGCGCCGGTGGCGCAAAACCGACAACCAAGGGCACAGCCGGCCTGCGACGAGACACAAACCGTCCGGCGGTCGTTGTCTTCGCCGGGAATTAACACCGTCTCGATGGCGTGGCCGTCGTGAAGGCGAAAAAGGAACTTCCGGGTGCCGTCCTTCGAAACGAGCGTCTTTTCCGCCGTCGGAACCGTGAATTCGTAGTCCCGGCTCAGGTCCTCGCGCAGTTTCTTCGTGAGGTCGCTCATCAAATCGAAATCGTACTGGCGGGTTTTGTAGAGCCACTTGAAAACCTGGCGGCCGCGGTAGGTCTGCTCGCCGAGGTCGCTCATCAGCCGTTCAAGCTGGGGGGCGGTATATCCAATGAGGTTTGTTCTGGCCATAGGCGTCTAATGTAACAGGTGCGCGGCTTGTTGGCAATTACCAATCCTGCTACATCTTACGGGCCGATTCCGTTCCATGAAAGGTGCTCTTTGGTCTTTTTTGACCTTTGAGACCAGTTTCGAATAAAGGGGTTGCAGTTATTGGCCTTGACAGGCGGACGCGCCGACCGTATGTTTCTGGCCGACTTTCGGGGTGTGGCGCAGTCCGGTTAGCGCACTTGCTTTGGGAGCAAGATGTCGGAG
>CAZVUZ010000011.1:0-9770 GCA_964630485.1 uncultured Ignavibacteriales bacterium
TTATCGGCGGTCAGCTTAAAAACTGAGCCTCAGTCAAGTTTTTGTTGCCTCCGGCGGCCGGCATCGCTTTCTTCCCCCGATGCTGAGAATGATCATCAAACTCGTTGCGCCATTGATACTTATAGTCTCATTCATGGCGCCGGTAAGGTCGCAGGAAACCGGTTACCTGTTCATCGATTCCGACCCGGTCGGAGCGACGGTGGTAGTCGACAGCAACTCCGCCAGGATCTGGGAAACTCCCGCCCTGTGTACCCTCACCGTCGGCAGCCACCTCATAACTCTTCACAAACCTTTCTACAGACCTGAGACAATAACGCTCGAAATTTCTCCGGCCACCGTTGTGCGCCGGAAAATCAAGTTTGTCGAGGACAAGAGGGAAATTACCTCTGAGCCGGTCGAGGATGTCGCGCTTTACCGCCATTACGGCACGTTGACTGTCCTGACCGATATTTCCGGCGGCATTGTCTTTGTCGACAGCGTCAAGACCACCGTGCCGACGCCGGTTACGCTCGGAAATGTGGCCTCCGGATTGCGCCTTATTACTATCGCGTACGGCGGCTATTACTTCGACACCACGGTGACTGTTCCCCCCGGCGAGACAGCCCTTTTGCAGGTCGCTCTCAAAGACCGCATTACCCGTGAACCGTTCCTGCCCGACAGCGGCCGGGTTACGGCTCATATCGTGGTCGAACTGCCCGGATGCCGCTACCGCCGTGATCCCAAAGTGGTCGAGGATCGCAGTAATATCACCTTCATCGGCGTCGATCCGGTGATCAGGATCGTGGCCGGAGATACCGCGATCGGTTTGTCGCACGAGGACCTGGCGGTCACCAACGTCGCCTATGATCATCGTGGCTACGTAACCTCCAAGGAAATCGCCGACACTTCCGTCACGATCATTGTGGGGGCCGACCTGAAGGACTCCTTCACGGTCCGGGTAATGGTTTATTCCAACAACTCGAACAAATACATAAATCGTGATCATATCGAGCCTGAAACCTCCACGCGCACGGTCCCGGCCGATTTCAACAGCGGCGGGGAAATTAATATTCGGGTCAAGATACTCGCCGACGGCGAGGTTATTTTCAGGCATTTCTGACCAACAGGCCGTCACTGCCGGGCACCATCGGCGGCATATCCGTGAGCCGGGCTTCTGCCCATCTCCATTTTCTCTTGCACAGTCGCCGGCATCAACGTATCATTCTCTAAGAAAGAAAGTTCCGTTGGGGGTGGCGTAAATAACCGCCTGAGATCATACCCCCCAGGACCTGATCCGGGTAATACCGGCGTAGGCAAACGGAGATGTTACCGCATCCCCGGTCCCAGTTCGGGGCCAACCTATCGATTCAGGGCGGAATCTTGCAGCAAACTTCTTATGTTTAAAGCGAGGTTACTGTCATGCGAATCACAGTCATCATAACCGTCATGTTGCTCCTGGGCATGAGCGCCAACGCCGCCACCGTCGGCCTGGTGGTGGATGGCGAGGGGCACCCGCTCAAGGGCGTCAGTATCGTCACCGATATCGGCGGCATCGGCGATGTATCCGATGAAAACGGCAGTTTCGAACTGCCCTCCGACCGGGGAATCAGCCGCGTTACGTTCTCCTCGGTGGGATACCGTGCTCGCCAGTTTACATGGTCGAACCTCCCCTTCGAGGTCGTCCTCGAGCGTACTTACATCCGCGGCGATGACATTATCGTCCGGGCCGACCGGGCTCGTTCCGGCGAAACGCCGGTGGCGTTTGACAATATCTCACCTCAGGAAATAGAGCGCGACTATACCGTGGGGGAGTTTCCGCTCCTTCTGGAATCGACGCCAAACGTGGTTATTTTCTCCGACGGCGGTACGCCGCTCGGCTACAGCTATGTCAAAATCCGGGGGTTCGACGATAAGCGCATCGCCACGTATATTAACGGCGTGCCTTTGAACGACCCCGAGGACCAGGCCACCTACTTTGTCGATCTGCCGGACTTCGCCGCCAACATCACCGACATCCAGGTACAGCGCGGCGTCGGCAACTCGCTCTACGGCGACGCCTCCTTCGGCGGCTCGATAAATGTCGTCACCAGCGGTTTCAGCCGCGAACGACGCACGGCCGTTTCCTTCGGTTACGGTGAGTACACTTCCGACGGCGAATCGGTGAGCGATATCTACAAACAGAGTGTGGAGTACTCGACCGGCCTGCTCGACGGCCGCTGGGCCTTCTCGGGAAGGTTCTCCAAGCAGAAAACGGGCGGCTACCGCTACGGTAGCTGGTATCACGGCTGGTCCTACTACTTCTCGATCGCCCGGCTCGACCCTAACATGTGGACAGAGCTTTATGTCTACGGCGGCCCGATAAGGATGCACCTGTCCTATTACGGCGCCAGCCGGGACGACATTGACAACGACCGCCGGGCCAACCCCTACCTGACCTATTCCAATGAGACCGACAATTTCAATCAACCCCATTACCACCTGCACAATATTTACCGCATCAGCGAAAACGTCACCCTTGCCAACACGCTCTATTACATCCGCGGCAAGGGTTACTACGAGCAATTCAAGGATGATCGCCTTTTTGAGGAATACAATCTCGAAGCCTCCCAGACCGGCGGCATAGCCTCGGGCGATCTCGTCCGCCAGCAATGGGTGGAGAAGAGCCAGTACGGATGGAACCCGCGGCTCGATGTAAACCACGAGCGCGGCCGTCACTCGCTCGGGGGCTCGTTCTACTATTTCGAATCCGATCACTGGGGCCAGCTGGTGTGGGCCCAGCACTTGACCGGTACCTTTGATCCACAGCACAAATACTACCGCTACTACGGCACCAAATATGTCGGCTCGCTCTGGGGCCAGGAGGATTATCGAATCACCGAACGGCTCAGCGTGCTGGCCACGGTCCAGCTGCGCTATCTCCGCTACGAGTTCGACCAGGTCCGCATGGGTGCTTTCAACGGCTACGACTATACCCTCGACTGGGTGTTCGCGTCTCCCCGTATCGGCTTCACCTACCGCGTCGACAGCTCGCTGAGCCTGTTTACCTCCTTCTCCATGTCGTCGCGCACCCCGACCGACGCCGCTATATATGACGCCAACGACCCTAATATTCTGCCGTCCCTCGAAATCGAATCGGTGACGGAGACAAACTCGGGCGACAGTCTCTTTCAGTTCGGCGATCCCACCGCCAATGACGAGCATGTTCTCAATTTCGAGCTGGGCGGGCTTTACCGCCGGGAGAACTTCAATTTCGGCGTCAACTTCTTCTGGATGGATTTCAGGGATGAGATCATACCCTACGGCGGCGTTAACGAAAATACCGGCCTGGCCATCACCGTCAACGCCGACCGTTCGGTGCATGCAGGCGTGGAACTGAGCGGTGCGGTGCTTCCCGCCGCCGGCCTGAAACTGGAGGGGAACCTGGCCTGGAATTACAGTCGTGTCAAGGAATTCGAATCCGACATCGACGGCAAAATGATCGACTTCGCCGACAAAACAATCGTCGGTTTCCCCGATGTAATTGCCAATGTCCTGATCGACTACAATCCCGATCCCTACCGGGTCACTTTCAAAACACGCTTCGTCGGTCGCCAGTATATGGAGCTTTATAATATCGACGAGGTATCGATTGAACCCTATTCGGTGTCATCGCTGGCCCTGGCCTATACTTTCGAGAAACTCCTCGCCTCTGGCCGCGTAACCTTGCAGGCTCGAATAGACAATGTTTTTGACGAGAAATACGAGGCTGCCGGCTACGGCGGCAACTATCTCGGCGACACCGGCGCCGTGGCCGGGTGGGCCGAGTATTTCGTCGGTACCGAGCGGTCGTTCTACGGACAAATAAAGATGGAGCTGTTTTAGTTTCAGGTGCATGTTTTTGACTACATCCTGATTGCCCTTTACCTGGGGATTCTGCTCTGGCTGGGATTGCGGCAACGACTGCGTCGGGGCAGCAGCGCCAGTGATTTGATTGTCGGCGGGCGTGTGCTCACCCTGCCCGCCTTCGTCGCCTCGCTGGTATCGACCTGGTACGGCGGCATACTGGGCGTTGGTGAATACAGCTACAATTACGGCATATCAAACTGGCTGGTATTCGGTCTACCATACTATCTGGCGGCCGTGATTTTTGCCGTGTTTCTGGCGCGCAGAGCCCGGGAATCAAGGGTCCTGACGATTCCCGAGCGACTTCACCAGGCCTACGGCACGGGGACTTCCGTGGCCGGCGCGGTAATCATCTACCTGATGACCGTGCCCGGGGCCTATATCCTGATGCTGGGGGTCCTTTGCCAGTTTCTTTTCGGCTGGCCGCTCTGGGTCGGGATCGTGGTCGGCACCGTCTTCTCCGTCGTATATGTTTTCGCGGGCGGATTCAGGTCGGTGGTGCGAACGGATCTCCTGCAGTTTGGATTGATGTTTCTCGGGTTTGCGGTTCTCCTGGCGGTTCTTGTTTTTGAATACGGCGGCCCGGCGTTTTTGCGCGAGAGCCTACCGGCGGATCACCTCACCTGGCACGGTGGTAACTCCGGCTGGTACATTGCCGTCTGGTATGTCATCGCCCTGGCCACGCTCATCGAACCGGCCTTTTACCAGCGCTGCTATGCCGCCCGCGATTCGCGGGTGGCGCGAAAGGGTATTTTCATATCGATCGCCTGCTGGACGGTGTTTGATTTCATGACCACCTCGTGCGGCCTCTACGCCCGGTGCCTGCTTCCGGACCTGGCCGATCCCGTGGCCGCCTATCCCGCTCTCGCCATGCGGGTATTGCCGGTGGGGCTGATGGGCCTCTTTGCCCTGGCGTTGCTCTCGACGGTCATGTCCACCGTCGACTCCTACGCCTTCCTGGCCGCCTCGACCTTCGGACATGACCTCGTCGGTCGTTTGTCTGATCGCGGCCGCAACGCCGTGACCGCCTACACCCGTCTCGGGCTGGTTCTGTCGACATTGCTGGCCATAGTGCCGGCGCTGTTTTTCAGATCGGTGGTGGATATCTGGCACGCCTTCGGGTCGATCGGTACCCCCGCCCTGCTGGTGCCGGTCTTCTTCTCGTTCGTCGGTCGCCGTCGCCTGCCTCCAAAGGTCGCCCTGTTCTCGATTGTCTCCTCCGGACTCATTTCGGCCGTCTGGTATCTGTCGAAGCACCTTGGCGAGACCGGCGACTACTGGCTGGGACTGGAACCCATCTTTCCGGGGCTCATCTGGTCGCTGGCGCTGTTTTTCCTCTTTGCCTCCCAATCTGCCGACGACATCTTGCCTCAACGATCAAAGTAGATTATATTGGGATTCTATGAGCGAAGCTATCTATATGTCAAAAGAGGGAGTACTCAAACTTGAGGCGGAGCTCAAGAAGCTCAAGTTTGGAGAGCGCCCGAAAATCGTCGAGGCCATCAAAGTTGCCCGTGAAATGGGCGACCTTTCGGAAAACGCCGAATACGCGGCGGCCAAAGAAGCACAGGTGCATCTCGAGAGGAAAATCTCCGACCTGGAGTTCACACTGTCGCGGGTGCAGTCGATCGACACTGACGCCATCCCCGGTGACAAGGTATACCTGTATGCCAAGGTGCTGGTAAAGGATCTCGACGACGAGGAGGAGATCGAGTACACGATCGTGCCTCCGGAAGAAGCCCGCGCCGACGAGGACATCATCTCGATCAAGTCACCCGTGGCGACCGCCATGCTTGGCAAATCCGTCGGCGACGTCGTTGACATCAAGGTCCCGGCCGGGACCATCCAGTACGAGATAATGAAGATATCCCGAGAATAGCACTGAGGAGTAGTTTACGGAGGTTCGCCCCCTACTACTCCTCTTCCTCAAAGAGACCTTCCAGTTCGTTTTCTTCGTAATACTCCTCAGGTTCTTCCATAATCACACCCGAGGCTGAGTTGGCGCATTCCAGGGAGCAAAAGAAATCCCCACCCTGCCGGATGGGTCGCCCTTGAATTTTCTCGTTGCAGTAGGCGCAGTACATATTGATTCCTCAAAACCCATGTGTCATGTGGGATAAGCGCGGTCCCGTGTATTGGCACCGCCCTCTTCCCGGTCAGCGTCGCTCAAACGCGGCATACTTAATAAAAGGCGAGACAACGCTTGTCAAATACTTTTTAACATCCTCGGCTATCAAAAACATGGCCGCCATCGCGCCGGGACCGTCTCGCCCGAGCCGGGGCAGATATCCGAAAACCTTTCCGGCCTCTTTTTGTTATCGAATAAACGCCCGGTGCCGATTCCCGCCGGATCGGCTCTGAAAACGCCGGCGCCGGGCAAGCTCTGACAGCAAATCGATAATAAGTAATTTGCCGGCCGTCAAAGCGGCCGACCAATGCGGAAAGCGATATGAAAACCGATCTCACCAACCAGTTGAAGAATGTGGAAGTCGCGGCGCCGTATGCCGAGGACATCACCGAAACCATCGGCGATACGCCCCTCGTGAAACTTCGCCATATGGCGACCAGTCGGAATGTCCAGGCCACGATCCTGATGAAACTGGAATTTTTGAACCCCACCGGTTCGGTCAAGGATCGCATGGCGGTTTATCTCCTGAAAGAGGCTGTCCGCCGCGGGGAGCTCAAACCCGGGGGGACAATCGTCGAGGCAACCTCGGGCAACACCGGAGCCGCGGTGGCCATGTTCGCCGCCGCTTTTGGCTACCGGGCCATTTTGACCATTCCCGACAAAATGTCGCAGGAGAAGGTTGATACGCTCAAGGCCTTTGGCGGCGAGGTCCATGTCTGCCCGACCGCCGTGCCACCCGACTCGCCGGAAAGCTACTATGAAACCGCCAAACGTATCGCCGATGAAATCGATGGCGCCTTTATGATCGGGCAGTATTTCAATCTGGATAATGTCAGGGCCCATTACAAACTGACCGGGCCGGAAATCTGGCAACAAACCGGTGGCAATATTGATGTCTTCGTCGGCGGCATCGGCACCGGCGGCACTCTTTCCGGTGTCGCCCGTTATCTCAAGGAGCAAAACCCGGAAATCGAGGTCGTGGCGGTTGATCCCATCGGGTCTGTCTTCTACCAGTACCATAAGGACAAAACCCTTATCGATCCGCACCCGTATCAGGTGGAGGGAATCGGCGACGACCTGCTCTGTCCGACCGTCGATTTCTCGGTCATTGACAAAATCTACCAGGTGACCGACCGCGAGTGCTTTCTGGCCACCCGGGAACTGGCCCGGCGGGAGGGTGTTTTCGGCGGCGGATCATCCGGGGCCGCCGTTCACGGCGCCCTCAAACACGCCGCCACTCTGAAGGGCGATAAGACAATTGTCACGATTCTGCCCGACAGCGGCTTCAAGTACATAAGCAAAATTTTTAATGACGCCTGGATGCGCGAGAAAGGCTACCTGGACTGAGGCAACCTATGACCAATGATGAATTGAAAAACAGGAAATTCGCGACCCGGGCGGTACATTCTGGACATGTACCCGAAGACGGCACCGGTTCGGTAACCACCCCCATTTTCCCAAGTTCGACCTACCGCGTGGACGCTCCCGGGGACGAATCGGGATATGTATATTCGCGCTGGTCAAACCCTACCCGTGCCGCTCTGGAACGCGCCCTGGCCTCGCTCGAAGAGGGCCGGCATGCCTATGCCTTCGCCTCCGGACTGGCCGCGGTCAACGCCGTAATGAACCTTTTGAAACCCGGCGATCATATCGTCGCCGTCAACGATCTCTACGGCGGCACCATGCGGCAGTTCGAAAATATCGGCCGTAATCTAAACCTTGAATTCAGCTATGTAGACGGCCGCAATACCGGTGAGTTCTCGAAAGCCGTCAAAGAAAACACCAAACTGTTCTGGATCGAGACCCCGACCAACCCGCTTTTGCAACTGGTGGACATCGCCACGGTGGCCGCTCTGGGACGTACACACAATGTTATCACCATAGTGGATAACACTTTTGCCACACCATTCAATCAGCAGCCGCTAGCCCTGGGAGCCGACATTGTCCTGCATTCTCTCTCGAAATACCTCGCCGGGCATTGCGATATCATCGGCGGCGCCCTCATCGTCGACGATAAGGAGTTGGCCGAACGCATCTACTTCAACCAATACGCGGTGGGCGGAATGCTCGGGCCGTTTGAATCATGGCTCGTCCTGCGCGGTCTGAAAACCCTCCATCTGCGTATGGAGCGGCACACAGAAAACGCCCGCCGGGTGGCCGAATACCTCCTAAAACACGAGAGCGTAGAAGAAGTATACTTTCCCGGACTGGACGGCCTTCCACTGCCGAATAAGATGAAAACCCCGGGCGGTATGATCTCTTTTCGCATGCAGGGAGACTTCGAGCGGGTAAAACGCTTTGTCATGGCTACACAGTTGTTCGTGCTGGCCGAATCACTTGGCGGCGTGGAATCGCTCGTCAATCACCCGGCCTCGATGACGCACGCCTCAATACCGAAGGAAACCCGTGAAAAACACGGGATCGGTGACGGCCTGATTCGACTGTCGGTGGGCCTTGAGGACGTCGATGACCTCATAGATGATCTGCGCCAGGCCTTTGACACAGCCACCGGCTGATCTATTCCTCGACTGGCCTGAGTAATGTATCTGAAAGTATATTGCGGGACTTTACTGTTCGGTAACGGACTTGCTTAACCTTGAATCCAACTAAGTCAGCTATGCTTCGGAATCTTCCACAAGGTGCATGACATCGTTGATAAGGATCGGCTCCACGGCATAAAAGCCCTGACCGTACTTACAACCGGCCTGGAGTCCGAAAGACCGCGCCATGGCGGTAATGGACTCGATATAATCCTTCGACTTCTCCGGATTCAGAAACTGTGACTCGTGAGCCGAAAGGGCGGCGATCCAGCGATCAAACTCGGGCGTGATATCGACAACGAAGTTCGGAGACACCCGCGGCGGCAGGAAGTAGTGGAAAATACGTTTCACCAGGTGCGGTTCACCCGGCAAATCGGCCTTTTTGAGTGACGCCAGCTGGGCGGCATTGATGGCGAGTATTCCCGAAGCCACGTGATCCGGGTGTGACTGCCGCCGACCATGCCCGACATGCGGGTAAGGGGCGAGGACGACGCGGGGGCGGGTCGCCCGGATGATTCGGGCCAGTTCGAGACGGCGTTCGTAGGTGTCTTCCAACCGAGTGTCGCCCCAGTCAAAGGTCCTGATCAGGTCGGCGCCGAGGATGTCGGCCGCCTTTTTCACCTCGGCGGCCCTGATCTCGGGATTGCCACCGGTCCCCATCTCGCCCTCAGTGAGGATAACCAGCCCGCAGCGGCGGCCCTGGCTATTCATCCGAAGCAACACTCCCCCGGTGCCGACTTCGACATCGTCGGGATGCGCTCCTATCGAGAGCAGATCATGTGTTTTTTCCGAATCGTTCATAAGCATCAAAAAACCCGGAGGCACGGACGCCTCCGGGTTATACCATTTCTGAATATATTAGTCGTCGAGACCGTTGGGATAGAAGCTGTTGGAGTGGAACACCAACATGTCTCCGAGCAACTCGTTAAGGTAGCGTCCACCGACGGCGGGGCCGCCGCCTTCGTAGGCATCGAACTCCCTGACGGTCAAGTTGACACCGGCAGTTCCCTCCAGGGTCGCCGCCCAGGACATGGTCATGTCGTGGAAGCCGTATTGGGCGTCAGTGCTGGTACCGAGCCAGACATCGGTGCCGTTGAGTTCACCTGCGGAAGCCATGTGAGCCTGACAAACACGGCAACCGGCAGCGCCAATCAAATGGACACGCGCATGGTTGGTTCTCCGACGTATGGGATTCGGGTCGATCAATACGAAAATGACGCGATCGTGATAAGCACGTATGG
>CAZVUZ010000011.1:9780-37944 GCA_964630485.1 uncultured Ignavibacteriales bacterium
GTGTTCCAGATAGGCAAATACGGCCGGTCGGTGTAACTGAACGGCAGATGCATATCGAAATTGCGTGCATCTTGGGTGACAATACTATCAACCAGGGTCGTGGAATCGGTAATGATGTAGCCGATCTTGCCCCGGGTAAGAGTATCGATTGAGGTCGCAGTCTGGAACTGGTTGACTACTTCGTACTCGAACCGGATCAGGGTATCATGCGGCGAGAAGGCGAGCGCGCCTCCGAGGAACATGCGCGATACCGGCAATGTCGCGGAGCTGTCGAACTGACCGCGGAAATTGGAGGCGGTGATTCCGGGCTGCTCAACGTCAAAAACATAATTCATGAGATCGATCAGGCCGCTGGAACCGTCGGCGCCGTCAAAATCAAGAGGTCCGTCAATACCCGAAACGGAGCTGAAGGTGCCGGGGTTCATGATCGCGGCCCGGAAAGCGCCGTAGGCTCCCATACCGATACCGCCGATGGCACACTGGCCCTTGTCACCGGTCGGGGAGGATGCTTCATACTTGCCCCGGAACCAGTGGATCAGGGAATCACCGACGACCTCGTCGTAGAGTCCCGCAGGATGTCCGACCAGGGTGTCAATATAGCGGTGGCTACCCGGAACGTGTCGGGGATCGATGACCTCGAATTCCGGGTGACCGACACCGGCGTAGAAATTTCCGCCAAAGATGGGGTCGTTGTTGATCGTCAAAATGACCATAGTGCCGATTTTACCTTCGGCCGCCAGACGATCGGCAACCTCATAGAGGCCGTGATTCCGATAGTAGTATTGATTCCCTCCCTGGGGCGGCAACAGGATCAGAAGCGGAACGGGGTCGCCACCGGTGCCGCCGAAGAGGTAAGACGCGGACTCGGGAATATAAATGTCGGCATAGAGCAACTGGAAGGGATTTCCCACCTGCATTGCAAAGGAATGGTAAAAGCTGTGCTGATCGGGAGATGGATTGCCGGGCACAATTGAAAGATTCCCGGAATTCGTGCCGCGATCCGAGCAGCCGAAAGCCACAACCAGCGCCAATGCTATCAGAGGAATTATGAACCGAATATTCTTAACCATTTCTCATCTCCTCAAAACCGATAATTTATCGACAGCGTGGTCTGGTATGTGTCTGCTTTGTAGCTGCCTGCGAAGTTATCCATAATGCCATCGCCGTTGATATCAGTCAGCGATGCGACTTCTTCATCCGGTTGGCTGATATAGCTGGTTGCAAGGCCGAGATCCCACTGCTGGATGTGGACTATGAATCCGGCGTTCAGACCCCATTTGGTGCCCAGGTCTACGATCTGCGGTATCTGCATTTCGTCTTCACTGGTCGGCGACTGGTCCATTGAGGCGCCGGCCATGAGAGTAAACTTCTCCGAGAGATCGTAACTGGCGCCGGCCATGACCTTGATCGCATCCGACCAATCGATCGGAACCGAGATGTCGGATTTGAAGAACGTCGCCATGTCGGCCGCGGTGTCGGCCGGGTGGTTGCGCCCGAACCCGCTGTGTTCCGTGTACTCGAAGTCGAAGCCTTCGAAGCTCGACCAGAAAGTGTACTCGGCGTCGAGGCTCAACTGCAGTTTCTCGCTGGCCTGGAAAGCCATACCGAAACCGACTGTCGGCGGTAACTTGACGGAGGTCTCGAAATCCGCCGAATCGGTGATCTTGTCACCGCTCACCATGAGGTATTCCACACTGCCCGGCGAATACGTGTTCGGCAAGACCTGACCTTCCGGCATATAGAATTCGAGGGCGCTGCGACCGCTGATGGTGATGTTAAACGGCACGTTCGCCGTCAGGGCCAGCGAGAGCTTTTCGCTCTGCTTCAGAAGCATACCGGCCCGGATTGCAAACGACCAACCATTACCGTCGTTGCTGATCCACTGGACTATCTTATCGTTGGGATAGTCGGCAAACTCCCAGTTCGGATCCCGCTCGAGATAGGGATTGTCCCTGAAAACCGGGGAAGTATAGTTCAGATCACCGCGGTTGACCTGCAATCCGACGCCGAGGGAAAGCTTGTTCTCAACGAATTCCCGGGCGGCGGTCAATTGAAACGAGACGACATCGAAGTTGTTCTCGTACTGGTTGTCCGGCAGAGCCGGCGCATCGTAGCCGTTATATTCCGGGCGATGCTCATAAAGTTTCCAGGTGACATTGTAGTCAAACTGCTGGTAAGCAGAAAGCCCGAATACGGTCTCGCCCCAGAAGGGAAGACGAACGATAAAGCCACCCGCCGGCATCGACTGTATGGAATGATCGTTATATCCCACCTGATCATTCAGTACACCCGTTTCGTAAACACCACCCCAGCGGTAGTTGGGTGTTATCTCATTGCGGAAGTGAACCAGGCCAAGATTGGCACCCAGTTGATTGTCATAAATATTGGCGTATCCGGCCGGGTTGTAAAAGGCGGCGGTCCAGTCATCGGCAACTGCGCGGAACGCGCCTCCCAGCGCGGTCGCTCTGGTGCCGACTCCGAGGCCTTCAAGCCCGCTGGCCGAAACCACCGGAGACAGTAATGTCACAACAACCAGGACAATGGCTGAGACTCTAACAATCCCCATTCTCGTCTCCATCAATTAAATATGTAATAACAAAAACCCACACTCATTTATGCCCGGGTACATCTCTACCGAAACTCACCCCGGACAAGTTAACCGGAAACCTCGCGGTTCCCATATGTACAAATCAATGTCGTCAGGCAGCTTTCGCTGGCAAAACAATCCGCTAAGCTAAAACAACCCATCCCGAATGTCAAGAGCCGGGAGTCCTTTTTTGACCGTCCGGAAGCCGGGAGTGGGACGCCGACGAAATCAAATGCCAAAACATCCTACAGACGCTCGCAACCACCGGAACGTCAAGCGCAAAATCGCCCCGACGGCGATTCGGCGCGGCCGAGATGCCATCCCACGAGGGCGAAAATAAATGAAAGACGGTCATTGTTGCCTTCTGCGGTCCGCTCTCATGTTTGACTGCCCGGTGCGAGCCCGAATCACTCATGCCGGAAAAAATATCTGTCGCGGCCCGGAAGCGATTTCGCATTCGGGCACTGTTCGCATTGTCAAGTGGCGGTTGCATCACACTCTTAAGTGTTTGCTGTAAAATGCTTTAGCCCGTAAAGCGCGGTGTCGGCATCAACCTTGCATTTGAGGGTAATCGGAAGGTGGTCGGCAATCCCGGCCAAGGCAGACAACACGCTTGCCATGGGAAGGTAAGAGAAATGTTAAAGAGGGTACTAATCTGGCTGATATTGGTCATTATCCTGGTATCCCTGCATTGGTTTAAGACAGCCATCGCACAGGATCTCTCGGATTTGACCGAATCAGAGAAAACCTACCTGCTGAATCTCTATAATACCGGCGGAACAGCGCCGCCGTCAGGCAGCCAGGTTTATCACAGTCCGCAACTGCGCGGCCAGGAACAAGCTCCGGTACGCGAATTACCGGCGACCGGGGCGAATTCACCGGGCGCCATGGCCGAAGACAGTATCACCCACCTGGTCAATGAGGGCGCCGACCTGGTCCCTTTCGACCGCCTGGAACCGTTCGGGCTGGCTTTCTTCGAGCGCAATACCGATCTTGACCCGCCGGCGGACATTGCCTCGGCGGCCGACTATATCCTGGGGCCCGGCGACCAACTCATTTTGTATTTGTGGGGCCGCGTCGATAAAGAATACAACCTCGTCATCGACCGCGAAGGCAAGGTATTTGCCCCCACGGTCGGAGAGATTGTAGCCTGGGGGCTGAGCCTCGAGCAATTCGTCGAGCGCGCCCGCACACGTTTTTCGAAGGTTTACTCCGACTTTGAGATAACCTGTTCTCTCGGGAAGATTCGTTCCATCCGGGTTTATGTTACCGGTGAGGTAGAACGCCCCGGGGCCTACACGGTATCCTCCCTGACGTCGCTATTCAACGCCCTCTACGTGGCCGGCGGGCCCAACCAGCGCGGCTCGATGCGAGGTATCAAGCTCATCCGTGTCGGTAAAACCGAGGCCGTGGTCGACCTCTACCGCTTTCTGCTCGAGGGCGACAACTCTACCGATATCAAATTGCGCAACGGCGACGTGATCTTCGTGCCCGTGGCCGGCCCGCGCGTGGCCGTGCGTGGACGCGTCAACCGCCAGGCCTGGTACGAATTGCTGGGCTCGGAGACGGCTTCGGAGGTCCTGAGCCTGGCCGGCAATGCCTCGGCCGAGGCCTACCTCAACCGCGTTATGCTCGAAAGAATTTCCGGCCGCGACCAGTGGGAAGTTATCGATCTCAATCTCTCGGGAGATTCCTCGAGCGAGAATACCAACGAACAACTGACCATGCTCGACGGCGACCGCCTGACGATATATTCCATCTTTGAAGCGAAGAAAAACATGGTGGCCCTCTTCGGACAGGTCAAACATCCGGGCTATTACGAGCGCAACGACAGCACCCGGGTTTCGGATCTGATAAACCAGGGGCAACTACAAACCTACGATGTCTACTTCGAGCGGGCCGATCTTTTTCGCCGTCACCGAGACTGGCGTTCCGAGATCATTCCGCTGGATTTGAAAAGCATCCTCAACGGCGACGAGACCGCCGACGTCCTTCTCACCGATCGCGACTCGATCCACATCTACTCCATTGACAATGTTCAATGGGAACGGAAAGTTTATATCGAAGGTGAGGTCAAGAAAGCCGGCTGGTATCCTCTTTATGACGATATGTCGGTTGCCGACCTGATCTTCCTGGCCGGGTTTTATACCCGTTCGGCCAGCCTGGCCCGCGCCGAACTGGCTCGCATTGACAGTGTCGGCGAAGTTAGCCTTACTTACCTCGATCTCGACAACAACAGCGCGCACCAGACCCTCCTTCGCGAAGACGATCGGTTGTTCGTGCGCCGGATACCCAACTGGCAGCAGGATCGATCGATTACGGTCGAGGGCGAGGTGCTCTATCCGGGCGAATACATACTGTCGGAAGACAATGAGTCGTTGTACCAGGTTCTGCAGCGCTCGGGCGGATTCACGGAGAAGGCCTTTCCCAGAGGGCTGATCCTCGAGAGAGCCAGCATCAAGGACTATCTCAAGCGCGCTCGCGTCAACGAGCTGTTGATGAAATCGCGGCCGCTGGTTCAGGATTCGACCGGTGAAGTAAAACGGCAGGCGACTCCGGTGGTTACGGCCACCTCGATAAACCGGATTATCATCGACACCCACATCCTGCTGACAACAGGCGGCCGGGAGGGTGACATCATCCTCGAACCCGGCGATCACATATACGTGCCGCCGATACCCTCGGGAATCTCTGTTATGGGTGCGGTGGGAGCCGACGGTACCATTCGCTTTACCGAGCGCGAAGATGTCAGGTACTATGTCAAGCAGGCCGGCAATTTCACCCATAACGCCGACGAGGGCGCCACCCGCCTGATCAGGGCCAGTGGCGAGGTACTCAGTGACGGCGTCCTCGGACAGCGGGTGGAACTCGGCGATATCATCGTGGTGCCTCAGAAAATCGAAAAGGACCGCGACTGGGGAAAAACCGTGGCCACCGCCCTGAGTATGGTGACCGGCCTTCTGACCTCGGTCTTCATCGTGAGTAATTTGTAGGCCAAAATCAAATTTCCAAGTGTTCTTCCTACCTTCCAAAGAACCGCCCGGGGATCCACCGAGACCCGGGCGGTTTTTTTTACAGGCGGAATCCTTTGCCCTGCAGGGCAGGAAAAACAGAGCCTCCAGAGCCGATAAAACAACCCCTCAACCAAAGCAAAACACGCCCTCGGCATATTTATTCGCCTGCCTCACAACCACTTAGGCGTAACTGTTCAAAAACAGGACAAATCGGCACCGGCCTTGCAATACACAAGGTGGCTAAAGCACCGAAATGAAAGCCGAACGAACATGAGCGAAACAGACTACCAGACGGGCAAGTGGAAAATGGGGGCAAGCCGGATACATTCTCTGCTTCACAAAGATTCCCCGAAAGAACACTGCGCCACGCGCAGTTGTATCGCTTCCGATCAAACCCTCTCCCCCGCATCAGCGTCGGAAGGGGCCATCCGCCCGTTTCCCATAGAGAATCTGAGGACAGAGCCGCCGGTGGGCTCCAGGAGAAAGGGATTAAAGTCATGACTTCATTCTCGGCAATTTCTCACGTTAACCTCGAAGATCTTACGGCCTGGGTCGCCCGCAGGGCCATGGCCGAAAAATCGATGATTCTGCCCTTTGCGGAATTCTCCGAGGTGCTTGCGGATCTGTTGAACGTACATTATCAACCCCGAAGTCGCCTTATAACGGCGGGACTGGTAACCCCTGCGGTGGCCATGGCCGCCGAAAAAGCCCAGGTCGAGCTCGTCGAACAAACGGGCGATTCCCCCTTTGCCGGCGACGTCAACAGCGTTCTGGAGGCGGTCACAACACCTCATGATCTGATCTATGTGGCCAACCCCAACCGTATCACCGGGGCGAATTTCTCCCTGGCCGATCTTGAACAGCTGGCCCGGGCGGTTCCCTCCGGACTACTCATCGTCGATGAATACTATTTTGATTACTACGGCATCACGGCCTTCCCGCTCCTGAGCGTCCTCTCGAACGTCGCTATCCTGAGGTCTTTCACGGCCTCGTTCTCGATCAGTTCCTCGGACACCGGGTATGTTATTGCCCGGACGGATACGATTGAGAGACTGCGTCAAGGCCACCGTCCGCGGCATCTGTCGTTGACGATACGCAAGACGATCCTGGCCTCGCTCATCAACGAGGAGGCGATGACGACGCGGTTGCAGGAGATCCACGACGAATCCCTGCGGATCGCCATGGCCCTGAGCGGCCTGGGCGTGCAATGCCGCATCTGCGCCACTGATTATCTGCTGCTGCGCGTTGCCGATTGCGGGGCCGTGTGCAAGAAGCTGACCAGGGCCCAGGTCCCGAGTGAAAACCTGGAGCGCTACCCGGACTTGCCCCACTATCTCCTCTATCGCATCCAGTCGGAGCTGTCCAACGAAAAACTCATAGCCGTCTTCGGCAAAATGCCCGAGGCGGAGTATCGGATGACGAAGCTCGATCGCCGCGGCGTGCAACTTCGCTCGCGGGCGACTCGAACAGCCACCCCGGCGCCGCGCAACAGGATCAGGAATCTTGAAAGCGAAACCGATTTGCTCAACAGTGGAGACAAGATCAAAGAGAGCGAAGCCGAGACCGTGGCCTGACCGCCCGGGCCTCGACCTGCGAAAACGCGGATATGACACCTTTGCTTAAACACGGGAGATCGCGCACAGACCGGAAATCTGCCGGGCGCGTCTAAGGCAAACGAGTAATGCAACAGAAGATAAGAAAACTGATCCTTCGCATGGCCGGATCGGCCGGTGCCCTGCTTATTTCTCTGGCGGCGCTGGCGGTCACGGTTTTACTTGACAGTAAAATCGACTTTAGTTTATTGGTGAACACAGCCGTATTGCTGACAATTGTCCGCGGCGTGTATCGTATATCACGGGGACCGCGCCCGTTGTTGCACGGCCACACCATACGAAAACGCCTTAGCCGACTCCTTGTCGACGAGGCCTATATTGCCGTCTTCCTCCTGGCGGCGGCATACGTGTGGGGCCGGCCGTCAGACAGACCCGGTCTGGCCCTGTTCCTGACCTTGAATTTAGCCTTGCAGGTGTCTTTCATGTACCTGTTCCGTCACATGTTTTCGAGGTGGTCGCGAAAGTCGGCTGATTCCTCGGATGGCTCTTTGGGTAACGTTGCACGGGACCAGGCCCTGATAGTGGGCACCGGCCCGCTGGCCAAAACCGCCGCCGACGCCGTCCTCGACGCCCCCGAGACGGATACCCTCCTGGCGGGTTTTCTCGACTTTGAGCGAACCGGCTTCTGGCGTTATCGTGACGTTCCCCTGATCGGACACCCCGATTCCCTGCGCGACATCATCGCCACCTGTCAGGTTGACGCCCTTATCATCGCCCTGGAAGCCGACCAATTACATTTTGCCCGGACGATCCGGAAAACCGCCGACGAGATGGGCATTAATGTGTGCCTGTTACCCGAGATATTGTACCCCTGTTTCTCGGATGTGCAGCCGGGATACCTCAATGGCCTGCCGGCACTGATCTGTTGCAGCCGACCCGGATGCCAAATGGCTTTGTTGACCAAAGCGGCTCTCGACCGCCTTGGAGCCCTGGTCGGACTGATCTTCGCCACGCCCATTATGGTGGCGGCGGCGGCGGCCATAAAACTGACCAGCAGGGGACCGGTGTTTTTCCGGCAAACGCGTTGCGGGATCAACGGCAAACCATTTCGGCTCCTCAAGTTTCGCACCATGGGCATGGATGCGGAAGGAAAGAAAAACGGCCTGGAGCAACACAACGAGATGTCCGGACCGGTCTTCAAAATAAGAAACGACCCCCGCGTGACCAAAGTGGGTCGCTTCCTGCGGAAAACATCTATTGATGAGGTCCCTCAATTTCTGAATGTCCTCCGCGGCGACATGTCCCTGGTGGGACCAAGACCGCCGTTGCCGAAGGAGGTGGCCGCCTACGAACCGTGGCAGCACCGTCGGCTGTCGGTCAAGCCGGGCATCACCTGCCTGTGGCAGGTTAACGGCCGCAACGCCGTCGATTTCGAACACTGGATGCGTCTCGACCTGGACTACATCGACAACTGGTCGCTCCTCATGGACGCCAAAATTCTGGCCCGAACCATCCCGGCCGTCATTCGTGGCGAGGGCGCATCCTGAGCAGGGCGCGCTGTGACATGAAGACATCGAAACCTCATCCCATTCCGGACAAACCTCAAGACAAATTGCCGAATCCCGCCAATCCGAAAGGGTCGATTCTTCTCTGCCTGATCATCACTCTCACCACTTTGAGCGCCGGGGCCGGTGTGGTACCCCTCGGTAGTCCCGAGTACGATTTTCTATACGAGTTGTACGAGAAGAACGAGTGTATCCGCCTCGACCGCTTCGATTATCAACTGGGACCTTACCGCATCGAAAATACCGGCACTCGCCTCGGCCCCTTTCGCGCCCTGAAGGACCTCTCCCCCCGACAGCTCACCGTCTTCGGATTCGCCGGAGAAAAGTTCCGCTCCGTCAAAGAGAGTTCGCCAACCGGCTACGAATTCTTTCGCGGCGGTATTGTCGGACAGGTGTCCGATAGGATCTTTGTCTATGCCAATTTCATTCTAGACGAGGAAAAGGCCAAAGCCCCGGACTATACCGGCAAGAAATGGCGCGGTTTGGCCGGAAGCACCGAAAACGCCTTCGCCTCTTACCGGTCGACGCGGTTCGACCTCACCGTCGGGCGGTTTGCCTCGTTCTGGGGACCGCGAAGGTCATTGATCCTCGGGCCGCAGGTCAGCATGGACGGGCTCGGCTACGCCTTCCGCTGGGGTCGCCTGACCTTATCCTATCGCCTGGCGCGACTGGATGGGCTCAGCCCGGAGGTTGACGGCGTGGCGCAGTTTGAGAACCGCTATTTCGCCGGTCACCGACTCGATTTCCATTTGGGCCATTGCCTGAGAATCGGCGCCTTCGAAACAATCATATTCGGCGGTCCCGGCCGCTCGGTGGATCTCTTTTACCTCAACCCGATTATACTTTTTCATGCCGCCCAGCTCAACGAGGACACCAACGACAACACCGTTCTCGGGTTCGACCTGACCTGTAAACCCGTAACGGGCCTCAAGCTTTACGGCCAGGTGATGGTAGACGATTTGCAGGTGGACGACAGTCAACAATCGGACCAGGAGCCGGACCAGATCGGGCTTCTCGCGGGAGCCTTCTGGAGTGATCTCGGCGATATCCTTGACGCGCGGCTGGAATACACACGGGTGAACAACTGGACCTTCAACCAGGTCTTCGAGAGGAACCGCTATTTGTACCACGGCGACCTGATCGGTGGCGCCGACGGCAATGACTACGATTACCTGACTTTGCACCTCGCCCACTGGCTGGGTGAGTACCGGCAGGTCTCTCTGCAGGTGGGCTATCGCCGCCGCGGCGAGGGATCGGTGACGGCCGAGTGGACGGCGCCCTGGCTCAATACCGACGGCGACTACTCCGAATCGTTCCCCACCGGTACGGTAGAGAAAACCCTGACCGTTGCCGCCGGTTTTCGCAGCTTTTTCCTGGATCACTTCTACGTTGACCTGAAAGGCGGTGTCGATCGTCTGAACAATGCCGGCCATGTGGAAGGCATGAGCAAGACCCTGCCCTTTATCGAGATTACCGTAACGTCCTTCGCCTTTGTTCCCATATCCCTCGACTGAGCCTGATTGCCGGCCCCGCTGTTGGACCCGCCCCTCTCAGGGGAACCATATTGATCTACCCCTTGTTTGTAAACCAATTGCAATCTGAAACCAGGCGGCGATCTTTGAAAGACTGCCTTCTACGCCGAGGAGCAAGACCATCAATTGTGGTAACAACCATCAGACTGTCCGTGATCCTGGCTGCTTTTCTTGTGCTTCTATCGTGCGAGGGAAAAACCGAGGGAAACATGTCATTAGCTGATAAAACCGAACACAAGTACACCAACCACCTGGCCGACGAAAATTCACCGTACCTTCTCGCCCACGCCCACAACCCGGTGGATTGGTACCCGTGGGGCGACGATGCCCTGGCAAAGGCAAAGGCAGAGGATAAGCCGATTTTCCTGTCCATCGGCTATGCCGCCTGCCACTGGTGCCATGTTATGGAGCGCGAGTCATTCGAGAGCGAAGATGTTGCCGCGATTTTGAACGAGCATTTCGTCAGTATCAAGGTGGATCGCGAACAGCGTCCCGACATCGATCAGATTTATATGTCGTTCACGACGGCCATGACCGGTTCGGGCGGCTGGCCGATGTCGGTGTTTTTGACGCCGGATCTCAAGCCGTTCTTTGCCGGCACCTATTTCCCGGCCGTGGACAATTATGGGAAACCATCCTTCCGGCGTCTCATTACCGAGATCTCCAAGGCCTACCGGGAAGATAAGAATCAGGTTGTTGCCTCGGCGCAAAACATTTTCGGCCAGGTCACGCAGCGACTGCAAACATCCGGACCGGCCGCGGTGTTGACCGAGACTATGGTTACGGGAGCCGCGCGCGGCCTCATGGCCAACATCGATAATCAGTACGGCGGTTTTGGCAATGCGCCGAAGTTTCCCCACGCCCCGGAGCTGTCGCTCCTTCTGCGTCAATATGGCGCCACCGGCGACTCATCCTTCCTCGAGGCCTCACTCGGCGGCCTGAGGGCTATGGCCAATGGGGGGATCTACGATCATCTCGGGGGCGGGTTTGCCCGTTACAGCACCGATCGCGCCTGGCTCGTGCCCCATTTCGAGAAGATGCTCTACGACAACGGCTTGCTGGTGCCGGTTTATGCCGAGGCCTGGCAGATCACCGGCGATGAATTCTACCTGAGACCTATCCGTGAAACCCTCGACTGGATCATCCGCGAAATGACAGCCCCCAACGGCGGTTTTTATTCGGCGGTGGATGCCGACAGCGAGGGCGAGGAAGGCAAATTCTATGTCTGGTCCGAACAGGAAATCGTCAGCATCCTCGGCGCGGAAGACGCGGCGGTGTTCAACCGCTTCTACAATGTCACCCGCCAGGGTAATTTCGAGGGCCACAATATACTCAACATGACCGACGCCTCGGAGAAAATGCTGCGGGAGAGGACGGGTGGCGAGTTCGAAAAGAAGCTTTCTGAGATGCGCCGCAAGCTCTATGAAGAAAGATCGAAACGGATACCGCCGCTCACCGACGACAAGATTCTGACATCCTGGAACGGCCTGGCCCTGACGGCCTTCTGCAAGGGCTACCAGGTTTCCGGCGACCAACGCTACCTCGACGCCGCCGGGCGCAATGCCGATTTCGTGTTCGAGGAGATGTTTCGGGATGACCGGCTGACGCACTCGTACCGCGAGGGTCGGCATTCCACCGGCGAATTTCTCGAGGACTATGCCTACTATATCCGAGGATTGCTGGACCTGTTCGAGACCGACCAAAGCCGGGACAGCCACCGATGGATAGAACTGGCGCAGGAACTCGCCTCCAACGCGGTCGAGCTTTTCATGGATGATGCCGGAGTTTTCTATTTGCGGCCGGACGGGCAGGACGACTTGATAGTCCGGCCTCGTGACGAGTTCGACGGCTCGATCCCGGCTCCGGGTTCGATTATGATCGAGAACCTGTTCAAGCTCAACCGCATTACCGGCGACAAGAGTTTCGTCACGGCCGGTGAAAAAGCCCTGCACGCAATATCGGGACGACTGGCTTCAAGCTCGGGCCTCACCTCGGCGGTTATGGCTCTCGACTACTACCTTTCGGATAAAATCGAGATCGTCATCGTCGGTAATCAACAGCATCGCCAGGACATGGTGGCCGAGATTTACGGCCGTTTTCTGCCCAACCGCCTGGTGGCGGTTCACGACGACGGTGACTCGCCGCTGCCTTTGTTCGAGGGCCGAGCAGCGGACGACGGCACGGCGAGGGCCTATCTCTGCCGCAACTCCGTGTGCGGGCTCCCGGCCCTGAGCGTCGAGGAATTCCGCGAGCAACTGAAGGGAATCTGAGAGTCTGACCGCGGGTGGAAGACATCCTTGCGAACCACCGGCGGTGTCCTTATAATGGCATCAGAATTTTGGATTATTTCAATCAATTTTAACCAATTCCAGTGGTGAATAAAGACAATTGACACACAGGAGAGAACGACACATATGATCTCAGTAAAAATGAACTGGACGGGCGGAATAAAGTTCGAGGGCCAGGGCGCTTTCGGGCATACTATCATCACTGACGGCAGTAAGGCGGTCGGCGGCGAAGAAGCCGGTTTCAAACCGACCGAACTGCTTCTCTTCGGCATCGCCAGCTGTACCGGCGTCGATGTTGTCAGGATCCTCGAAAAACAGCGTCAGCAACTCACCGCCCTCGAGATCCAGGTCATCGCCCACCAGAACGAAGATTACCCGAAACCGTTTCACACCTTCGAAGTCAAGTTCATCGCCCGCGGCAGAGACCTCAGCGAGACCAAACTGGCCAAAGCCATTGAACTCTCCGAGGAAAAATACTGCGTCGTCAGCCAGACAATGGTCGAAAAGGCAAAAGTGACCACCAGTTACGAAATATTATCGGAATAATCCGAATCATTTTGTCACCAAGTCCATCTAACCCGGTAATGAACAACAACACCGAGTATGGAGCCTAAGATGTTTGAAAAACTGGCCTACCGACTGGAGTCGAACAAATCGTTCGAAGAAGTCGTCGAGAATATTCACAGCCGGACGGCCGAGCACAAATTCCGGGTACTGGCCGTGCACGATGTTCAGGCCACGCTGGCCGAGAAGGATCTCGAGCGCGGACCGCTGAAGATCATCGAGGTCTGTAACGCGAAATTCGCCCACACGGCCACCCAGAAGGATATTGGCGTAGCGATTTTCATGCCCTGCCGTTTCAGCGTCCACACCGACGGCGGCAAAACCGTTGTGACCCTGGCCAGACCGTCGATGATCGCGGACATGCTCCCCGAGGCCGGTCTTGAAAAACTGGCCACGGAAGTCGAGAACACACTCATCAGCATCATGGAGGCTTCGGTATAGCCATGTGTGGGCACCGAAGTTCCTGAAAGGAACGATTAGAAGTGACGCGTTCGAAAATTATGAGAACCGGGCTCTACACAATTATTGGTGGAGCCCTTGGATTTGCGGTCTCTTTTGCTTATATTTCCTTCGGTTCGACATGAGCCCTCATGTGTAACCCCTGGCTCGCCGGCGGAGTGGGGATCGTGACCGGGGCGGTCATGTCGATAGCGGATTAGGAGAAAGAGAAATGCCGATATTCGAATACAAGTGCGACGACTGTGGAGAGGTTTTCGAAGAACTGGTTTCCGGACAGACGGAATCGGTTCCCTGCAACAAATGCAAGTCGGAAAACGTCCACCGGATTATTTCGCTGATTTCCAGCAAGGGGATTTCCAGCGGCTGCAGTAGTTGCGAGCCTTCCAAGTGCAGTAGTAGATTCACGTGAGGGGCTTAGCTCCCCGCCCTGCAGTTTGCAGGTGAAGAATCACGGTGTTACAACAATATAACCGAAGCCGCCCGGCTTCGGTTTTTTCGTGGGGGCCTAATCGGGCCGCCTTGCGACCCCGCAAATACGATAGGTGTTGCGCGTCGCCTTGAGAAACGAGAAGCAGCGGTAGAAACCCATGACTTCAAAACCGGCGTTTCGGAGCATAGCCTGGATTTTGTCGTTGTCATAGGCCCGTTCGACATGCACCTCGTCGAACCGCTCCCACAGTTTTCCTTTTTTGACAAAGTTGATCGTATGACAGGCGGCCGATTGCTTTTTCTCATCGTACTCGTTTTTCCACACCCAGGCGATGTCGTCCCAGGCATCGGCAAAAACCTGGCCGCCCCAGATTATTTTGAGCGCCGCCGCGGTATTCATATCGAAAATGAACCAGCCGCCGGGGAGCATATGACGGTAAACCGAGCGGAAGGCGGCCTGTAACTCGCGGCCGTTTTTGAGATAGTTCAGTGAATCATAGAAGCAGGTCACGAGATCGAAGCGCCGGGTGCGATTCGAGGAGGCATTGTCCAGAAGACGGAATCGCGGCAGGGTCTTCTGGTACAGTTTGATACCCCGGCCGCGGAGTTTTTTGGCCGCCACGGCGAGCATATGCGCACTGCCGTCCAATCCCGACATCTCAATACCGCCATCGGCCAGAAGTCCCAGGGCCGTACCGGTTCCGCAGCAGAGTTCCAGGCCTTCGCGCGGCGCTATATTAAAGCGGCGGAAAATCTGGTTGCAGTATTCGGTCATACGAATGGAGTGTTCATCGGCGCCCATACGATCGTAAATTTTCGACAGCTGGCTGTAGGGCTCATGCATTCTGTTCTTTCCGATTGCAGGCCACGTTTGCCCCTTCAAGATCCCAAACGTGACCAAAACTATCTGATGCTCTTGAGTTTATGTTGACAACACGGCCCGGCCCGGGCTTTCCTTATACCAAAGATCCAATATAGCCCGACCTGCCCGGGCAGTTTATGGGGTCATTCGATTTCATCGAATAAGACCCGCCAAACCGGGTATTCTCTCCGAAGGCTAGAAAGCAGAAAGGAACTAAGATGTCAACTATGTTCTGGGTTTGGTTGGCGGCGGCGGTGATTTTCCTGATACTGGAATTGATGTCGCCGGGCTTTCTATTCGCGTGTTTCGTTGTCGGTAGCGCGGCGGCGATGGTTTTCGGCCATTTCAACCCGGACAGCTATTACTGGCAGGTGGGCATTTTCATAATCGTGACCTTGGGCCTCCTGCCGTTTGCGCGGATGCTGGCCAAAAAAATCACCAAGCCTTCACCACAGAAATCGAATGTTGACGCCCTGATCGGCCAGGTTGCCCTGGTAACCAAAACCATCGATCCCGACCTCGGCGGCCAGGTGAAGGTGGAAGGTGAGGTCTGGAGCGCTCGGGCCGACGAGACCATCGAGGCTCATGAGAAGGTCCGGGTGATGGCGGTCACGGGCGCCAAGGTCCACGTGCAGAAAATTACCGAGTGAAAGGAGTAGAGATATGAATCCGGCTTTAATTATAGCTCTTGGCGTCCTGGTGGTGTTCGTCTTCGTCCTGGTCGCCCAGGCGATACGCATTATCCGACCCTTCGAGAAAGGTCTCGTCGAGCGGCTGGGCAAGTACCAGCGTCTGCTTGATCCGGGGCTCAATCTGATCGTGCCCTTCTTCGATACCACTATCAAGGTGGATATGCGGGAGGTGGTCCTGGACGTTCCGCCCCAGATGGTTATCACTCGCGACAATGTCAATGTCGAGGTAGACGCCATCATCTATGCCCAGGTAACCGACCCGGTTCGCTCGCGTTACGAGATCGCCAATTACATCGTTGCCGCCACCAAGCTCGCGCAGACCAACCTGAGAAACGTCATCGGTGAGATGGATCTCGACGCCTGCCTGTCTTCGCGTGACGAGGTCAACGGGCAACTTCGCGACGTGCTCGACGAGGCCACCGACAAATGGGGGGTCAGGGTCAACCGCGTCGAGATGCAGCGCATCGATCCGCCGGTGGATATCACCACCGCCATGAGCCGCCAGATGAAGGCCGAGCGCGACAAGCGGGCCACGATCCTCGACGCCGAGGCCGTGAAGCAGGCGGAGATTACCAAGGCCGAGGGTTACAAGCAGTCGAAGATACTCGAGGCCGAGGGTGATGCCGAGGCCGTTCGCAAGACGGCCGAGGCCGAGAGATTCCGGCAGTTGACGGTCGCCAAAGGCGAGGCCGAGGCTATTACCTCGGTGTTCACGGCCATCCACGACGGTCGCCCCGACGAGAAGCTGATTACCCTCAAGTACCTCGATATGCTCCCCAAACTGGCCGAGGGCGAGGCCAACAAGATATTCCTGCCCTATGAGGCTACGGGGATAATCTCGTCGCTGGCCGCGCTCGTCGAGGGCATCAAGGACAATAAAGGCGGCTCCGGGAAGCCGGCGCCGGCTACACCTCCCCAGGCGGCCACCACCTGAGGTAATACAATCCTTGCGATACATGAAGGCGACATCGTCGCCGACCGGGCTGGAATCTCTCAGCCCGGTTTTTTTTGCCCTCGTGGCGTCGGCAACGCCGGCGTAACATTATTGCATTGCCAAACAGGGCGGCTTATATTGACTCCATGCAGGTGGGTTGTGACCATCTCAAAGTGGGACATAAAACTTATTCCATGATCAGGAAATAATTCTTTTTTCGGGGAGATTTCTCATGCGTGATTTCAGTCGCGGTTTAACGGTTCAATTATGCGTACGGCTGACGCTGGCCCTGCTGGTGATTGCTGCGGCCCTGATGCTCGCTCCCGGAGCAGCCGCCCAAACGGCCGACAGAGCCGTCAAGGTCAAGTCATTCCAGCCCGAAGGCAAGACCGAGGTGAAAACCAACATAACGGTCATGTTTTCAGCCGACATGGTGCCCGCCGACAGCATCGATCGGCCGGAGACGAATCCACCGCTGGTGTTCGAGCCGGAGATTCCGGGTATTTCTCGATGGATAGGCACCAACGTGTTGAGGTTCTTCCCCGGTGAGCCCCTGAAGCCCGCAACCGATTACAAAGTGAAGATACGGTCCGATCGCGACTGGATCAACGGCAATCGCGTTAAGGAAGACAGAGTCTTCGAGTTCCACACCCCCGATGTCGTCGTTGACTATTGCGGTCACGAATTTTCCGGCATCCGGGATGCGGCCGGTTGGGTTAACTGCTACATAAACCTGTATTTCAATTATGCAGTTGACCTCGAGGACCTGCGCGGCCGTCTCTCGGTTGAGGGCGGCAAGGGTGCGGCCAACAGCAGACTGGAAGTGGTGTCGGTCAGCCCCGCCGGCGACCCCGTGGTGGACACGACGTTGCAGATATACGGCCCCGTGGCGCCGCAAAAATACGCCCGTGAGGTCGTGGTCCAGACCGGGGCGGTGATGCTCACCAACCGCAGTCAAACCTACTATGTCCGCATCAAGGAAGGACTCGTCTGCGAAAACGGCAGTCGGGGGATGCTGAACGCCTACGAGTACAATATGAATCTCAGGTCACAGCGCGACTGGGCTTTCACCGTCCAGCGAGTGGAACCGAGAACGGCCGGCAAGAACGGCGTCATTGATGTGAGTTTCTCGTCACGCGTGGTTACGCAGGATATCAAGGACTACATAACGATCGATCCGGCGGTGGATTTCACCGTCGAGAGTCGCTGGAGCGGGGTATACTTGCGCGGCCATTTCGAACCCGGGAAGGTCTACCAGGTCAGTGTCGCCTCCGGACTGCGTGCGGTCAACGAGGCCACATTGCAAAACGACTTCACCACTGCCGTCGCCATGGGCGATTTACAACCATCGGTGGCCTTCACCTCGACCGGGGTATTCATGCCGCGCGAGGGACGTCGCTTCCTGGAGGTCACGACGGTCAATCTCGATACGGTAGCGATCGAGATTGAACACGTCTTTCTAAACAACCTGGTTTACTATCTTTCCGGCGGTTTCGTATCCAACCGCGGCTATGGGCGAGGGCTGAACCTCGTCGGGCGCAGCCTTTTCGTGAAAGACATGCCCCTGCCATCCGAGAGGAACGAGGAACTTCTCAGCACCATCGACGTCGGCGGCATCGTCACCGACACCTTGAAGGGCGTCTTCGTGGTATCGGCGCGCGCGAAGAGCAACCGCTGGACCTCCGATTCGCGGCAGGTCATGATCACCGATATAGGGATCTCGGCGCGACTGGCCGAGGACTACCTGATGGTGTGGGTAAACTCTCTGGCCACGGCGACGGCGCTGAAAGATGCCAGGGTGAAACTTTTCAGCCGCAACAATCAGCTACTGATCGAGGGAAAAACCGACCGTCGCGGAATCGTCGTTTTCGAGAATCTCTCGCGCGCCACGGAAGGTTTCGACCCCTACGTGATTGCGGTCGAGCGCGATGGTGATCTCTCGTACCTGAAATTCGACGACTGCCTTTTGCCGACAAGCGACTTCGACGTCTCCGGGCGCCCGTATCTCACCGGCGGCTACGAGACCTTTCTCTACATGGATCGAGGCGTTTACCGTCCCGGTGAGACCGCCCACATGGTATCCATCGTAAGGGGTCGGGACTGCAAAACACCCGAGGACTTCCCCTACCGGGCGACGATTTTCGATCCTCGCGGCAAGGAGTACCGGACTTTCCGGCTGTCCACGGCCGACGGCGCCATGGCGTCCTTCGATCTGGACATTCCGGCCTTTGCCCGGACCGGCAAATACTCCGTGGCCGCCTTTATCGGCGAGAACAATGAAATCGGCCGGACGACATTCCTCGTGGAGGAGTTCATGCCCGACCGCATCAAGGTCGAGGTGTCGTGCTCGCAGGATACCTTTGCGGTCGGCCAGGAAATTGTTGCCGACGTGACGAGCAAATTCCTTTTCGGCCCACCGGCTTCTGGCCACCGGGTGTCGGGACATATAACCCTGGAGGCCGGGCGCTTCGAACCGCCGGGCTACACATCCTACACTTTCGAGGACTATAACCGAAAGTTCGTGAAACAGGAAATCGACCTGAAGGATACCGTCTTGAGCGACGCCGGCGTCTACACCTACTCCCACTCGTTGCCGGCGACCATCACGGCCCCCTCGTCACTCAAGGGCCTGATCTGGGGAACGGTTTCGGAACAGGGCGGGCGGGCGGTTTCGGCCTTCAAAGAAATCATCGTCCACCCCTACCGGCGCTACCTCGGCATCAAGCGCACCGCCGAGGGTTATGCCGCGCCGAATGAGCCGGTGACGGCCGAAATAGTGGCCCTGGATCCATCAGGCGAACCCCGGACGGCGAGTGATATCGAAGTCAGGTTCTTCCGGGTGGTCTACAACACGGTTTTGAAACAGCAAAACGGCCGTTACCGCTGGGTGTCCGAACGATCGGAACAACTCATCGATTCGACGACGATTGATGTCGCGGTCGATGGCGACCGGGTCGAGTTTACACCCGGCGATTACGGGCGGTATAAGATCGTCGCCCGCGACGGGCACGACGGCCACGCCGCGGCCCTCACTTTCTATGCCTCGGGCTGGGGTTACGCACCCTGGTCCATGGAAGAGCCGGACAAACTCCAGCTGGATCTCGACCGCGAGTTGTACGAAGATGGCCAGACCGCCCGCCTGCAGGTGCGGTCACCGTTCCCGGGACGCCTGCTGATAACCGTCGAGAAGGACCGCGTCCTCGAATTCATCACGGTCGATATGGAGGGAAACACGGCCGAGATAGATATCCCCGTCAAGGCCGCATACTTCCCCAATGCCTACATCACCGCCACCCTTATCAAACCGGCCCCGGAGGTCGACAAGAAAACTCCGGCCCGCGCTTTCGGTCTTTTGCCGCTGAAGATCTCCCCCGTGAGCCGCACGCTGGAGGTGAACATTGAGGCGGTCGATGTCATGTCGCCAAAAGGAAATCTCCCCATTGAGGTAACCGTCGGCCAGGGCCGGGCGCGGGTGACGATCGCGGCCGTGGATGCCGGGATCCTTCAACTGACCGATTTCCAGACACCTGACCCGGTGAAGTTTTTCCACGGCCAGCGGCGACCGATACTGTCTCCCTATGATATCTATTCGTACATCTACCCCGATGTCGCCCAGGCGGAGAGTCACCTCAGCCCGGCCGGCGGCGCGAGGTTCGCCCAGGCGCGCAAGCGGCACCTCAACCCCGTTTCCGCCCGGCGGATAAAACCCCTGGCCCTGTGGTCCGGAATCGTCGAGACCGACGAAAACGGCCGGGCCACCGTCGATTTCGATGTACCGCAATTCAACGGCAAACTGGTCATAATGGCGGTGGCGGTCGACGGCGACAAGTTCGGGGCCGCGTCCTCGGAGACCATCGTGCGTGACAAAATTGTCATTCAAGAGAGCTTCCCCCGCTTCGTCAGTCCCAACGACATTGTGGAGGGATTCGTCACCCTCTTCAACAACACCGGCCGCGAAGCTGCAATAGATGTAAGTCTGAGCTTCGACGGTCCGGCCGCTCTCGTGACACCGTCACCGCAGAGGATAACGCTGGCCGACAATACCGAGGGGCAGGCGGTATTCACATTCCGGGCGGCACCGTCGCCGGGGGTTGTCAAGTGCACCATTGGCGCCACCAGCGGTGCGGATCGAACGGGGGTATCTTTCGAGTTGCCCAACCGACCGGGACAGCCGCTGGCCGTCCAATACGGTTCCGGGGCGCTTATGCGTGACTCCACCGCCACGTTTACCCTCCCGGGCGAATGGGTGCCCACAACCGACCGTTATGTCGTCAAGACCTCGTCGCTCTCGGCCCTCAGTTTCAAGCGCAATATCGAATACCTGCTCGCCTACCCCTATGGTTGTCTGGAGCAAACGACCTCGCGGGTATTCCCCATGCTCTACTATGACGACCTGATGAAGGTCGCGCGGCCGGAGCTTTTCGGCAAAATGGGTTTCGAGTATTTCCTGCGGGAAGGCATCGAAAAAATCCTGAGCATGAAACTCGCCGATCGCTCCTTCGCTTTCTGGCCCGGCGGCGATGAGAGCCACAACTGGTCCTCTGTTTACGCCTGCCACTTCCTTGTCGAGGCCGAGAAGGCAGGCTATGCCCTTGACAAGGACACCCGTAATGATGTCCGCAAGTACCTCAAGGACATGGCCCGAGGAAAGAGGTACAAGGACATCAGCGTTTCCCACCGCGTTTATGCGGCCTATGCCCTTGCCAAGGCCGGTGAGTTCGACAAGAAAGTAACCAATTACCTGCGCGACCTCGATGCCGATGGTCTCCCGGCGCACTCACGCTACCAGCTGGCCGCAACCATGGCCCTGGCCGGGGATATCGACTTCGCCCGAAAACTGGTGCCGTTTGACGTCCAGCCGGATCTCTTCGAACCGGAGACCGGTGGCGACCTCGGCTCCGGGGTGCGGACCACCGCCATCCTTCTGGACATGCTCCTGGAAGTTGATCCCGAAAATCCGTCCGTGGGTGTCCTCGTCAGATCCCTGACTCAGAGTGCCCGGGCGGGCCACTGGTACAACACCCAGGCCAACGCCTTCGGACTCATGGCTCTCGGACGCTACTACCGGCAGAGCGAGCCCGTTGATTTCACGGGCACGGTAGCGATCGAGGGCGACAACGAGTACGCGATCGACACCGGCGCGTTCGAGGTCAACCGGGAAGACCTCGCCGGCAAAGAGGTCTCCGTGTCGATCACGGGCAATGGTCCCTGCTACTATTACTGGCAGGCCTCAGGCGTCAGCAGTTCCACCGTGGCCCCGGAATTTGAACGCGGCATCAGGGTCACCCGCGAGTATCTCGATACCGGCGGCGCACCGCTTGACCTCGACAGCGTGCGCCTCGGCGACCAGGTGATTTGCCACATTACCGCCACCGCCATCGATCGCTCGGTGTCCAATGTCGTCATCAACGACCTCCTCCCGGCCGGCTTCGAAATAGAGAACCCGCGCCTCAAGTCTACTGCGGCGATGTCATGGCTCCCGAAGAAGGGCGGCGATATCGATTACCAGGATATCCGTGACGACCGCCTGCTTATGTTCATGAATCTCTATACCGGCGGCAAAAAGGAATTCTACTACAGCCTGCGGGCCGTTTCCGCCGGGGAGTTCAAAATCCCGCCGGTCTCGGCCGAGTGCATGTACAACCCGCTCATTGCCGGAGCCTCGTCGGCCGGGGTCCTGACGATTCGCGGCAACGCGGGAGAATAGACCGGGTTCTATGGAGCAAGCGAAGCGAAAGACGGCCCGGCCGCAACGCCGGGTCAGGATCCTTATCGGCGGGTTCCTCTGCCTGCTTCTGGCAGGACTCCTGGCCGACCTGGCGGTGTTTCCGTTGCCGGTTGAAAGACTGACGCGCGACAGCGCCGCCTTCGTTTACAGCCGCGAGGGATACCTGCTCAACTGCTTCGCCTCCGAAGACCGTTTCTGGCGTAAGCCGGTGTCCCTTGACCGCATCTCTCCACGCCTGATCGAGAGTGTCATCGCCTGCGAGGACCGTTGGTTCTATTTCCATCCCGGCGTGAATCCCTTCTCGCTGGCGGCGGCGGCCGTCACCAATGCCAGGGCCGGCGAAATCCGGCGCGGCGGCTCGACCATAACCATGCAAATCGCTCGCATGATGGAGCCCAAGGCAAGGACGGTGTCCAACAAGCTGATCGAGATCTTCCGCGCCCTGCAACTCGAGCGGCGCTACTCCAAAAAAGAATTGCTGGACATCTACTTCAATCTCGTACCCTACGGCGGCAATATCGAGGGAGTGGCGGCGGCCACGCATTTTTACTTCGACAAACGCCCGTTCGAATTGTCCTGGTCGGAGGCCGCCGTGTTGACGGCGATCCCGGCCTCGCCCTCGTACTACCGCCCCGACGTGGATTCCTCACTGTGTCAACTTCGCCGCAACCTGGTCCTTGAAGTGCTGCTGGATCGCGAGGTTATCACGGCCGACGAATACCGCGCCGCATTGCAGGAGGAGATCCCCTCACAGCGTCACGCCCGGCCGTTTGTGGCCCCCCATTTTTGCCAGTGGATGAAAGATACCTATCGCGACAGCACCGAGATCCACACCACCCTTGACTTTCACGTCCAGTCGGTATGCGAAAAACTGGCCTGGCAGCGACATCAGCAACTGAAGGCCCAGGAGATTTATAACCTTTCGGTGGTTGTTCTCGACAATGCCACCGGGGAGATACTCGGACTCGTCGGATCTCCTGATTTCAGCGATATCGCTCATAGCGGTCAAATCAATGGCGCCCTGGCGCCGCGCTCACCGGGTTCGACCCTCAAGCCCTTCGCCTTCGCCCTGGCTATGGAGCGCGGCCGAATTTCTCCCGCCCTGAAGATTCGGGATATCCCCATCGACTACAACGGCTATTCACCGGAGAATTACGACGAGACCTACCACGGTCTGGTTTCGGTACGGGAGGCCCTGGTCCAGTCCTACAACGTGCCGGCCGTAAACCTCGCCAGCGATGTCGGCGTAGAGAACCTCTATGCGCTGATGGAAAACGGCGGGGTGACCAGCCTGTGGCGGCCCTATCACTGGTATGGCCTGCCGCTGGTGCTCGGCTCCTGCGAGGTCCGCCTTCTCGAACTCTGCAACCTCTACGCCTGTTTCGCTCGCGGGGGGCTATACCGACCGACGGTCGGACATGCGGGAGGCGGCCTCCCCCTTGAGTTGAAAACGCTCCTTTCGGCCGAAAGCTGTTTTTTGATCTCGGATATCCTGGCCGACCTGCAGCGACCGGACCTGCCCACATCCTGGGAATTTACCGCCGACATGCCGCGCATTTCGTGGAAGACGGGAACATCCTACGGCCGTCGCGATGCCTGGGCGATCGGTTACAATCCCGCCTTCACAGTCGGCGTCTGGGCGGGCAATTTCTCGGGACGAGCCTCGGTGGATATCGTCGGCGCCCGGACCTCGGCCCCGCTAATGTTCGATATTTTCAACGAGATCGTCACTCCCGAACAAATGCACTGGTTCGAGAAACCCGACGGCGTTTCCAGAAGGCGCGTCTGCGGCCTGTCCGGACGCCCCCCCGGCGAACACTGCCGCGAGACCGTCGAAGAATACTACATCCCCGGTGTCTCCCCGGCCGCGCGCTGTCGTATCCACCAGGAAATTCTGGTCGACAACAACACCGGCTACCGCCTTAGTCGCGAATGTAGCCGGGGGCACGATTACCACGAAGTTGTCGTCGAGCGCTGGCCCTCGGAAGTGGCCTCGTGGCTGGAGGCCAACGGCATGGCCTCGGCCATACCCGAAAGGGATCCCGCCTGCACCGGCGTTATGGCGGGCGAAAATCCGGTCATAATCTCTCCCGATGACGGCGGCACCTATCTCAAGGTCGACCACCTGCCGGGCGAATATCAGAAAATACTATGCCAGGCCTCGGCCTCGGCCGGAACCTCGAGAATTCACTGGTTCGTTGACGGGGAATTCCTGGCCTCGGCCGCCACCGACGAACAGGTTTTCTATCGGCCCGAAAAAGGCCGTCATACTGTTCTCTGTCTTGATGATGAAGGCCGATCAAGTGAAGTGCGGTTTTTCGTAAAATGATCTCGACAATAAAAATGCAGGGCTTGCGGAGACTATGGTCTCATGCAAACCCCACGTTCGGGAGATTTTGATTCATCGGCCTGCCGTGAGCGCCAGCGGCGGTTAACGGAATTGGATTTCTGGAACGTTATTCCTATTCGTCCTGAATTCCCTGGCTTTTCTTGATCATTTTCGGGGCCATAAAGTAGTAGGCTAAAAAGCCGATGCCGGCGAAGATGAACATCAACCCGATAGTTCCTTCCTCGGAAACGTCACGGGGAAACCAGTAACTCAGAACGGCGGCCACGCCGATGCCGATCAGGACAATACCCCACTTGAGGTTCGACAAAGCCTGCGCTTCCGCGCTGCCGCGATACAGGTATTTCACTTTCTCGTCGACCAGTCCCTTTTCGATCAGGCGCTTGCGGGTCAGGTAGTCGGCCACTATTTTGAACATCAGGACAAAAGCCCCGAAAACAATCGCCATTTGTAGTGCATCAGCCATAACAAGCTCCTTTTATTCGTGTTTGTCATGTTCTGCTGCATCTGACCGCTCGACCCGGAAAATGTTGCACGCTTTTGACCGAAACAACTGCAACGTTTTCACGTCTTAAAGGTCATATATGGTAAGAGACGCAGACATGACCGACGACAGGTCGCTAATTGAGAGGATTATGGCCGGCGACGGTGACGCCTTCAAAGAATTTGTCAGCCGATACCAGCGCCTGGTCAGCCATATTGTGTTTCGGATGGTTGCCAACAATTCAGATCGCGAGGACCTTTGCCAGGACATATTCATTAAAGTCCACCAGAATCTTGGCGGTTTTCGCAGTGAATCCAAAGTCTCGACCTGGGTGGGACGGATTGCCTACAACCGCTGCCTGAACTTCCTCGAGAAGAAGCGAGTCCCGCTTTATGAGGATATTTGTTCCGAACACCAGTCCCTTGATACGGTCGAGGGCAACGCTCAGACACCTTACGAATTCGCCGAGAGCAGCGACCTTTCGCGACTGCTCAGGCAGGAAATTGAGACACTACCGATGCATTTTCGCACGATTTTGACATTATACCATCTCGATGAAATGACCTACGGCGAAATTGCCGAGATCATGAATATGCCCGACGGTACGGTAAAAAGTTACCTTTTTCGGGGCAGAAGAATGCTCAAGGAGCGACTCGCGGCCAAGTATGACCGGGAGGAGTTGTATCAATGAAGCACCTCACCGACGGACAATTGCAGGATTATCTGGACGGCAACCGCGGGAACGATGTCGCTGAGATCGAAACCCATCTCGCCTGTTGTACCGAATGCCGAGACAATCTGGAGCAGTATAGCGTACTTTTTGGAGTTTTAGAGGATGAATCCGACCTGTTTGCCCTGCCCGATGACTTCGCAGATAAGGTCGCCGACGCCGCCGGGCCGATTCCGACATCTGCGCTTTCTCTCTGGGGTATGGCGTCTTCGGTGATGGCCGCCGTGGTTGTGCTGGTTGGCGGTATTTATTTCCTCGCCACACGGACCGGGTTTTTCACGACCGCCAGAGCCAAACTGGGCGAATTTTCACACGTGTTTGACGTTTTTGGGGACAGTATGGACGCGGTCGTAACAGGATTGAACCTCAATGGCAATTTACTGGCGACGGCTCTGTTGATCCTGGGACTATATGCCATCCTCGACCGGGTTATAGCCGAGATGAGGCACAGCAAAGCTATGTTTCTGGCCTGATTTGAGGGGGAATTTGGAGACACACGAGGGGTGGAACGCTGTTCCACCCCTTTTTTTATGATGATCCGGCCGTCAGTTCTGTTCTTCGCTCTTCTCCGGTGCCTTCAGGGTCAGGGTCGAGACCGCCCGTTCACGAACCTTATCTTCCGAAAAAGGCACGCTCCAGCGCTCGCCCTTTTGCCACATTTCATTGAAATCGAAGAAATGCGGGCTCATCGGGTTGCCCGAATTGCCGGCCGGCAGAACCATTGTTGCTTCATCGACGTGGGCGAAATCGACGACAAATCGCCATGACGGCCCGACAATGGAGCGGAAGGTGGTATCGCTGGTCTGGCGAAAATACGAGGCATTCAGCGTCCCGGCAGTGCCGGACCAGGGCCAGGGACCGTATTCGAGATCGAGTATACTCGACACCAGCGGCACCGAAGCCATGGGGTGGCGCATGGTCAGGGTCTGCACTTCACCCCAGGTTTTCTCGCCCATCAGACCAACGGCCGCCTCCGCGGCCGATGCGAGCAGTTCCTCCCGGGTCTCAATACGTTCCGGTGTATTGATATTGTCAAACCAGGCGCTATCGGCGGAATTGTATATTCGGTCCAGGGTAATGGTCGAGATACCGGATTCCAGTTCACCAAGTTCATCCTCGAAAGTCAACTCCGAGAGTTTCGACAGGAAGGTGAGGACCAGCGGCGTTGCGCGCGAATCAACCGAGGTCGTGCCGTCCCACTGATCGACTACCTCCCCCCATGTATCTTCGCCGTTGCCCCGCAAAGCCCGGGCGAGAGGCCCCTTCCAGCGCTGGAGATAGTCACTCTTGATATCCATCTGGTATTTCCACATATCTTCGGCATCGAACCGCTCCAGTTGATCGAGCAAATTGGTAATGCGCATGATGCGCTGGGGCGCGAAATGACCGACCAGCGACGGATCCCGGCTCTGCAGGTTGTTGCAGGTGGCCAGAACTCCCAGGGGCGGACTGTACACATGCGGCGTAAACTCAAGGGGTCGATAGCCCCGCCAGTCAAAGGCGTCGTCCCAGCCGGGGTACGGGAAAGAAGACTGGTGATCGCCACGAACGGGTATGGGCGTACCGAGCTGGAAACCGATAACACCCGCGCTGTCGGCATAGAGCCAGTTGGCATCGAGCGCTCCGAACGAGGTGACCGCCAACCGGAAGGCCTCGAAATCCTCCACATCGGCCAGTTCGAACCCGGCATTGACCGCCGAGCTGAGGACAGCGTCGAACCCGGCCCAGCGAAGGGCGTAGTATTTGCCGCCGGAGTCCGGAAGCATTTGCAGGGGGCCGTGACGAGTGAATTTCAATTCGGTCACCACCGGTTCGCCACCGGCCACGATAATGGTATCCAACAGCGTCGTCAGCGGGACATATCCGTCCGGCGACAGGTATTGAGCACTGTCCTCGGGATTTAACATCTCCTCGTAATAGTCGATGATGTCGACGCCACCGACGGTGAAGGCCCACGCGGCGGCGCCGTTGTGCCCCATCACGAAAAACGGCAGTCCGGGGACCGTGATACCGAGCACATCGGTGCCCGTATCTCTAATGTGTAATCCGACGTAATGCCAGAACTGCGGCAGGCGGGTGGTCTCAAGGTGTGGATCCGAGGCGAAGACGGCTCGGCCGCTCGCGGATCTCTCGGGGGCCACCGCCCAGGCATTGGACGAGGTCGTCATGCGCAATGGCAAAGCCTGATCAGCAAAAAGACTGCGCGCCACACTTCGCTGATAGCGGTTCGAGCTATACTCGCGGGCGGGCCGTGATCGTTTGTCTTGATCGACAACAACCCGAGGATACTGCCGTGTCCCGAAGTCTCGCGGCCGGGTTTCATCGAGCAGGCCAAAATCGGGACCCTCGGGCACGGTCACCGGCGCCCAGTCGGGATAGCCTGGAAGAAGGCGGGC
>CAZVUZ010000012.1:0-14553 GCA_964630485.1 uncultured Ignavibacteriales bacterium
TCAAGCGCATCGGGACCGACTATCTTGACCTCTACTTCTGCCACCGATTCGACCCCGAGACGGAGGTCGAGGAGACGGTTCGGGCCATGGACGACCTCGTTCGCCAGGGGAAGATAATCCATTGGGGCACCTCGGTGTGGGAAGCCGCCCAGATTGAAAAAGCCGTCGGCACCGCCGATTTCTGGAGGGCCTACCGGCCGGTGGTGGAGCAGCCCCGTTACAATATGCTCGATCGCCATATCGAGCCCGAAATCATGCCGACCTGCGCCCGCCACGGGATTGGGCTGGTAGTCTGGTCTCCCCTGGCCCAGGGTCTGTTGACGGGCAAATACAATGACGGCGCCCCCGAGGGATCGCGCGGCGCCACCACCGCCTGGCTGAGAAACGACATGAAGCCCGAGAATATCGAGAAGGTGAAAAAGCTGTCAGAAATCGCAGTCTCACTGGACATTACCATGTCACAACTGGCCCTGGCCTGGATCCTGCGCCGGGACGAGATTAGCTGTGCCATTGTCGGCGCCACCAGCGTCGAACAGCTCGAAGAAAATGTGATGGCATCCGAAGTCGAACTTTCAGATGACACCCTCGCGCAGATCAAAAGCGTGCTGGCGGACAAATCGGAGCAGAACTGAAGAATCAGCAAGAAATTCGATAAGGAGATATTCTAAAATGTACAACACTATCAAGGAATTCGATGACGCCTGGGCGCATGATTCCACCATGACGCTCAAGATGCTTCATGTACTTACCGATGAGTCGCTGAACCAGCCGGTGGCCGAGGGTCACCGCACCCTCGGGCGCATCGCCTGGCACCTGGTTCTCACCATCGCCGAGATGGGCCAGCAAATGGGGCTCGACACCGATATTATAGATCTCAAGACGCCGGTCCCCAAGACGGCCCAGGAGATCACCAACCAGTATCTCAAGGTCGCCAAGACACTGATCGATCGTATCAAACTCGACTGGGATGACGATGTCCTCAATACCGAAGTCGATATGTATGGCGAAAAGTGGAAGCGCAGTTTCGGTCTCCAGGCCGTTATCCAGCACCAGATTCACCACCGCGGGCAGATGACGGTGCTCATGCGCCAGGCGGGCATCAGGGTGCCCTCGCTTTACGGTCCGGCCAAAGAGGACTGGGCCCAGGTCGGGGTGGAGCCGCCGGAAGTTTAAATCGCACGGACAGCGTTAATTAATGGGCCGCCGCGATTGTCATCGTGACGGCCCTTCTGTATTCGGACTCTTGTCGGAAACCGGATCTACGGGCATGGTAACGGCGCGGGACCGCCGGTGAACATATAGTCGACGAGATAGACCAGATCGGCGATATCCAGAATACCGCCGGAAGCATCAACGTCTGCCTCCTCGAAACAATCGGCAACCGGCCCGCCGGTAAACATGTAATCGACCAGATACACGAGGTCCGAGATATCGATTAAAACGGCTCCGTCGCCATCGACATCGCCACGCATAGGCGGCACACAACATCCCGCCCAGGTTGGCACTCGTGATCTCAGGGACCAGCAGTCCCATTCAAAGGCCACTCCACTCGACGTACCAAACGTGATGATCCCGTCCACCGGAGCCTGCACCGCTCCCACCGGAATCACGTACTCACCAGTATCGTTCACCATGACCGTCACGGAAGATGAGTCGGCCTGATCGAACTGCACGGACAGATTTCCCGTGAAGGCCACCGACAGCACTTTGAAGTTTATCTCCATATCATCCCAGTATTCGTTGCCGGCCGGGGCAGTGAAATGTGCTGAGTAGACATCCACCCCGCCCGAGCCGAGGCGGCGAGGCACCTCGTCGAAATAGAAGCCGTCATCGCCTGTGTCGTAGGAACTGGAATTGGCCGCGATTATGTCGCCGAACTCCCATGACGAGCTATCGCGACCGCCGCAGGAGAACCCGGCGAATTCTTCCGGATTCGAGGGCGAGTCGGCCTTCGAAGATCCCGGCCGGGAACCGGCCGTTACGGTGAAGGGGCTGGCCGAACTGTGGATGTAAATCGACCCGGTGGACCATTCGGGTATGGTCACCTCGCGGTGTTCGTTCCCCTCGCGATAGCCGCGGCTGTATGGAATATTCCAGTTCCATGTGCGCAGCCGACGCCAGCGTCCGGTTCCCTGCTCTTCGGCCACAATCTCCGAGTTACCGCAACTCCAGTTACCCTGGTAGTCGAAAGTGACCCTTTGCCCGGGCATACCGGAGAAGTGTTTCCACTCGCAGTGTCCCCGATTAAAGGTGTGGCGCATCCAGCTCTGGGCAGCCTCGGCGATGGCATTGAGCAAAGTGTCAAGCTGTTCCACCCGTTCCGCAATATCGTCGGTCAGCCTATCCCTCTCAGGACCCGACGGCATGTCACTGAGCGTATCCTCCATCGCAGTCAGGTGATTATCCCAGCTGTCAAAGAGATTCACAAGGTAATCGATGTACTCCTGCTTGGCCTGCCGGACGCAATCTTCGTAGCGACCGCCGTTCTGCCGGCAGTTGATCTTGGCATTGAGAAACACGTGGCCACCGCGATGCGGTGAGTAACCGGGAGATGTCGCCCCCGCGGCCGTGTTGACGTGAATCTGGGTCTTGTTCAGGTTGTCGAGATTCTGGAGACCGTCGGCCATGTCGCCGCCGTAACAGGTGATGAACTCATCGTAAAGAGTGCGACAACAGGAATCAATGAGCATCTGTTGCTGAGCCGTAAGTTCGGCGGGGCTGACCCACTGCCCCGGGCGCATGAACACCCCGGCATCGTCACTGCCGTGATTGGTAAACATCTTCTGCACCGTCGATCTCTTGCCCTGTCGACGGCATTCGGCGATGGCCCGGGCAATTCGCTCGTGGGCCCACTGTAGATTGTACTCCGAACACAAACGGACTTCCTCGCCCGGAATGGCCCCCGTATCGGGAGCTATCCCATTGGCATAGAGAACATAAATGTTCTCCTCGCCGGGGCAATAATCCTCGGCATCGACCTTGTGATTGCGTAGATTGAGGGCATTCTCCCAGTAGGTGGGCTTGTGCCCGGAACGGCCGTCCCCGGCGACAATAATGGCGAATTTGCATTCGTCGCACGTGCGGCAGTCACCGTCATCAACCCCGCCCGGATCTACCGGTTCCGCGAGGATGGGCAACGTCCCGGTAACTAGGTACTCATATGAAATGGCGTCAATCGTAATCAGAAGCTGGTCGTCGCCGTAGGTTGGTTCCTGGGGTTCAGTGCTTATTACTCCGGTGACAATCATGATACCACCGTAGCTGTAGGCGTCCAGAGGAAGATTACCCGTCAACAACATGAGGCTGTTGGGCGGCATCGGCTCATCCCTCGTATACTGGGCATAACTCGTCACGAGCTTGCTGTCATCGCCGGCAACATATTGCCCCCAAACGCGAATCGTCTCGCCGCCGAGCGTATCGATCCCCCCGTAAACCATGGGGATGGTGTAGAGAGCAGAATCGTCCCGGTCGCTCTGTCCGGTGGCCGACGGATCCAAACTCGAAGAATGATCGGTGGCGTAAACGGAACAAATCATCGCCAATACCAGCACAATGGCATTCGCTGGTGCATGGAACAGGTAGCTCTTCATGCTCTTCCTCCCGGCTATTGATGTATTTGTGCAATCAACTCGTGCGACTGGTAAAGTGTAAATCGGACCGGCCCTGTGGCCTCGTCACGTGATTTTGCCTGCGTTCAGGGTCTTATATGCACGACTATGCGACCCATATTGCAATAAAGCCATCGGCCGCTAAAACGTCAAGCGGTTTCCGGAAACACGAAAGCTCACATGATCTTAGCAATGAATCAACATCTGCGAACGATTTTTAAACAAACGTCCAGGGGAACACTAACCGTATAATGCCTGTGTATGAATAGCATTAAACTGATCGTGGATAATACCGACAATGTAAATATATAGAGTACGGTGCTTCGCTCACCACCAGTTGCGGTCGACAGCGAGGCTTCCCGTCAAGGAGGATACAATGACTACCGAAATCAGAAGAAACAGCTGGTCGCGCTTTTGCCGTACGTTCAGCGAGAACAACCAGTATCGGCATACCTCGGTGGTACTTGCCGAGAGTAGCCGGAAGCGTGTTCCGGTGGCCGAGTGCATCCCGTTCGTGGGCCTGGCGCTGGAAAAGAAAGGACGCTTCATCGACGGTTTCAAGCTCTACGCGTTCTCCCGGGACCAGGAAACCCACGCCGAGCCGATCGTGACGATCAAGCAGCCGTCACAGGTTCTGCTGGAACGAGACCGTCAGGGCCGTGACACCCGTTTGCACATCAAGGCCAAAGACGGCACCGAGGCTGTGGTCGAACTTCTGGGCCGTCGCGACGATGAGAATTCGAGCCACTTCGCCCAGGAAATAGCCTATGCGCTTTTCGAACAACGCGGATACGATCACGGCCGACATCTGGACGACTGGTACGAGGCCGAACAGCGCCTCACAAGACTTCGTGAACGGTTCACCATCTGAATAGGTATGAGACACAAATATGGGTCGGCCGCCATGACGGTCGACCCTGACTTTTCGATGATTGTGAATCCAGCAGCCTCTCCATTGCTTTGACGGAGTCCTGACCGCTAGCCCTTTACCACCCCCAGCGGCCGCAATCGGGCCACTTTGCGGGCCAAACCGGCCTCATGCGTGATCTCCACGACTTCGTCGATGTCCTTGTAGGCTCCCGGAGCCTCCTCGGAGACGATCCTCATGTTCTTTGCCCGCAAATAGATTCCGCTTCGTTCCAGCTGATCGATGACGTCCCGGGCCGGGTGGCGTTTGATAGCAGCATGGCGCGACATCGTGCGCCCGGCCCCGTGGCACGAAGAACCGAATGATTCCGCCATAGCCTGCTCGGTCCCGGCGAGAAGGTAACTGGCGGTACCCATGTCTCCCGGAATCAGCACCGGCTGGCCGACGGCGCGATATTGCTCGGGGATCTCGGGATGATTGGGACCGAAGGCCCGCGTGGCGCCCTTGCGGTGGACATAGAGCGAACGTCGCCGCCCCTCGAACTCGTGTTGTTCAAGCTTGGCGATATTATGCGCGATGTCATAGATCTGGTACAGGCCGAGTTTTTCGGCCGGGCGTTTAAAGACGGCCTCAAAGGATTGCCGCACCCAGTGGGTTATCATCTGGCGATTGGCCCAGGCGAAGTTGGCCCCGCATTTCATGGCGGAGAAATAACGTTGCGCCTCAGGCGAAGACGCCGGGGCACAGGACAACTCGCGGTCCACCAGCGGCATGTTGTACTTCTTGTTCGCCCGCCGCATGACCTCCAGATAATCGGTGCAGATCTGGTGGCCGCAGCCGCGTGACCCGGTGTGAATCATAACCGTCACCTGATCGATTTCGGTAATGCCGAAAGCTTCAGCCGCCACTGGATCGTAGATTTGATCGACGCGCTGGACCTCGAGGAAGTGATTGCCGGCCCCGAGGGTGCCGACCTGGGGCGCGCCGCGTTTTTTGGCGGACGGGCTGACCAGCCCGGGATCGGCGCTTTCGAAACATCCGCACTCCTCCATGGCCCGCAAATCCTCCGGCCAGCCGTAGTCATTGGCCACCGCCCACCGGGCGCCTTCGGCCAGAACCTCATCGATCTGTTGCGGTGACAGGCGCACCCGTCCCTTTGAGCCCACACCCGAGGGCACGTTGTTGAACATGGTGTCGATGATTTTATCGATGCGCGGCCTTATTTCATCAGCGGAAAGATCAGTGCGCAACAGGCGCACGCCGCAGTTGATATCGTAGCCAACGCCGCCCGGGGAAATCACCCCCTCGTGGGCATCGAAGGCCGCCACGCCGCCGATGGCAAAACCGTAACCGTGGTGAATATCCGGCATGGCCATGGACCATCCGACAATCCCCGGCAAGGTGGCCACGTTGACGACCTGCTCGGGGGAGTCGTCGCGCGTAATCAGTTCCAGCATCGCCGCGTCGGTGTAGATCCGTCCGGGAACGTGCATGCGCAGGCCCTGACGTTTCATGGCGTCACTTTGATAATCGGCCGGAATCTCATAGCGATAATCATCGAGTTTTTTCAGCGGACCGGACCAACTCATAAGTAACTCCCTTTCCGCGCTTTCGTTCCTGAGATCGAACGCGCGTCAAATGTCGAACAACACCTGCACATGGCTCGGCTTGCCCCCGTCCCCGTCTTCAATCTCGAGCATGTGATAGGAAACCCCTTTCACGTGGTAACCCTGGCAGTGCCTGGCTTCGTCGAAGAACTCGCCCATGGCCTCGGCGACAAGGTGACGTTCATCGGTAAGGCGTATCGTAAATTCGCTCAACACGAGTCCATCAACCTCAAACGTCACCAGAAGATTCGAAAGAAACGATACTAGGAGGCCTTCGCGATCGATGGATTCAACTTCGAAGCGGATCTCCCGTTCGGGCCTGATATCGGTACCGCCGGTGATGGTTTCGAAGAGCGCATCCCCGGCGGCGGCGTAGGACTCCTCCAGGCTATCTCCGTAGGCGCGGACAACGATGTCGGCGGTGTGGTCAATGTATTCGTAACGTTTCAAAACTGATATCTCCGCGGGGATCGAAGGACCCGGTTGCGCTAATATTGCCGAGCTACCCTGCAAAAACCAGGTTTACCTGCTGTTAATCTAAGACGTCCGGGTTGGACCCGTCAAGTTATTTGGCTATTCGTGCCGTTGCGTACCCGACGCAGTTCAACAAATAGTTGACTTGGCAACCGCATACTGGTTATCTTTTTGCATATACAGGAAAAGTGATCATCAACCAATGTATATGAGGGAGAGATCGTGGGTAAACCCGCAGCCAGAATGGGCGATATGACCGTTCACGGGGGCTCTATAGTGGTCGGTTGCCCAACGGTTCTTATCGGCAACATGCCGGCCGCCCGGGTGGGCGACATGCATGTCTGTCCCATGGTGAATCCGGCGCCAGTGCCTCCCCCCCACGTCGGCGGTCCGATTATGCCTCCGGGAGCCGTTACAGTTCTCATTGGCGGCATGCCGGCGGCATGCGTTGGCGACATGGCAACCTGCGCCGGCCCACCAGATACGATTGCCCCGCCCGGATGCCCGACTGTTTTGATCGGTCCCGGTGGCGGCGGTGGTGGTGGCGGCGGCGGCGGCACCTCCGGTCAGGGCCAGGATGGAGCCGGTCCCGGCAGTACCGCCGGTGTCTCCGCGGAGCTGGTAAGTGAAGCCGAAACCGAAGACCATTATCTCGACGTCAAATTCGTCGATAAAGGCGGTTTTCCGATCACCGGGCTGACCTACAAGATAACCGGTCCGGGCAATACCGACGAACAAGGGCGTCTATCAGGAAGAGTACGCCGGACGGGACTCCAGTCGGGATCCTACGATATTGAGTTGAAGGCCATCACTCAGGCCAAATGGTCGGTTGAAGAAGCCGAAGTGGGAGACGAAGTCACCCTCACCTGTGATGTTTCCGGCATTGAGCCCGGCACCCCGGCAAAACTGGCCATCTTCATGAAAGACTCCAATAGCCCGCAGGAACCGGTCACCGAAATCGAGTCCGACGTTAACGGCGACAAAATCGAGGGTCAGTGGACCTTTGAGGTGCGACAGGACCTTATGCCCATCCAGGAAAGCCGGGATCCTCGGGCAGGGTATTCGTCACCATCGTTTTTCTTCATTGTCGAAGCCGACGGTGTAACGGCCCGTTCAACCTTGCTGAAATTCAAAGATTACATTGAACTAAAGCTTAAGGATCAGGACGGTAACCCACTGGGGAACAAGAACTACCGACTCACCCTATCCACTGGCGAAGTCAGAAACGGCACCCTCGACGGTCAGGGCCATGCAAAGGAAGAAAACATCCCGCCGGGCAAAGTTAAGATTATCTACAACGTGAGAGGGGAAGAACAGCAGGGTTGACGCTGTTCATATAGAATATGGGAACTGCTCCAGAAGGCGGCGGCTCGGGAAGCGGCGGCGGCGGCACCAGCCCAACGACGGTAACCTCAGCGGAGGCTCATTCCGGGACCGAAGCCGTATCGGGAACCACCGCCGAGGCAACAATTGCACCGATTCCGGTGGATATCCTCGAATTCGACGATAAGCTGTTTCACGACGGAAGCTGTGTCATGATGCCGGAAATCCCGGCTCCCGAAGGAGATGCCGACGAGGACGACGACGAAGCACCCTGGACGGGAGTAAAAGCCGTCGCGCTGGGGATAATGTTCGCCGCCCTTTACCCCGAAAAGGGCATGCTCGTCACCGGTCACACGGCCTCGGTCGACAACGTCCCCGAGAGTTTCCGTATCTCCCGCGAACGCGCCGAGGTAGTCCTGCACCTATTCCGGGGCAATGGCGGCCGCTGGGCAACCACTTGTGCCGGAAGGCACACGATCAAAGATATCAAGTATCTCCTTAAGTACGTCCAGGGACTGACGGCCGACTGGAAGATGACTGATTGGGAATGTGATCCCGGCGAGGTCAACGACACCTGGGACGCCGACACCAAGGACGCCCTGAACAATTTCGTCGTCGGGTTCAATGCTGAATTCGCCGACGCCGATGCGGGGCGCCCCGAATTGCCGGCCGCGCTGGGTGATGCCCTTGATGGGACCGACTCCCATCTCCTTTCCACGGCCAACTGGCGTTGTCTCTATCAGCTCTACAATCGTATGATTTGCGACGCCGTGGGCTGGACCACCGTGGAACTCACCGAGCACCGCACCAGTGATCTCAGATGGGTCAACGATACCGTCAAGATGGTTGGTTGCGCTCATACCTACGCCGTTCCCGAAGGCGAACGCGCCGATGACGAACGAGCCCTTGATAAAATCAGGTCACGGACCGAGGCCCGGGTCGAGGTCCTCTTCTATCAGGCGGCCGAGGCCGAGTCGCAGGCCCTGGCGGCCTGCCCGACCATGCCGACCAATGCCCTTCACGACCTTGAGGAAACCTGTCCCCTCTGGCATGATCGCCACTTCCAGCGCTATTATGTGTCGCCGAACGACCGCTTCGCAGTTGTCTATCATCTGAAGTTTCGCTATTACGATCAAATCAAGAAGGATTTCCAGGATATCCCGGGCCGCTTTAATATCAAAGCCTGGCAACGCAACACCGCCGCCGGAAGCGACCCCGAGGAGATACCCTGCATTACTCAGTATCTTAACGGCATGCACACCGTCCGGGTGCGCTTCAGCGAAGAAGCGCCCGATTTTTCCAGCAAGGATCTCTACTTCGGCTTTGAGATAGAAAACAAGTGTGTCTTTACCGAGAGCGCCGAGGCCAATCCGCGCTTCGCTGACTGGGAACCGCAGCCGGACCCTGAGGCCCCGGACCCGCCGACTCCCCTGACATTCGAAGAAAAGTACAAGCGTTACCGTCTCCCGGCCAAGTGGTTCTCGTTTAACTGGTGGACATTCTACGATACCGCCACGCCACCCTCGGGTGAGCGGTTTCAGACAGTCATAAAGGAAGCCGACAAAAGGCACCTGAAGCCCTATGGCGGCAACACGACGACCCCGGACGAGCCGCTGACATTCTCGCTCGATGACATCGTCCTGATTGACGCCACCGGCAGCCACGACCAGAATATCCAGGACGAGGACCAGCTCGGACACGCCAAGGCCCTGTGTCATAATGTCGCCGCCGGAAATCCCGGTTCGCGCGTCAAGTTGTTCTATGTCGACGAAGAGGGCGGGACTCCGACTAAGGAACTCAAATTGTATGAGAAGACGTCCGGCGACCCCAAATCCTGCCGCATACGGTTCGACAAGAACCTGATCTCCGAACCGGTCAAGGGCACCCGGATAGTGCATTTTCGGGACGGCTTTTACACCGTGAGTATCGAGCGGACAGCGGACGAACCGAACACCTGGATGGACGCGGCCCACAAACCGGTCGTCGGCGCTCGCATAGCCCTGCGGGATGACCCTGGCCGCCACAAAACGTGGGGCTTCAACTATAATCAAGCCCCTGAAAGTTATACTGGCGACTACCATCTGCACTATTTTCACCGGTTACATCTCGACGGCTCTCACCCGGTGTCGTTCGTCATAGTGTATCTCTCGATAAATTTCATCCTGGATACGCGCTCGGATCCGACCAGCGGCGCCTGGACCGGTGATGCCGCCAATCCGCGAGCGGCCGATGTCACTCGCTTCGCTGACGAAGGTGTGTACAATGCTATCGAGTACTGGAACCGTAAAAGGTACTGGTTCGAAGAGGAGGCCGGCGGTGACGACTGCTTCCTGCTTAAACGCTTCTACTTCTTCGACGAACGGGAAACCTTCACCCTGACCGAAGCCAATGTCCCCAAGAACATCAACTTCCGCAACACCCCCGCGAACGTCTTTAATAGTGGTGAAAACGCAAATGTGGAAGCCGCCAAGACGGCCGCTTTCGGCGGACCAGTGATGTTCTTCGCCTTTGTATGTCCCAATGATAAGGACGGCACTGGCGCCGAGACCGACTACGGCTCGGCCTGGGCCTGGGGGATCAGGGGTGATAACATCGGTGGGAAAGTGTGTCAGCACTCGGCTATGCTCCTGAACAAAGCCGCCTATCACCGGGTGAACAACGTTTTCCCGTACAATAACGCCCCCGGATACAGCGAGGACGGCACCCGCTACGGCGTCTTCACCATGGCCCACGAACTCGGACACTGCACCAGCCTCTCGGACGAATACGTCAAGACCGAAGCCGTCATGGGCTGGTCCTGCCCCACCTTCGCGCAATTCTGGGAACCGTTTACCATGACCAAGAACCAGGCGGCGATGATGTACCAAAACGGCGCCCCGCGCATACACAACACCTGGTATCACCTGCGCTGGATAAACCACCAGATCAACGGTCATGATCTTGACGGCGACGACTGGCTGGGCGGCAAGACCTTCGTCGGCAAATTTACCGGCCGCGGCGGCCTGACCTACAAGCGAAGTACCGGCTGGCAACCGCCCAACGCCCCGGCAACGTCCAACACCGAGGTCCAGGACGACATCCGCACCCCCATGGTTCGCGACCAGCAGTACGATGTGCCGAATTTCGTGGAAGTCTCGGAGACGCCCGCGATTCCGGCGCCTCTGCAGGCCAAAGTGGAACACATAGCGGCCGACAATAAATTGCTCTGGAAAGATGCGGCAGCCATGACCGATCCCGAGAAGACCACCCTGCGGGGGCTCTTTACGCAGGTAGCCAACAAAGATAAAGTCGATGTGCTCCAGCAGAAAACGCAGTCGCGCCGCAGGCTATACATGGCTCTCTACGATGTGGGCAAGGACGAGGCCAGTTTTGGCAATGGCACTCACTCCGGCTTCTTCCACAATAACCAGAATACCGAATACCAGGCCATCCTCGTGGTTCGGGTGATGGCGTTTATCGACGGCGACGGCACGGCCGCCGACTGGCTATACGACGCCGGCGGCGCCAGCGGCGTCAACGGTGTCGCGGGCGCTACCAACACCTTCAATCTGCGCCAGTCGTGGGAGCGCCTCGGGGCCACCTACCGCTTGGTGGGTGGGGCCGACGAGCGCACGGCCGGGTTCGAGCGGATCTTCGTCCATTTCCTGCCCGGCTTTAAAGGCACCGCCGGGGACGACAATTACCATTTGACGTATCATGACGACGCCCAGGAACATGCGGTGACGGTCAGCGCCGCGCCGGTGCTGACGGGCGGGGCCACCCTGCCAGCCGGAGTCACCTACCACGGCGGCAGCCACGAATTACGATGTGAAGGCAAAATGACGACAGCCGCCAGAGACGCTGCCCGTAACCTGTTTGCCGCCGATGCCGACAAGGCCCAGGTGACGGCATTGCACGACAAATCAAAATCGCTGGCCCGCCTTACCAGTCCCGGCGGCAACATGGCCTGGCATACAGACGCCACAGCCGATGAGATTGTCCAGCATTTCATAAACCGTCGCGAGGGCGAGGCGGAACTTGATGCGTTGTGGTTTTTGCAAAGATGGCTGAATGAGAAAATGGGGCCGGATCTGTCGTATACGATCCAGGCAATATAGTTGCGGGAACCGGCGGCTTCGGTCCCGAGTGAGAGGTAGTACGAAGCATGAGCGGACGACGTAATTGGCTGGCGACGGCCCTGGCAGTCCTGCTAATTGGTGTCGCCGTACCGGCCTGTTCACAACAGCAACAGGCCACGAAGGAGATTAAAATGAACGAGGCTACCGTTATAAATCCCAATCAATACGGCGACTGGCAAAACAGCTCCCGCCTGCCGACTTCCGGTCGTTTCAAGGGTGAGGAAATCTGGTTTGCGCCCACGACCGATGTCGCCCAGATGCGAAGCCCACTCCACCTGGGTGTGGCCGGAGAATACCTGTATGCCTCGTACGGTAACCTGATCGCCGTCATGAAACGAGCCGACGGCAGTCTCGTCTGGAAACGAGAGATCAACGGCAACCATCCATCGCTGTTAACCGGCGGAGGTATCCTGGCCCTCGATCACGTCGGCTACTATGTCATTTTGGATTTTGACGGTAAGCCGATTCGAGAGCATTCACTCACCTTCGTCAATCAGGAGACTCGGCTTCTTTATGTAACCGAGCCGGGCGATGAAATGGCTTATGCTTACCGCACCTACCCCACAGCCATCAGCACCCCGGACCAGCAACGGTACGAACCCTTCACCGAATTCGTAAGATATGAGGCTGCCGGCCAGAATATAATCTGGTCGTATCGTCTCCCCCAGATCGCCTCCGGGGTCGTCCAGAGCAGTGACGGAAGTGTCGTGTATCTCTTCACCGTCAATCGGGTTTACTCGATCCCTGCGGACGCCGGTTCCAAAGATGCCGTCACCGTCATAGAGGGCGACAGAGTCGTCTCCTGTGCGGTTCAGCCGGAGGGCGATGTCCTGATATTTGATGTTTTTGAGGGCCAGGCCCGACTTCGCCGGGTAACGCAAGCGGGTGAAGTTATCTGGGAAGCCCTGATTGACGGTACGGCCGTATCCCCGCAGCCACCGGCTGTCGGTCTTGACGGCAGCGTGTATGTCGTCGTCGGCAACAAGCTCCATCGCGTGGTGGACGGTAAAATCAGCTGGGAGTATGCCCTGCCGGCGACCCCGGACAATATCCACCTGTCGGTCCTGGGCGACAACACGGTCCTCGCCGCCGCAGGTAATGCCCTGGTGCACCTGTCCGAATCCGGTGAAGAGATCCTCAATAAGATCATGGAGACGCCTCTTTCCGGCCGCCCTGTGGTCGATGAGGAAGGCAAGATATATATCGGCGGTAATGACGGCATCCGCTGCTTCGAATAGATCGTTTATCAGGGCCGGTTAAAATCGGCCGGAAGTGAAACAAGGAATTGGCGATGGAAGCACACAACCATAAATTCGAGATCCAGTTGCCCGACGGCTGGGAGGACATGACGGTTCATTATTTCCAGGGACCTGAAATGTTCGGCGTCCAGCACAACCTCTCGCTGGTGGTCGACCCCTATTGCAGGACAAAGGATGTTGCCGAGTATGCCACCATGCGGGTGGAAGCGGTCATGGAAAGCATCCCCGACGCTGAGATCCTCAAAGAAGAAGAGATTAGTCTCCCCAGCGGCGATGCCGCCTATGTCGTGGTTTACAAATGGGTACCGGCCAAAGGCAAAGTGCTCTTCCAGAAGCTCGTCTATACCATCCGGGACGGCAAGGGCTACAGCTTCAGCGCCACCCTGACCAAGGCCACGATGAAAACGATCGGAGTCGAGGTTGATCGCATGATCGCCACCTTTACTCCGGGGCCGGAATAGGAAGGGATGGAAAGATAAAATGGCGCTGTCATTTTCGAAGTCGACCGACAGCGAGCACGAGATCAAACTCGATTCCGTATTGATCTCGGCTTACTGGACCGCGCGCCGGGCGGTGGCTTTGCAACCGGCATCTTTTGAGATCAACACCGAGTTCGTGGGCGACGGCGCCCCGATCGAGGTCTCCGCCAAATCAGCCAACGGCCGCGACCTTGGACAGATCAAGGACAAAATCAAAGGTAACAAATTCGCGGGCGCTTTCGATATACCCGAGGACATTGAACTCGGCGACAAGGTCTATTTCGAGGTCAAGTTGCCGAAAAACAGTCTGGACGGTGAATCGGACCGCATCCCGGCCTATCCCCCGATCCGCATCTCCAACCTTGCCTGGAGCGCCTCCGAGGCGCGCCGAGGCGACGTGCTGACGCTCACCGCTGAGATTGAGGGCCTGCCGCCAGGGACCGAGGTGGCTGTGATCATTTACGAGTACGACACCGACAGCGCCCACGATAAGATTGTCGAGCTATCCGCCCCGGTGACCAGCGAACGCATCGAAGTCAACTGGGAATACGAGTATCACGAGGATACCGATCGCATCAACTCCCAGGACGATCTCGATCCCTACGGCGGGCAGTATGCGCACCCGGAGTATTTTTTCACGATCAAAATCGGCAGTACCGAGTTTGGAAGGGAACAGCAATCGGGGTTGCTGCGCTTCAAGGACTGGCTTGAGATAGAAGGCGAGGATGCCTTCGGCAGGCCCCTGCGCGACGGCCAATATACTCTGACGCTGGCCGACGGCACCGAGATAAAGGGTAGTCTGGCCATTGCCGGTCAC
>CAZVUZ010000012.1:14563-20556 GCA_964630485.1 uncultured Ignavibacteriales bacterium
ACAGTGCACAATAGAATTCGAGCCACCCAAATCGGAGGATGAGGTTCAGAGCGAGTAGAGAACATTGACATAAAGCGTTTTCGACGACCATAGCCTTTCGCGAGGCCACGACAACATGGAGAGCAGGCCGCCGACGGCATTGACATCAGGAGAACAGAGGCCTTGACAAATCCACCACCGCTTCCGCCAAAATCGGGCAATAAGGGCAAAGCTCTATCCGTCAGCAATAAGGACTTCAAACGCGCCGTCCGAAGAATAAAGACCGGCCGCAGACACACCGTTCGCCAGCCCCTTGATCCTATCGCCGCCTTCCGCTGTACGCACTGGATGGCTACTTTCGCCTTTTCCCATGTGGAACGATTGCACGGCTCGGACAACATCTACCGGGTTCGACAGTGGGTGAACGCCAAGGTGCACAACCTCTGGTATCACACGCTGATGATTCACCTGTGGAAGTTCCTCGGCGGCATCGGCATCTCGCTCGGATCCACTGCCGCCGAGTCGGCCATAAACGCCCTTCTCTTCGGCTCGATATTCATGACGTTAGGCACGGCGATGTTCGGCCCGGCGGGCGGTGTTATTAAGGGTGTCACCGCCGGTTCAATTGCCATGACCATGACCGCCGCCTCGGGCGCCGTCAAACTCATCTATGAGCAGATGACCACCAAGTACTATCGGGACGACCTGGTCAAACGTCTGACCAGCGAGGATTACCGCGAACTCGGAGACGACGAAACACCGCCGACCACGACCGGGGGAAAAGTCAAAAGCATCCGCAAGAAGCTCGAGAAAAAACGCAACAGCCTCACCTGGGACGCCACAGACAAATTCTGGCACATTAAAAGCGCTCTGAAAAAGGAGAAGGGAACCGCCTGGCGCGGCGAGAAGAAACAGGCCCGGCGATTCCAGACGGGCGCCCTGACACTTGTCGACATGGTCGTTAATTCCATTCGGAGCGCCGTCACGCACCTCAGGCGGAGTATTGACATATACCAGGAGATGAGTAAGGACGGCGCCATCATAACGGGTGGTGTCTTTTACATACCGGGCAAGCATGAGACTGTTGACAACGCGAAGAAGAACATTCGCAAGCAATACCCGAATTTGAAATTTCACTGGTCGGAGGTTGTAAAAAGCGACAAAAACGGCGCCGCGGGGCACTGGCACGAGGTTACCCAAGACGAAACCCTGGCGGCAATGGCTGAGAATGAGAAATGCCGGTGGCAGGACATCGTGTCTCATGACCACAACGATGATCTCAGAAAATTTTATATTATCAGCAACAATGACCCTGCCCGCGAGGAGGTCCGTACGCAGGTCCCGCTGAAGACGGTCAGCCGGGCCTATATCCCCTCTTCCCTGCCGCGCGGCAGTTCCTCCCGAAACCATGAGATTATAAACGCCCATGGCCATTTGCATGTCGTCAATAACACCAAAACCAATTACATCCCGGAGGGAGTCCCGATCTGGATACCGACCGCCGACGAGGGCCGTTTGTGCCGGGACTCCATCCCCGACTGTGATGTCATGATCGACCTTTGCCAGGAAGCCGCCGACCTGACGCACCATATCAACAAGTTCCGGACCTATCTGCTCCCGACGCTGAACCTCTCCCGCATGTATCTGGACATGTACGATGACTTCAGCAAGCGTTACGATGAAGCCCACTTTCTGACGGAGAAGGCGGTGCTCGGCTACATGCAATATGGCGACCACACCAACTGCAAGCTAACCACCGCTGTCGAGCGCACCTGGTACGACATCCGCGACAAACTGGATATCACCAAAATCAAGCGCTGGTTCACCAAGAGCGACGGCAAACCGACCGACAAACACCTGCATTGGAAATGCATTCGCAAAGCATGGCTGGATTCGCTGAAGCACACCGATAACCAGATCTACACCACCGGGAAAAGCCTCGATACGGGCGAGAACGAGACGCTGGCAGAAATAGCCGAACGCTACGAGGTCCCGGTCCAGGCCCTGGTGGCGCATAACATGGCCAATGGTGTTCTTAAAAGCGTCCCGGTCGATAGACTGCGCTACGATGAAGCCCACAACAAGTGGGAGATAATCGACGGCGGGCTCGAAGAAGGCACGATTCTGAGCATTCCGTGGGGCAATATGGGCGACCAGTTGATCTACGGACCCCTGTCGGTGGATCCCCAATACCAGGACCGTTACTATGCCAAAGTGACGTTCGCCGAAGTACCCTCTTCGGACATTCGAACCGAACTTGATGCCATGATCGAGTCCTTTCACAGCGCACTGGAAAAGAACCGGAAGGAACACGAACGCCAGTGGGCCGATCCCGCGCCGGGCGTCCAGCGCTACCGCCAGTTCATGGCCGATCTTCTGCACCGGGCCGACAAGCCGGACAAGGCAACTCGCATCGAACACCTGATCGACAACAAAATCTGGCAGCAGACGGTCGCCGAGAAAGTGGGCGGTGGAATCAATTTCGTCACCGGCTGTTTCCTCAGCAGTCTCGGCGCCACCGTGGGCAAATTCGTTGCGCCGGCGGCGAAACTAATCGGCCTGGCGGAGGACTCCTTCGCCACCAAACTGGCCGGTTGGGGCGTGTCCGGGACCAAAGCGGTCAGTAATTTTGTCATCTCAAAGATAATCGTCGGAAAGGTTGTCGATGCCGACACCGAAAAGACGGTCACCCGCTCGCGCATCCTGGACTTCGCCCGCGAAAGGGTCGTGGCCGCCTCGGAGTTGCACAGCACCAGTAAAAGTGCCCGCTCGGCACGCGAATTCAAGTTCGCAGCGAAAACCACCAGTGAGCTATTCTCGAAAGTATCGCGACATTTCCACCGCGCTTATGAGACGTACTGCTACAAGGTGCATCCCTACCTGGACGCGCTCGAAGCCAATGAAGACAAGCCCGATTACGGCCTGACCGGTTGTCGCGACTGCTACAATCACATGGCGGCGATTTACGAGCTACAACATCATCTGGACAAGGTCGAGAGATATCTCATCGGATGCCTGAGCCTGGTAACGAACCTGCATCAATACGAAAGCTACCTGTCGCAAATCGACGGGGAGATCCGCGCCAACCTTGACGAGTCCGCCGGAGAGTTCATCGCCGAAGGCGATCATTCCCGCTGTCACAAGCGCAACCTGATGAGATTCGGCAAACGGGGACATTGCTACGGGCCCGATGAGAACGATCCATCCAAACCGCTCAAACCACTCAACATCAAGGGAGCTAAAAGCAAAGCTGGTGCTAAGTAGGCTTTGATGGCGAACGCGACGATTTTGCTCACGTTTTCCCCCTTGACTCGCGTACCAGCTTTATATTAGCTTAACATAGTCGGAGCCCTCAACACAGCACCATGATAAGCCACCCAGATGGCGGGACTGAGGGATATTGATATTTGCCGGGGTTGTTTTTCCGCTACTGCATTGAACAGTTCTTGCGGGACATTACGGACAGGGCATTGCCATTACATTATGAGCTTGAAGTTCAACAAATCGACCGACAGCGAACACGAAATAAAACTCGATTCGCATTTGGTCTCGGCCTACTGGACCTCGCGTAAGGCCATTGCCGGTCAGCAGGCAACATTCGAGGTAAACACCGAGTTTGTGGGCGACGGCGCCCCCATCAAAGTCGTCGGCAAATCAGAGCAGGGCAAAAAACTCGGCAAGATCAAGGACGTCATCAAAAAGAATCGCTTCTCCGGAGTTTTCGATTTGCCCGAGGATCTCGAGTTGGGCGATCGCGTGTACTTTGAGATCAACTTGAAGAAAAACAGCCTGAGCGGCGAGTCCGAACGCATTCCGACCTATCCCCCGATCCGAGTATCAAACATGCGCTGGAGCGCCGAGGAAGCCCGCCGCGGTGACGTACTGACTCTTTCGGCCGATATCACCGGCCTGCAGAGCCGGTCGGAGGTGACCCTCGTCATTTATGAGCATGACTCCGACAGCGCCCATGACAAAATCACCGAACTGCCGAGCACGGTTCTCGACGATAAGATAGAAACGCAGTGGGAGTACGAGTATCATGAGGATACCGACCGCATAAACACCCAGTCGGATCTCCAGCCCCACGAGGGTCAATATGCTCACCCGGAGTATTTCTTCACCATCAAGGTTGGGGAAACCGAGTACGGCCGGGAGCAGGAGTCGGGTCTGCTGAGGTTCAAGGACTGGTACGAGATCATGCTACGCGACACGAGCGGCCGACCGGTACCCGATGCGAACTATTCGGCGCGCCTCGCTGACGGCAGCGAGAGAACCGGCACCCTTGATTCGGACGGGTATGCCCGGCTCGAAGACGTCCCTCCCGGTGGGGTGGAAGTGGATTTCCCGGATGTGTAGGAAGGGAACCGGATTATGAGCGTACCGGTCGGTGTAGGCGCAAAGAGCGCCAGCGGCAAGCGCGACGAGATCAGCGTCTATCAGTTCTACATCCGGGAATTCGAGAACCACAGGGAGCTCAAGAACAAGGCCGATTGCGCCAAAGACAAGTGGGTTTACGTCTTCTCGGTGGAGTCATGGGGGGTTCGTCTTCTAATCGAGGCCCAATGCGAGGACAAGGACAAATACAAACTCGTTGATTGGAAAACCTCGACCTGGGACGGTCAGAACAGCCGCCCGGCCACTAAAGAGGTTTCCTTTCTATCCGTCAAAGCCTGCGCGACCAAAGCCCCGGATGAGGGCGTTTATGCCTGCCTGTCGGGCATACAGATCCCCCGCTGGCGCCTTCAGCAATACATCGGCAACACCGGGCGCAACCCGGGCGCAAAGAAACTTGTGCTGAGGCGCTGTACCCGCCTCGGACCGCTCCAGGTGACGGAAAAATCCCGACACCTCGACTATCTCGACAGCGGCGGCACCAGGTACATCCTCCTGTTTCTCCAGGATCCTATCCTGATCGCTGACGCCGTATCCGCGGAGTTTGCCATAGCCTGCCGGAAGGCCCACCAACATCGCGAGAAGAACAGCCTCGAATACACGCTTGCCGGAGCAGCAATCAAAGCGGCCGAGGCCGTTGTCAAGGACGAGGACGACGACTTCGTTGAGGATGGCAAGTTCAAAATGGCCCAGGCGAAAGGGGTGGTCAGAAGCTATGACTCGAAGGAGGCCCGTTTCAAAACACTGCGCGAGGCGGCCGGCCGCCGCTACACCGCCGTAACGGCATCCGCAGAATACGATGAGGCCCTGAAGGACTTCAACGGAGACAACACTCTCGAGGAAGAGTGCATCAAGGTCAAAGCCCGGCATACGGTCGGCAAACTCCAGACAAAAGTCACCCGCAATCAGCTCAGACAGGAGCTTCTGGACAAGAACTCTTTCATTAACAAATACCTGTTCGATCAAACGCTGTTCCACAGCGGGCGCAAGTTCACCACGCTGGTGGCCGAGTTCGGGGACATTCTCGGCGAATACGGCGAGGTAATGATGACATTGCGCAAAACGGACGATTACCTGATCTTCCTTCAAAAAACCGTCCTTCTCAGGGCCGGGTTCGACATTATTCCGTTTCGGACACACTATCCCGTAGGCACGCTCCGGGTTTACCACTTCGACGTGCAGCGAATGGCGACCAATCCCTCAGTAGCGGGCAAGCTGGCCGGGAAAGCCCAGAGCCTGCTGATAGTTTTCGAGGCCGTCAACCTCGCCCTTGCCTGGGAGGCCTTCCAGGACGGGCGCAAGAATCGCAAGCTCGCCGATTACGCCGGCCCACTGGGAGCCCTCTGCGATCTGGCCGGAGCGGTGGGGTCGCGTATCAAAACTGTTATGGAAAAATCCGAACGGGAACTGGCTTTGAAGGCCGGAAAAGGCGTCTACAAAGAAAGCCGGAAACTGGTCATACTGGGCCGGGTGATGGCCATAATCGGCATGGTCGGGGGTATCTGTGACATGATCGAGGCCCGGGGCGGCGCCCTTCAGGCGGCACAGACCCTCCAGTACGAAAGAATCATCGGCTTCAGCGCCATGTACATGGGTGCGGCTCTCGGGACTTACGGCGGCGC
>CAZVUZ010000012.1:20656-36418 GCA_964630485.1 uncultured Ignavibacteriales bacterium
ATCGACACCCACGAGGCGGTGGAGATCGATGTCCGCTCGATCAAGGTGCGCCTCAACGAAGACGGTTCGGTCCAGCCCATAACCTATCGCCTGGACCTGATCAACGAGAAACTCCGGGCTAAGAAAGTAGCCGGATTCAAACAGAATGTAAGGGTCAAGGCACGTCTGGATCTCTTCGGTGACCGTAAAACAATGGTGCCGGAGTCTGGAAATCATGCCTGGTGGTGGTTCCGGTTTGAGCATGGTGAAAAGAAGTTCAAACGCGGTAACAGCGAGTTTAAATGAGACTATATTAGTAACGTTAGCAGGATCGGCCTTGTTCGTTGCTGAATGCGTGTTTAACGCCCAAAACGGCCAGATTTAAACTTGACTTTGACACGGCCGTAAGTTATCGGTTATTGTTAGTCTGCATCTCGCAACAGTCAAATTTTTCAGCTCACTTTCTATAGTGAGGGGATTGGGGTAAAGTAGGTTAGTATGGACATAGCCAGTTACTCATCCGACTCTCGTGATGTCATCAATGTTGCCCGGGAAGTGGCCAAATCATTCCGCCACCCCGAGATCATGGTCGAGCATCTGCTGATCGCAACCATCAGACACGAGGGCTCGGAAGTTGAATCGATTCTCAACCAGCTCGGAAAGAGCCCCTCTTTCATCGAATCTGTTGTCGAAGAGCACTTTAAGGACCAGGGCGGACGCTCCACGCCGCGCGACAAACCGACCATGTCCCCCGCGGGCCAGGCGGTCCTTGCCCAGGCCATCGAGGAGAAGGCCAAGCTCTACGACGCCCTGGTCGAGCCGGAGCACATCCTCATTGCCATCTTCGACCCAAAATCGCAACTGTCCGGCTACGTTCTCGACAAAATCGGATTCACCAAGGAAGACCTGTACCGGGCCATTGCCGAGGGCAAAGCAGTCCAGGAAATCGCAACCGGGGCTCCCTCGGGCGACGCCGGCGCTCCCGAAGCTGAGAAAAAGGTCTCGGGGACCCTGCGTTATTGCACCGACATGACCAACATGGCCGCGGCCGGGGAATTCGACCCGGTAATCGGTCGTCAGGCCGAGATCGAATACGTCCTGCAGGTCCTCCTGCGACGGCGCAAGAACAGCCCGGTCCTCGTCGGCGGCGCCGGCGTGGGCAAATCGGCCATTGTCGAAGGCCTGGCACAGGCGGTTATTGACGGGAATGTCCCGAAGTCGCTGGAAGGCGTCAAGGTCATGGAAGTCGACATGGGCGCCCTCGTGGCCGGCGCCAAGTACAAAGGCGAGTTCGAGGAGCGTTTCAAGACTCTCGTCGGCGAGGTCGTCAAGTCCGGCGGCAAAATCATTTTGTTCATAGATGAGGTCCACTCCATCGCCGGCGCCGGTTCCGGCGGGGGCATGGACGCCGGCAATTTGCTCAAACCGGCCCTCGCGCGCGGACATATACGGCTCGTCGGCGCCACCACCGAAGAGGAATACATCAAGTACCTGGAGAAGGACAAGGCCCTCGACCGCCGCTTCGAAAGGATCAAGGTTGAAGAACCGCCCTTCGATGTCGCCGTTAAGATCGTCGAAGGCGTCGTACCCGCCTATCAGAAACATCACAAGATCGAGTATACCGAGGCGGCCATGATCGGTGCCGTCAAGTACTCCCAGCGATATCTTTCCGAACGCAACCTACCGGACATCGCCCTTGACCTCATTGACGAGGCCGGTTCCGAGTTCAGCGTCAAGGAAGAGTTCGCACGAAACGTCATCCCCGAAATAACCACCAGGATTACCGATCTCGAGGGCATGATCAAGGTCCTGGAGGGCAAGGAAGCGCCGGAGAAGACGGAGGAATACGCAAAGCTCATCAACGAGTATGATGCTTTCACTGCCGACTTCGATCGCCTTGACGGCTATTGGGGTCACCGCCTCGATGCACCCACGGGAGGCCAGGAATGAAGACTTCAGATTTGAAATATAAAGATCTCAAGACGGATTTCGAGAAACGGCTCAGCCGTTTTGAACAACTCAAGGGCATCGTCGAGGGACTGGAGCCCAGGATAGACGAGCCCGACATCGCCGCCGTGGTCGCACGGCGCACAGGTATTCCGCTGTCGAAGATGATGACGGCCGAGAAGGACCGCCTCATCCACATGGAAGACTACCTCTCGAAGCGCATTATCGGTCAGGATGAGGCCATCAAGGTTATCGCCCAGGCGGTCCGCAAAGCGCGGGCAGGGCTGAAAATACCCAACCGACCGGTGGGATCGTTCCTGTTTCTCGGGCCGACCGGCACCGGCAAAACCTACCTGGCAAAACTGCTGGCGGAGTTCCTTTTCGACGACAAGAACGCCATGGTCCGCATGGACATGTCCGAGTTCATGGAACCCCATTCGGTGGCCAAGTTGATCGGGGCTCCCCCCGGCTATGTCGGTTACGAAGCGGGCGGGGTCCTGACCGAGGCGGTCCGGCGCAAACCCTTCTCGATCGTCCTTTTCGACGAAGTCGAGAAAGCTCACCCGGACGTATTTAATGTCCTCCTGCAGTTGCTTGACGACGGCCGCCTGACGGATGGCCAGAACCGCACGGTCGATTTTTCCAACTGCATCGTCTCCCTCACTTCGAACTATGCCGCCGACAAGATCCTCGACGCCGATCGCGAGAAGCGGCCGGTCGATATGGACGAGGTGCGCAGTTTTCTGTTCACGAAGTTCCGGCCGGAGTTTCTCAACCGGCTCAATGACATCGTCATTTACCACACTTTCTCGATGGAGGCTATCGAGAAGATCGCCGGCCTGGAGTTCAACAACCTGGCAACCCTGCTGGAGGATCAGAATATCAAGGCCACTCTCAGCGACGAGGCGCGCCACAAGCTGGCCGTCGACGGCTACACCTTTGAATTGGGTGCCCGGCCAATCCAACGCATAATAGAAAAAGACATTATAAATAAACTCTCGGTGGATATTATTACGGGCGACGTCAAACCGGGCGACCGAGTGACGATCGAAGTCAAGGACGACGCTTACACGTTCACTGTAACCGAAAGCGAAGAGTCTTAAGGAAACATCTCAATAGTACGGAGGAATAGATGGCAAAGTTCATTCTTGGAGCGACAGAGAGAATAAAACGCGACGATTCCGTCCCGGTGGAACTCCTTCCCTCCAACAAAATGCTCTATTGTGCCCGCCTCAACTCCGAGGAAGACGCCGATGTCACCCCGGTCAGGTGCAATAACATGAAAGAAGTATTCGACAAGTTCCGCCCGGGTTTCTCGGCTGAGCTGGAATCGGCCGAGGGCGAGCCGGTAAGCGCTGATTTCGAAATCCGGACGATGAAGGACTTCACTTCGAAGGAACTGATCGAGAAAAACGACTTTCTCCAGAAAACCTATTATCGCAAGGAGATGATGGCTGACCTGGACAAGCAGTTGAAGAAAAACAACGCGCTCAAGAAAACGCTCGCCGACAAGGAAAAGAAGGAAGCTCTCCTTAAAGCGGCCAACTATTACATTGACCTGCTCACCGAATAGAAATAAGCGAGGTAACGGATAACTATGGGTGAAGAAGAAAAAAACCAGGCGCAACCACAGCCGGAGGCTGCCGAAGCACAACCGGAACAAGTAGTTGCCGAGAAGATATCCGATGAGGACTTCGCTTCCATGCTGAGCGATTCCTTCGGAGATTTCAAGAAACTGGCCGGCCTGCTGCCCTCATTCAAGACCGCCGATGGCGACCTTGTCCGGGGCATCGAATGGCTGGACCCGAAAAAGGACTTCCAGCGCAAGGAGTTTCTGACGAAAAAGGACTTCGCCACGCAGCGTAAGCTCCTGGGCGAGCGTCTCAAACTCTGGCGCGACTTTTTGGGCAAGAGCGACAACCTCGACGAGGTCCGCAAGGGCCTCAATGAAGAGGCCACCAAGCTCGAGACCAATCTCGAGAAAAACATGAAGAAGGTCCATCGCGCCAGCCGGGTGCTGGAGACGACATATCGCGGGCTCGATAAGTTCTTCTCCAACGCCCAGCAGGAACCGGACGAAAAGGTCAACGCCTATTTCGCCAATGTCAGCGCCGAAGAACTAACCGACCCCGACGACAAGGAAAAGTTCGAAGAGGTGACCAAGGCGGTGGCGGACCTTTACCGCGAGTGGAGCATTAAAGAATGTTTCTCCATGGCCGTTATTCCGGGCTATATGGGTTCGGTCGAGAACATCGATACCGTTGCCCGACAGCTCGGCCTGGCCAACAAGGTCCATGTCATGACCGACATGCCGAACTTCGAAAGTGTCGATGAGATCATGGAAATGCTCGACGACCCCAACTATGCCAACCTGGCCGGCATTGACGATTACAAACAGTATGCCTCGGTGTTCGCCAACTATGTCCTGGCCCGCGAAGCCACCCAGTACGAGGACGAGGATGTCTGGATTCCGCCGTCCTCGGTTGTGGCCGGGATGATGTACAAGGGCGACACCACGGTCGGCATGCAGCAACCCATGGCCGGTTTTAAGCACGGCAAGGTGGCTGAGGCCAAGTACCTGAGGTTCAAGGCCAATCAGCCGGACGCGAGTAAGATCAACGAGAAGGGTGTCAACCCCATGGTGAATTTCGAGGGCTCGCCGGTCGCCATGGGCGCCGCCACGCTGTTCACCAAGGAGACATTCAACATCTACTCCATCAGGCGCACCTACGACTACGTTTACAAGACGCTGCGTAACTATCTTAACAAACAGACCTTCTCGGTCATTGATCAGAAGTTCATCGATTCCATGCGCAAGGATATCGACAAGTTCATGAAGGCGATCTCCGGCGGCGACAATATCCTCCAGGACTACGAAGTGAATATTTTCGCCGACGAAGAAATGCGCAAGAACCAGGAAATCGACATCAAGGTCGCCCTGAACCCGAAATACCCGGCCCGCACGTTTAACATCGAATTCGCGGCCTGGAACGAGGATAATAAGACCAACGTCAAAGAGAAGTAATAATCTCAGTTCCGGTCGGCTGTCAATACAGCCGGCCGGGAGATAACACGGAACAACTGAAACAAAAGAACGAATAACCAATCATGAAACCAAATTTTGGAAGGGGAAACACATGGCTCGCAGACCGTTTTTAGAGATTGACGGCGTCAAGTGTGACAACGTCTACGAAATCACTTATGAGTTGTACACGGCCCGTGACGAGACGGGACGCCCGTCGGATCGCGCCCACGCCGGAACTATCAAGGTTACCATCGAATCCGATCCCGGTGGCAACGTCGATATCGCCCGCTGGGCGATGGATTCCAGCAAAACCAACTGGAAGGCCGGCAAGGTGACATTCCATAATCCCGACGATGCCATCATGAAGGAACTGACCTGGGAAGAGGGTTTCATTACCAAGTTTGTGGAAACCATTCCGCACACCAGGGAGAAACCGCAGGACCAGGTTTTCCAGTATTTCGAGATCTCCTGCCATAAGCTGATGATTGGCGACGCTGAGATCGACAACCGCTGGGCAGAATAGCTTTTGCGGATGAAGCCGGGGACTTGTCTCCCCGGCTTCCACCTTATTTAACAGGCGGTAGAAGGCGGTTTATGGTATGCCAGAAGTAATTACGATAAAGGTTAGCGACCAGACCATCACCTATGATATCATGAGCGTGGTTCTGGATCAGCATGTCGACGACCATCATGTGCTTACGGCCGAATTCAGGCGAATGGATGATTTCGATCCGGGTTCGGGAGATCATATCGCAAGATACGTCGATCTTTTAGGTAAACCGCTTTCGTTTGAAATGGAATCGGATGATGTCCAGTCACTCCTGCCGGTCAAGATGGAATTCATTGGCATCGTTACCGACGTTCAGCTTGAGAACAGCATCGACGGTCTCGGTTATGTCAAGGTGGTGGCTCACAGCCCGACGATACAGCTTGGCGGCGCGAAACGCAACGCCATCTATCTGGACCAAAAGGCCTCGGACATCATCAGCGAAGTGCTGAAAAGACACTCCATCACCTTAGGCGAAATTGAATCCACCAGCGACACCCTCGCCTATTGTGTGCAATACCGCGAGACCGATTATGACTTTGTCATGCGCCTGGCGGCCTCAAACGGCCTCTTCGCCTTCTATGACGGCAAGAAATTCAGGGTCTGTAAAGCTGCCAGCGCCCAGAGCGATGCTCCCTCGTTGCCTTACGGGAGCGGCCTCCGTCACTTCAACATCGGTTACGGCACCACGGTCGAAAAATTCAGCGGCCAGGCCTATGACATTCTCAAGAAAGAGGTTCACAGCGGCGAGACCACCGGTTCTTTGCAGGCATCCCTTTCGGGCCTGCCCAAAAAATCTCACGACGCCTCCAAAGAACTCTATCGCAATGACAGTTTTGTTCCCGGGTTGGGAGCCAATAGCCAGGGGGCGATTGACAGGATTCTCCAGGTCGTCCGTGAAGGCTCGGTAGGAAAGATGATCACCTGCGAGGGATCCTCGTGGCATCCGCTGGTTGCCGCCGGCAGGTGCGTCCAGATTGAAGCCCTGGGCGATTTGGGCGGCCTGTACTGGATAAGTTCGGTTAAGCACGCCTGGAAAGCGGGCGAGTATATCAACACCTTCACCGGCACGCCGCTTGATACCGCCTACCCGTCGCAGAAATGGGCCCGGCCACCGTTTACCGATCTGCAGTCGGCGCTGGTGGTCAGCACCGATGACCCCGATGCTCTGGGACGCGTGAAAGTCAAATTCAACTGGTTTGAGAGCGACGGCGACGCGGCGGAACCCGAGAAATGGGTTCGCGTGCTCACTCCGCATGCCGGCCAGGAAAAAGGATTCTTCTGTCTCCCGGAAATCGACGATGAAGTCCTGGTCGCTTTTGAGCACGGCAACCCCGACCGACCACTGGTTCTCGGCAGTCTCTACAACGGTATGGATAGACCACCAAACAGCGACTTCGACGGCGCCGAGAACAATGTCAAGCGCTTCCTCACCAAGAGCGGCAACGAGATCATTTTCAAAGATGACAGCGGTTCGGAAGAGATCACTATTACGCAAGAGGGCGGTCAGAACACTATCACCCTGACCCTCGACGGGCCGAAAATTACGATCGAAACCGATGGAGATCTCAGCCTCAAGGGCAAAACCGTCAGTATTGAAAGTACCGGGCAGGATGTCACCGTGAAATCGGCGGGGGCACTCAAGATGGAAAGCACCACCGACACCGAGGTCAAGGCGGGCCTTAATTTGAAATGCGAAGGATCAATGAATGTCGACGTTGAAGGCGGCATGGGTGCCACGCTCAAGGGCATGACTACCACCGTTGAAGGCAGCGCCATGACAACGATCAAGGGCTCCCTGGTAAAAATAAATTAGAAAAGATCAATGGACTACATCTCACTCCCCCTGACCCTGCGCGAGGGCTATTTCTCCCGGACGGACCTTAATGAGTCAATTACCCAGTCAGTGGGATTGATCCTCAGCACCCGTCTCGGGTCAATACCCTTCAAACCCGAATACGGTTGCGAACTGTGGGATCGGGAATACGCCGATATCCTCACCGCCAACAAGGCCGAAATCAGAGCCAGCCTGCGCAATGCCATCGACAAATTCGAAAGGCGACTGGTCAATGTCTCGGTGTCCTTCGGCCAGGGCGGTGACATCTCGCCGCGCCGGGTCGGTATCGTCGTCAAAGTCACCGGCGACTACAAGGATGATGGGGAAGAGAAGAGATTCGAGGCCACATACGGTCTCGACTGATCTTGAGTAATGACGCTTAGAAGGACGGCATAGTGGCAGATCACCGAACGGCACAACAGATTTTCGCAGATATGCACCGCGGCCTGCGAAGGTGGAATTCCAAGGTCCCGGAATCACCGGACAGGCTGGACCCGATCCTGAAGGTATTGCTGGAGCTTTATGCTCACCAGCTGGAGCAGATCGACCAGCGCGTTAACGAAACATGGGATGTGGCTGTCCATTCGCTCATAAAGTCACTGTCCCCGGAAAGCAAGCGGTGGCCGGTACCGGCCTTCACCGTCATGAGTTGTACCCCGAGCGACCCGGTCGTCGAGGTGGATCCCCACACCCGTTTTTTCTACAAGGAGAAACGCGAGGGCGGACAGATCCTGTTCTTCACCTCGATCCGCAACGAGCGCGTGCTGGCGGCGACCGTCAAGCACGTCCTGGTCAAATGCGGCAAGCAGGTCATCGACCTCTCCCCTCTCCCGCCGGATGCGCCGCCACCGCCCCGGCCAAGATCCGATGATTCACTCTCCGGTCCCGGGCACGTGTATCTGGGTATCGACCACACCGGATCAACGACGGATTTCGCCGACGCAACGCTGTTCCTGAACGGCGCTCCCGAGGCACTCAAGCAGTGGCGCTGGGCAAACTGGTATCCCGGCTCGAACTTCGGTTCTTTCTACGAGGATTCGGGGTTTTGCCCCGGGTTGAGCGGCAGTCTGCAGGATCTACTGCAACAGGACGACAGCCAGAACGACTGGGGTGGTTTGCGCTCTGCTGTCGATGTGTTCAAGCCACTCGAAAACAGCTTCGTGTCCCTTCCCGAACGGTTCACATCGACCTGGGAACCCGGACCGACGCCGACCGAGATTGCCGACAGCATAGCCCGGTCGGGGGGCCCCGGTGAAGGCAGCCTCCACTGGATCAGGCTGGACCTCCCGGTCGGCGGTGACCGGACTTTCCTGCAGCGGCCGCTGCAGGTCCATTTCAACGCCTTCATCGCCGTCAACCGCAATGAGCAGACTCTTTTCAAACATACCGGCGGCAGTCGCCTGGTAGAGCTGGAATTGCCGGAAGACATCGATTCGGTGCTGGAGATAATCCAAGTCAAGGATTCCGGCGGACGCGAATACCATCCCGTGTATCAAATCCGGCCGGAGCAGACGCGCTATTACTATTCCCTGGAAGAACGCAACCGCAGCCTGGTACTGTGGCTCGACTTCTCGTCGACAATCGACGCCCCTCCCGACGCCATCACCGTCACCTATGCCGTGACGGCCGGTCTCGACGCCAACGGCGTGTCCGTTGACAAGATCGTGGATCTTTATGAGAACCACCCGGGACTCGATGCGGCCGCCAACATCACTCCTACCATGGGCGCCATCCCGGCCAAGACCGATGCCCAGGTGGTTAGCGAAGCGACTTCGCGGCTCAGGAATCGCGACCGCGCCCTCAGCTTTGAAGAACTCAGCAACTGGACGAAAAGCTTCGACCCCCGTATCACGCAGGTCCAGTGTCGGAACGGTGTCGAGAAAGCCGAACGAGGCGTGCGGCGCTGCATTGTCGTTACCACCACGGTAACCGGCGAAGCCTTCCACTCCGAAGACGAGACGTCGCTTCTCCGACAGCGCCTGGGCAGTTTCCTGAAATCGCGATCCACCGTAAATACCAGCTTCAAGATCGAGATAGTATCCCAATGACGAGCCGCACCGAGACAAAAATGCCGGACCTCTGCAGCCGGCGGCATCCCTATCATTTTTCGACGGCACTGAATATCCTGATCAAGCTGGGTGTCGATATAAACGAGATCGACATTCTCGCCGTCGGTGAGTACGAAAACTACAAGGGTGAGGTAGTCAGCCAGAATCCGAAACCGGGCGTGCTGATCGACACGGAAACGCGAATATCGCTGGAAATCGGTTTTCCCAGTGCGGTCGATTTCATGCCCTACCAGTTCTTCTACGGCCTGGCCGGGGGCACCTCAAGATCATCGGCATGGGAATCGAGATCCCGTGCTCTCATGGCTCCCTTCGACAGTTCATTAATCAAATACACCGCTATCGCCAAGGAACAGGCCCTGCGCCTGTCGCTAGCCAACCTCGATGTCGAGCATTTGTCCGATTACCTTAAGCTCTTTCACTTTGAGCCCCGCAACGGCAAAAGGCCGACAGCGGAAGTGCTCATGTGGGCGTCGCTGATGCCCAGTTTCAATTTCTGGGCTGGCAATCCGGAGTTGGTGGCGCGGGTGCTTAAATATGTTTTCGGATACAAATTCAGGATTGTGGAGAATGTCGAGGGGCGGTTCGACATCCCCGCCGACTGCCAGAGCCGTCTGGGTCAGGAGTCATCGCAACTGGGTAAGCAATTCGTTATGGGGCGGGAATTCCGCGAGTTTGACACCACCTATGAACTGCATATCAGCGACGTCAGCCCGGATGAAGTGCGGGAGCTTCTTCCCGGTCAATCGGTGCGGCGCCGACTGGAATGGTTGCTGGGTATTTGCATGCCCAACGCCATGGACTGCCGCATCAGCATCAAGGTAAATCGCGACGGAATGATGCTGGGCAGCAAGAAACATAAACGATACCTGGGCTATGCAACCCATTTATCGAATGGATAGCTTGTTTTTGATCGATGGAGTGATAGATTTAATAAGGTTGACACGGGTAACGGCGGGACGTACATTCCCTGCGTAATATCTGAGGCAAGACAATGAGTGACTTAAACTTATATTCGGTAAACTGGCAGGATGGAATGCTGGTCACCCAGCAGAACCTGAAAGACCAGGAAACCTACTTCGAGGAGTTGGCGCAATGGTACGCCCGCTCGGTTGGTGATCAGTACGGCCTGGTTCGCAAATCTTTCGGCGGCAAGCCGGCCCTGACCATGAATGTCAGCGCCAGCGGCAGTCGCCTGCGGGTCGGGATTGTCCGCTGTCACGCCCTGACGCCGGACGGTGATGTCATTGAGATCAACGAATCCAATCAAACCGGGGTGAGCGCCGAAGCCGATGCACCGGGCGAGATCGTCCCGGTCTTTCTCGGTATTGACAAGGGCATCAGGAAGCAGGTCGGTGAGCCCGATCCCCGCGAAGATCTTCCCCGCGTGCCGTACCTGGCCGGCAATTATGTCGTCAGTCTGGGCACTCCCCCGCCCGTCGCCGAGGGCCAGTTTCTGCAGATCGCCGAACTTGCCGTTCGGGGTTCCGACGTATCGCATTCGGAGCAGTATTATCCGCCCTGCTTTAACCTCTATGCCGATGAACGGCTGACGCAGAAAGTACATGATTTCCGAAACCGCCTGGAGAACCTTCTCTCGATGTCGTCCCGGGCCTATGCCGCCATCATAGCCGGCGGTTCCCTCTCAGGCGAAAAAACCGAGTTGCAGCAGGCTTTCAGGAATACCATCTATCAGTTCGCGTATCATCTTTCGGCATCACTCGATGATTTCGTGATCGGCCCCAACGCCCCCCACCCGATCCGGCTGGTGGTTTTCTTCAAAAAGCTTTTCCGGACCTTCACGACTCTGCTTAATCTGCACCCCGGGCTCAAGGACTATCTCAACGAGAAGTTCTTCATCAAGCAGATGAATACAGAGGTCGGGCGTTTCATGTCCGGGGTGGACGCGTTCCTTCTCGCCCCTTACAATCACCAGGATATCGGCAGTCATATTACCGGCATCGAGGAAACGCTCAGTACCGTGCGAGAAATTATCGGCTTCCTGGCCCAGGTCAGGAAGGATGAACTCGGCGAGCAGGCTGTGGCCACGGATACCCTCACCTATCGAGGGCGAACCTACCGCGTACTCGACTACGGCAACAACCGCCTGGAACGCATGGGCGAGTTGAACTATCTCCTGATTGATGTCGCCGAGCCCGCCGCCGTTTCCGACCTGGTGGTGCTGATGGGCAAGGACCTCTTCAGCGCCGGGCAATGGTCGTCCATGCAGGTCCGCCTCGGGATAAACGAGGCCCGGGGACTTGGTGAGACCGACCCGGTGGACATTGACGCCGTGGCCTTTGGCAACAAGGTCGCCCTGAAGCCGCAGGACATGTTAAGACAGCCCATGGTGAACCAGGTGACGCTTATATTCCGCGGCGCCGGCGGCGCCGAGAGCCTGGACAACATGAGTAAAATGGATTTGATCGTTTACACTATTTGAGTATAGAGCCAATGGAAGAAATCGTAGCCGTTAAATCGTATGTCGAGGACCTGTTTCGCTACCTCGACACTTTTGAGAACAACTATGCCGAATTTAAGACGGAGGCCTTCCTGCAGACCTATAACGGGATCGGCGCTGTCTTTTCCGCCCTTCGCAAACAGCGTGACAACGCCGTCGATCTCGACCAGTACCTGCTGGACAAGATCAAACAGGCCCCGCTGACGAGTTCCGACCTGCGCCAGCTCACCATCCAGGTGCTGGTGACGTTCTTCGAGTCGGAGGCCGACATCGACGGTCAGTCCAACAAGGCGTACTCGTATTGCCGCGGCCTGCGCCCCGTCAAACGGGACGTGACGTTTTTCGAGGGCAACCTGGCGCCGCTGCTTTTTCATGAGGGCGCCCTTAATCTGAATTTCCTTTTGAACAAGTTCTTCCTGCGGGAGATCGGACGCTACCTGAACACTTTCGGCAAGCCGGTCCAGGAGCATTTCAGCCCCGAGGCCTTCAACTCCCTCAACGAGACCCTTAAGTTCGTGGAGCTGGAGCGCCGTCGCCAGGCGCTGGGCGAGGATCGCCTGCAGGATCGTTCCTCACTCGAATTTCAATTGCGTGGCGTGGATGCTTTCACCAAGCTGGCCCAGAAAAACTCCCTGGCCGACAAGTACCTGACCGAGTGGGCATATATTTCCAAAGGCAGTTTCTGGAACAGCGTCAAAGCCTTCTTCTCCGAGCTCGGCAGTAAATTCCGGGGAGCCTTTTCGAGTTCTCGATATTTCAGGCTGGTCATGACCCAGCGCAACCCGGCTTACTTGTTCTACGGCCTCATCATCATCGTCTTTATCGCAGCTGCGATTTACGTCCCGATGAAATGGCAGAGCTATGAGCAGCAAAAACTGGAACAACTCAGGGAAAGATCAGAACAGATACAGCGTGGCGGCGGTCGCTAGTCGCCCGGTGAGACGAAACATAACAGGGATGAGAATAGATACGTGAAAATAGGCAAAGTCTTCAAGGTCTTCAAAAAGGGCTCCAAAGTGGCGAAGTCTCGCCAGGGAGGCGGCCCGGTAAGCGATTTCGAGTGGCCGTCGGGGATCCGCATCGGTGTCTTCGGTCATGCCAATTCCGGCAAGTCGGTGTACTTTACAGTTTTGAACGAAGAGTGCAAGGTTTCCAAGAACCTCGGGATATCGGTTACGGACAATGCCACCGCCGGGGAGTTCCTGGCCAACTACCGCGCTATCTGGGGCATCGGCGCCACCAGCGAGGTAGGCACGGTCGTGGATCTCAAGGGTGAGAAGAAATTCCCCGAGCCGACCCACGGCGACCGCGTTTTGCAGTTCACGGCCATTGTCGATCGCACAAAGAAGTACAATGTCGTATCCTATGACTACAACGGCAAAGCCATCTCGATTTCAGAACAGCACGAGTTGCGGGACAAGGTTGCCGATTTCATATCCGGCTGTCACGGCATCCTTTTCTTCTTCGACCCCAAGGCCCTGAGCTCCGACGTACGCTGCCAGGCTCACGTGGCCTCTTTCGTAAATATGCTCGAGCAACTCGCCCCCCTGACCCGCAGGCGCCTGCCGATTCCCATCGGCCTGGTGATAACCAAGGCGGATGTACTCGACGGTTTCAAAGCCGAGGACCAGGTGGTGTTGGTACCGCCGGAAAACGAGAATCTCCTGGCCGAAGACTATGAGCTGTTTCTCGAAAAGGTGCTGGGCATCAACCGCATCGAATCCGACTCGACCTGGGCCGGAACGGTTCGCAATATCCTGGTCAAGACAAAGGAGTTCCTGAAAGTAGTTGTTGGAAGGACCCTCGATTTCCAGGTTTTCTTCACCTCCTCCACCGGCCAGCCGCCGGAAAAGGTCGGCACCGATGTCGGGCGTTCCATATATGCCCCCCCCAAGCGTATGTCGCCGATCGGCGTCAGGGAACCGCTGTACTGGGTCCTGAACCGGATCAACCGCAGCCGCAAAGTATCCAAATTCCGTTCGCTGGCCAAATTCGTGGCATATTTGAGTATAATCTGGATGGTGGCCTATTCTCTGCCGCCTCTCTACCACTTTGCCTTCCAGCTCAATCGCACGACCTCCCTTGAGGACAACATTTTGGCGGCCTACGACGGCAACGTCACCAATACATCCAGCCAGGAACGCAGTAAGATCAAGACGGCGTATGACCATTACCAACGTTCGTGGATAGTCAACTGGCTCTACCCGAAATTCCAGGTGCCCGCGCGCCAGCTCTATCAATACTATACCAGCTTCAACGAGGGCGAGGCAATTGCGGCGCTGGAGCAGACAATCACGCAGATGGCCGGTGTGGTCGCCGACCCCGACGCCTGGCCGGTCTATCGCGAGGTCAATGACTCCCTCATTCTTGACGACCTGCACATGCTTACGGAAAGCGACCTGGAGGGTTATCACAAGGGCGACGAGAACTCCCCCCTGTACAAACGCAGCGGCCGGGCTCTCGAGTACTGGACCATGTTTAAGCAGACGATTTCCGCCGGAGACACCGCGACGGTTGTCTGGCAGGAATTGAAAAAGCAGATAGAGAAAGACAAGACCATTTTCGGGAAGGATCTCTCGAAATCCGAGATAGCCCTTGGCGGTGCCCTCATCGCGGCGGCTGAGGGACGCGAACAGAAGGGCGAAGAGCGCGCCCAGGTAGTCGAGGCCGCATCCGAATTCGACCAGTTAAAGAGTGAAATCGAAAGTCGCACCTCGGCGAAATACCTTCTGGAGACGGCCGTCACGAAACTCGAACGCCTCCGGGGAAAGCTGGCCGGGGATCCCAACCGGGCCGACGAGGTATCCCAGATAGACCGCTATCTCAACGCCGTAAAATATTTCGACGAATACCGTTCATTCCGCTATGAAATAACCAACCTGCCGGCCGATCATCATTTGCACATAAAAGTGATGAAAAGCGGCACCAGCGGCGACTGGAAAACAGACCAGTTCCGCACCGGCAAAGAATATAAAATCACCTGGCGCAAGGGTGACCATATTTACGTGGCCCTTGACGACAAGAATCATGCCGGCCAGGGTGGTAACGAAACCTGGGGAGCCAGTCCGAAATCACTCGAGAAACTGGATTCATGGGATTATGTCATCTTTGACATGGACGGCGATATAACCTTTACGACGGGTGAAACCATAACCATAGATGTCAAGGAAGACTTGAAATCGAAGTTGCCGAGATTCTAGTAATCCGGCCGGGGATGACAGGAAAAGGAGTTGATGATGAATTATTGGAAGAGCATAAATCGTACATTGTTCATGCTGGTGTGCCTGCTGGCTATGGCCGGTGTTGCCGCAGCGGACATTCAGCTGCCGGAAGGCACCGCGGTCGAAGTCGCTTTCGATCAGGATGTTTCGTCGAAGTATCTCAAGCCAGGTGAGCTGGTTCCGATTCGCCTGCTGAAACCGATCGAATTCGGTGGCTTGGTGGTGGTCAACGAAGGCGCCAAGGGATCGGCCCGGGTGAAATCAGTCGAACCGGCCGGGCGCGGCGGCAAACCCGGTGAAGTGACGCTGGAATTGCTGGACCTCGAACCCGGCAGCAGCTACAAAGCCGCCGATGACAAGAAAATCATGCTACGGTCCGCCCAGGGAGATATATCCGCCAAAGGCAAGGGCAAAAAGACCCTCTCCTACCTTCTGATTTTCGGCCTCTTCATCAAGGGCGGCCAGGGCGAAATACCGGCCGACACACCGATCAAGGCCGAAATCGCCGAAGACATCATGATCATTATCGAATGATCCGAAAAATCTCTTTTTACCGTTTTGCATCGTACAAAAACCAGCCTTCGCGGTTGGTTTTTTCTTGGTGTGAACATGTCCACGAGAGTACCACGCAATAGAAATAGAGATGACAACGGCGTGTGACAAAGACGGATATTTAACC
>CAZVUZ010000013.1:0-14451 GCA_964630485.1 uncultured Ignavibacteriales bacterium
ACCGAGGATTCCACCTGGCCGGAGATGATCAGCGGCGTCCGGGCCTCGTCGATGAGGATAGAGTCGACCTCGTCGATAATGGCGTAGTTGTAGTTGCGGTGGACGCGGTCCTCGGCCGTCTGGGCCATGTTGTCGCGAAGATAATCGAAACCGAACTCGTTGGCGGTGCCGAAGGTAATGTCGCACTGGTACATTTCGCGGCGTTCGGCGTTGGTCATCTGGTTTTGTATCACGCCCACGGTCAGGCCGAGATATTTGTATATCTGGCCCATCCAGTCGCTGTCGCGGCGGGCCAGGTAGTCGTTGACCGTCACCAGGTGGACGCCTTTGCCCTCGAGGGCGTTGAGATACACCGGCATGGTCGCCACCAGGGTTTTGCCTTCACCGGTGGCCATTTCGGCAATTTTCCCCTGGTGCAGGGCGATACCGCCGATGAGCTGAACATCGAAGGGAACCATGTTCCACTCGGTGTCGATCCCGGCAACGTCCCAGGCGGTGCCGACATGGCGGCGGCAGGCCTCTTTGACGACGGCGAAGGCCTCGCTCATGATATCATCGAGGGTCTCACCGTCCTTCAGGCGTTGGCGGAATTCCTCGGTCTTGCCGACCAGTTCTTCCTCGCTGAGACCCTGGAGTTTTTCAAAATGCTCGTTTATCTCCGCCACCAGCGGCATTGATTTTTTGGCATCCCGGTCATGTTTGGTGCCGAATATTTTGGTAATCAGATTCTTCATATTTCAACAATACTCCTCGGAGTTTATACACCGGAGGATACGAAAATTAACAGATCGAGGCAACCGGCGTGTTGCCGAAGCGCCCCGGGACGAACATTACTCTCCGGCTTCGTCACCGAGCGGCGACCATTCGCCGATGTTTTCCGTGACGATTTTGCAGCGTCCGCGCGAGGTCCATTTCTCGTTGGCGTTATAGCCCCAGTCCAGAAAGTCCGAGCCGCCGCCGCCGGACGTAGTGATCAGAAAACGATTGGCCAGATGGCCGAAATAGTTGGCCTGGTCGGCCGGTCGGGTTTGGTCGCCACCGGACGGATCAACCGGCATCCAGCCGTAGCCCGGCAGGTATATTTCCACCCAGCGATGGAAGACATTGTCCCAACAGGCGTCGTCGCCACGGACGACAACCGAGCCGACATAGCGAGCCGGGAGGCCGGCGGCGCGGCACATCGAAATGTATACGAAGCTGTATTCGGAGCAGGAGCCGTTGCCGCGGTCAAGCACGGTCGGGGCCAGGTTCCAGCCGCCGCTGAGTTCGTATTCAATGTGCTCGATGATGTAGTCGAAGATGTTGCGCGCTATCCAGTAGGGGTTGGTTTCCTCGCCCACGGCCGCCTTCACTGCTTTTTGGATAACGGGATCGCCCATCGAAAACTTACGGTCGTCGACCAGGTATTTCTCGACAATATCCCCGGGAATGTCATCGAGAGCGCCGACCCGGTCGGGAAAGACAAAGTACTGCGTTTCATATAGGGCAACCTCCGATCTCATGACGACTTCGGTGAACTCGGCCGGACCGAGATTCTCAAAACACCAGTGGGCGACTTTCTGGCCCCATTGGTCTTTGACAAAGCCGGTCGGCAGCGGATCAAACACCGGTTTGGCCAGGAGCTTCTGGTTGTCCATGTCATGTGGCACGGCCAGGTATACGTCGAGGCTGACAATGCTATCCGGTCCGAAATTGCGCACCTGGTGTGTGAACTCGAGAACCTGTCGTTTTTCATTGGTGCGGGTAAAGCCCTCGTCGTCGGATATCTTCATCTTATAAATGCGGTCGGTCTGGTAGTCGACGTTCCAGAGATACTCGCCGTCGAAGGCCAGGCCGCGCGCATGCGGGGCCGGGGCCGCAAAGCCAAAAATGACGTCGCCGCGCTCGGGGGTGACCATGTATATCATGTCACGACCGCGGTCCGACACCCACAGGTAGCGTCCGTCAAAAGCAAGGCCGCTGCTGTTGGCGTGCGGTGACGGGATTTCCTTGATCGTTGTGCCGTCGGCGGGATCAATCTGGTGAATGCCGGCTCCGCGCGAGCCGGTTACCCATAGATAGTCGCCGTCCCAGGTAAGACCGGTCGGACGGCTCACCGGGCAGTAGATCGTTTTTTCGACAATACGTGTCCGGGGATCGATGGCAAAAATCGATTCTTCCCCGGCGTCGATGCACCATAGCCGGGAACCGTCCCAAGTCAAACCCTCCGGGGAATAGCCCGGGGTGGGGAGAGAATCGGTGATGTTGCCGCTCTCGGGATGGATTCGGTAAATCATGTCGCTCTTGCGGTCGAGGCACCAGAGTTGTTCGCCGTCAAAGGTTAGCCCCTGCGGGCACACATTAGGGGCGGCGACCGATTTGAGCGTGTCGCCGGTCGTGGCAAAGGCGCCTCCGGCCGTCAGAAAGGACAGAAGCGTGATAAGGCAAACTGAAATTATTCGCATGGAAGTCTCCTCGGAAGCGAAATTGGCGGTTTCCTCAAAGTGGAAACGACTATTCTCATGTCTTTATCCCCTGAAAATGGCTCCGAGCCCATTTTGACACAAGGTAAAATGATATCGCCGGGATTTGCTGTCCTTGACATTAAGCTTGCCCGAAGGTTTGGCCGGGGATAAATTGACCTTTGAGTATGACTGAGTTGGAGAAAGGGACAATAGTTGCCACACGGGGCCGCCACTTTGAGGTCAGGGCGGAAGATGCGTCTCGAATCCTGTGTGAATTGCGCCAGAAGGTAAAGTCGAAGGCCGATAAGACAACGCCGGCCGCGGTCGGCGACGATGTTTTATTCACGCGTATCGACGCCGACAACGGGGCCGTTGACGAAGTCCTTCCCCGCCGCACCTCGTTTTTCCGTCCGGCCAAAGGTGTCGAGGGTCGAAAACAGGTAATTGCGGCCAACCTCGAGCAGCTGGCCGCGGTGACTTCGGTCATATCGCCGGCCCTCAAGACCGGTCTCATTGACCGTTTTCTAATTGCCGCGCAGATCGGATCGCTGCAACCGCTTGTCATTATAAACAAGGTTGACCTGTCCTGGTCTGAAAAGGATGATTCGATTGTGAACGGTTATCGTGATATCGGGTGCCCGGTTTTTCTGACCTCGGCCGTCGAAGGCCGCGGGCTTAGCGACCTGCGCCGTGAGCTGGCCGGCAAGCGAACCCTGTTTGCCGGTCACTCGGGAGTGGGAAAATCGACCCTGCTCAATGCCCTGATACCGGGACTGGACCTGAAGACAAGGGAAATATCGCAAGTAAGCAATCGCGGCAAACACACCACCACCACCATCGAATTGTTCGAGTTGCCTGACGGCGGCTATGTGGTGGATTCTCCGGGACTGAAGGTAATGGGCCTGTGGGATGTCGATCCCGACGACTTGCCCTATTACTACCCGGAATTTGAAGCCTTCAGCGGCGATTGCCGTTTTCAGCCCTGCAGTCATATCCATGAACCAGACTGCGCCGTCAAGGCCGCGGTAGAAAACGGGGGCGTATACCGGTTTCGGTATGAAAATTATGTCTCAATTTCATCCTCCCTCAAGGATTCGGCGGGCTAGGCTAACTCAAGCTATGCCCATAGGTTACCGATAGAAAGACTGTATATGGCTTCGAAGAATGTAGAATTCAAAGTCGGCGTCATAATCCTGATCGGGATTGTTATCCTGGCCATGTCGCTTTATTGGCTGGAAGGATACAAGCTCGAGCGGAATTCTATACGCCTCAACGTCCGTTTCGACGACGTCGGTACGCTGGCGGCTGGTGACAAGGTCACGGTTTCCGGTGTGGATCGCGGCAAGGTCGGCGGTCTGCAACTGACCGAGGGCGGTGTCGAGGTCAACCTATTACTGCGCCGGGATGTAAAATTGCGCCGCGATGCCCGTATTACTATCAAGAATATGGGTGTAATGGGTGAAAGATTCGTGGCTATAATCCCCGGCACGGACAGTGTCGAGTTCGATTACAGCAAAACGATCACCGGTCACTATGATGCCGGCCTTCCTGAGGTCATGGGCCTGTTGGGTGACATGATCACCGAGCTGAGGAGCCTGGTGGTCTCTTTCCGGCGATCGGTCGGATCGGATTCATCACTGCAGAAATTCAATCGCACGGTGGACAACCTCGAAGCCGTGTCGGCCTCGCTGGTGGGATACCTGGAGCGGAATGAGCAGAAATTCGATCGCACAGCGGAGAATTTCCTCGTCGCCTCGCGAGATCTCAACCGCCTGGTGTCGCAGAATTCCGGGAAGATCGACTCCAGCATGGCCCGCGTCGAGCGGATGTCGGGCAGTCTGGAAACGATCGTCGGGCACCTCGATACCCTGGCCGTGTCGGCCCGCGAATTCGCCGACAATATCAACAATCCCGACGGCACCCTGCAATTGCTCCTCGAGGACCGTCGGCTCTATGACGATCTGCGCGCCACGGCGGCGAATATCGATGACCTCGTGAACGATATCCGGGCCAATCCGCGCAAGTACATAAACCTCACCGTGGAGATTTTCTGAGTATGGCGAAATTCAGGCTGGCCGTAGGACTGCACAACCACCAGCCGGTGGGAAATTTCGATCACGTATTCGAATACGCCCACCGCCAGGCCTACGCGGCTTTTCTCAATATTGTTAAAGACTACGATTCGTTCCGCTTTTCCCTGCACCAGTCGGGCATACTCTGGGACTGGCAGCAGCACCATCACGATGAATACCTCGAGCAGGTCCGCGACATGGCCGCCGCCGGCCGGCTGGAATTATTGACGGGCGGTTTTTACGAACCCATAATGACCTCGATACCCGAGCGCGATATCCGTGGGCAAATTGACATGCTCAATGTCTACCTCGGCAAGCACTTCAAGGCTCAGCCGGAAGGACTCTGGCTCGCGGAGCGCATCTGGGAACCGCACCTGCCGAAGGTCCTTGCCCGGATGGGTGTGAAATACGTTCCCCTCGATGATACCCATTTTATATATGCCGGCCTCGAATCGAGGCAGTTGACCGGCCCCTTTATCACCGAACACGAGGGCCATGCCCTGACACTACTTCCGATTCAAAAGCGCCTGCGTTACCTCATCCCGTTCGGAACGGTCGAGGCCGTCATTAACGAACTCAAGTCCCAGGCGGATCACCGTCCTGACGGATTGGCTATTTATGCCGATGACGGCGAGAAATTCGGAGTATGGCCCCGCACCCATGAGCATTGCTATCGTGACGGCTGGCTCCGGGACTTCTTTGAGGCGATCGAGAAGAACTCCGACTGGCTGGAGGTGATACCACTGAGCGAGGCCGCCGCCGAAGAGCCCGCCGGACGCGTCTATTTGCCCTCGGCGTCCTATGCCGAGATGCTCCACTGGGCTCTCCCAACCCCTGCTTACATCGAATACGAGCGGCTCGAAGGCTGGCTGAAAGACTACGACCAGATGAAGCGTTTCGGACGTTTCATGCGCGGGGGGCACTGGCGGGGATTTCTCACCAAGTACGAAGAGTCCAACCTGATGCACAAGAAGATGCTCATGCTATCCGAGCGGTTGGCCCGATACGAAGCCGAGCATCCTGACGAGCTCGAGCATACCCTTGCCGCGCGTCGTGGTCTCTACGGCGGCCAGTGCAACTGCTCCTACTGGCACGGTGTATTCGGGGGGCTCTATTTGCCCCACATACGCCAGGCAGTGCATGAATGCCTCATCCACGCCGACCATCTGTTGAATCAGCTGGAGGAACGTTCGGGAGTGGAATTCTCAGCCGTAGATTTCGATTTTGACGGCGATGATGAAGTGATCGGTCGCAGCAATGCCTTTACGGCCGTGTTCAAGCCGAGGCGCGGAGCAATGTTGTACGATCTCTCGCTGAATCGCCACGATTTCTCCCCGACGGATACCCTCACCCGGCGTCGCGAGGGATACCACGGACAGGTCGCCGGCGCCCTCACCGAGATGCCCGCCGATAAGACGGCCTCCATTCACGATATCGTTCTGGCTAAGGAAAAGGGGCTGGAGAAGTACCTCATTGAAGACTGGTATCTAAAACGCTGTTTCATCGATCACTTCCTCACCGGCGATGTCGATCTGGCCCGCTTTGCTTCAGGCAAATACGGGGAAGAGGGCGACTTCATCGTCGAGGCCTTCGAGTATGAGACGGATCCATCGACCGGTTCGGTGACCTTCACGCGCGACGGGCATCTCTGGCGGCCGCAAAAGGTGGTTCCGGTCCGGGTGGTGAAGGAGTTTCGATTCACCGAAGGCTCCGACGAAATCACCGTGTGTTACCGGATCAGCGCCGACAGCGATGACTCCGTGCAGGTTAATTTCGCGATCGAGAACAACCTTAATTTGCAGGATGGCCACTCGGATACGAAGTATCTGGAAATCGATGAAAACCGCCCGCGCGATTCGTTCCTGGATACCATGGGCGAATTCAGCAGCAAATCTTCGTTGGTGCTCAAGGATGAGGACCGCGATCTGGCTATTGGCCTGGTTTCCGACAGGCCCTCGGATATATGGCAACTGCCCATTTTCTCGGTGTCGCTCTCGGAGGCGGGATTCGAGAAGACGTATCAGGGGTCGACGTTCCTGCACCTGTTCCGGACGACCCTCACGCGCCGTCCGTTTGAGGTCAATTTCACCATGTATGCCGGGGCTCTGAGCGGGTATACAAGCAAAACGCTGAGGACCACTTCCATCGGTTCCTGAGCGATTCCGCTCCGCCGATATTTGTGTTGGTTCTGTCACTGCTCCTTAGTATCTTTAAACCATGTATGACCGGATAGCCGATATCATGAACACCTGCCGGCGATGTGTCGTCCTGACCGGAGCCGGTATATCGGCCGAGTCGGGTGTGCCCACTTTTCGCGGCATGGACGGTCTCTGGAACAAATACCGCCCCGAACAACTGGCCACTATGGAGGCCTTTCAGGCTGACTCGAAGCTCGTCTGGGAATGGTACAACTGGCGCCGCGGCCTGATCGAAAAGGTCGAACCCAATCCCGGCCACCATTCCCTGGTCGAGATGGAAGCCGCACTTGCCGACTATACCCTTGTGACGCAAAATGTTGACGGTTTGCACCGCCGGGCGGGCTCAAAACAGGTCGTCGAACTGCACGGCAATATTCACTCCAGCAAGTGCGCTCGATGCCAGGCCGTGGCCGAATATGGCCTCAAGGTTGACCCTGAAAACATCCCTGCCTGCAGTCATTGTGGTGGTCGAATCCGGCCCGATGTCGTGTGGTTCGGCGAATCCCTTGACGGTGAAGTCATTGAAGCTGCTTTTAAGGCGGCCGAGAGCGCCGATCTGTTTTTCTCCATCGGCACTTCGGCGATCGTTCATCCGGCGGCCTCATTGCCGGTTACGGCAAAGCGGGCCGGGGCGACACTGGTGGAAATTAACCCGGACCGAACGCCCCTGACTGACATGGCCGACTTCTATATACAGGCCAACTCGGGCGAGGTGTTGCCGGAGATTATGAAAGCTTACCACCGGTGCCGCGAGGCAGGGGAAACGAGTTGAAACCCGGCCTTGTCAGCGTAGTATAACAAGTTGGGCGAAAAGAGCATGGACTGATTCTGAAGTGACCTTGAGAAGATCTAATATAAGATTCCTGATGGTGGCCCTGATGGCCCTGTCGATTGGCCTGACCGGGTGTGTCTACTACAATACTTTCTATAATGCCCGCAAGGCTTTCAATGACGCCGAGAAGGTGCGCAAGGAGGCCGAGGCCCGCGGCAATCGCTCGCGGGGTTCCACGAATTACAATAAGGCGATTGAGAAGTCGTTGAAGGTCACCGAGAGCTATCCCAATTCGAAATACTATGATGATGCTCTTTATGTCCTGACGGTGTCCTATTACCAGGTCGGTCAGTACAGCAAAAGTGAACGTCGGGCCCGCGAGATCCTGGCCAATTACCCCGAATCCGAATATGTCAAAGAGGCCAAGCTTTACCTGGCCAAGGCCAAGCTGGACCTTGGTGACGAGGTAGAGGCCATGGCCGTCTTCGAAGAGATTTTCCAGAGTGATTACTCGAAGGAGTTCAAGGGCGAGGCGGCGCTGGCACTGGGCGATTTCTATTACGACAACCGCGATTACGCCGCCGCCAATCCATATTATATGGCCGTGCGCGATTCTCTCGGACGCGACAAAGATAAGAAAATGGCCCAGACGCGGATCGCCGATGGCAACTTCGAGTATTTCCGTTTCCAGGACGCCCTGAGCGGATATCTCCAGATCCTGGGGATGGAGCCCGACACCAGGGAACGGTATCATGCCCTCTTCCAGGCCGCCAACTGCGCCTACCGCCTGCAGCGACTTTCGGACGGACAGGATTACTTGACGACTCTTATTGAAGATGATCTCTACTTCGACTCGGTGGGTGTTCTGAAATTGTCCCTGGCCGAGGGTTACGAGTATGACGACGAACTCATCCTGGCCGAGAAGCTCTATGATGAAATAGTGGCCGAGGAGACCAATAATAAAGTGCGCTCCGAGGCGTTCTGGCGGCTGGGATTGATGTACCAGTTCGACTACGACGATCTTGCGATGGCCAAAGAGTATTACGATTCGACGGCTCAGCTCAGCCGCTCTTCGGATATAGGCAAGGAGGCTCTGCAGAGGTCGGCCGATATCGGCAAACTCGAAATCTATAGCCAGGCCACCGAGCTGGATTCCACCGCCACTGAGGATATGATCGACGAGGCAGCCTACACGCAGTACCAACTGGCCGAACTTTACTGGTTCCAGCTGAACAAACCCGACTCGGCCATTCTGGAAATGCGCTATGTCGTGGACTCATTTCCCAATTCCTATGATGCTCCCAAGGCCATGATAGCGCTGTCGGAAATGATTCGCGAGCATGAGCAGGATTCGCTACAGGCGGATTCCATTATGCGGCAGGTGCTGGTGCAGTACCCACGGTCCGACTACGTGCCGCAGGCCCTCGAACGGCTGGGTTTGCTCGGCACCGAGGCCGACACCGGCTATGCCGCGAGATATTTCGACCGCGCCGAAGACTATGTGATTGGCGGGGAATTCATCGATTCGGCCCGCCTCAACTACCAGGCTGTGGTCGATAGTTTTCCCGATTCAAAGCACTACCTGCAGTCCCGCTTTGCGCTCATATGGCTCACCGAGGTCTACAACAGCCCCGGCGATTCGTCGGTTATTTTTGCCTACAACGAGTTCATTGACTCTTTCCCGAACTCCGAATGGGCCGGTGTTGCCCGCCAGCGAACCAATTACCGCCCCCCGCGTCAATCCTCCGGCGCCGGACCCGGCGACAGTGCCGACTATATCGATGACGAGGAGCCATTCCTCGATGACAGTACTCCCGGCGCGGCCGATACTTCGACCTACATCGATCCCCTGGAGGCGGTTTATGACGGCCCTGACGGCGAGCGTCTGCAATTGCTTATTCAGAATCCCATTCGCACCGAAGAACCGTTTATCTATCCAACCGAGGCCTACCAGGACCGCTGGGAGGGATTTCTCTATTTTCAAATCCTGCTTGATTTTTCCGGGGAAGTGACTGATTATGTCTTCGCAATTAAATCGCCGAACGAGGAAATCAACCGCCGTGCGGAGGAGTCCGTAGCTTCGATGACGTTTGATCCTTCGCGGATACCGGAGGAGTTGCAGGACCAATGGCTCGTTTACAAGTATAATGTCAGACTGCCGGATCACTTGCGATGACAAAACCAACGTGTGAGAACACGTCTTTGATAAAAAAGCGTAATCTCAGAAACGATTATTATTCACTGACATTTGCCCCTTACACCCGCACCCGCCACTGCCGCCCGGGTAGCTTCGTGCACCTGCGCCTGCCGTGCACCGATGTCTATTTCCGGCGCGCCTTTTCCGTCGCCGCCGTGTCGCCGGCCGACGACTCCATCGAGATCATCTTCAAGGTCTTCGGGCGCGGGACGACCATCATGAGTCGCCTGCACACCGGCGATACTCTCGATCTCCTGGGGCCCCTGGGGAAGCCCTTCAAACTGCCGCGCCGGAATGAGCGAACGCTGATAGTCGCCGGGGGCGTGGGGTTCCCGCCGCTGCTGTTCCTGGCCAGGCAAATGATCGAGAATGGATACGACCCGGCGAAAATAGAATTTTTCTACGGCGGCCGCGGCAGTGGGGATATCATTGAACGCTCCCGTATCAAAAAGCTGGGTGTTAATTTCCGGCCCGTCACCGAGGACGGCTCGGTGGGAGCGAAGGGGCTCGTCACCGGTCCGCTGGAGGCCTTCATTGCCGACCATCGCGAAGAAAAGCTCCGCCTGTACGGCTGTGGGCCGGAGGGTATGCTCAAAGCGACGAACGATCTCGGGGTAAGGCTCGGCATTCCCGGCCAGGTGTCGCTGGAGGCACCCATGCCCTGCGGCATAGGTATTTGCCTGGGCTGCGTGGTGCCGCTGGCAAAAGGCGGCCATGCCCGCGTTTGTTGCGACGGACCCGTGTTCGATATCGGGGAGGTGGCGCTGTGAGTCCCGATGTCTCCGTGGATATCGCCGGTGTCAAATTTGCCACCCCGATCCTGACCGCCTCAGGTTGCTGTGGCTATGGCGAGGAACTGGCCCGGATATTCCCATTCTCGAAACTCGGCGGGATTGTTACCAAGTCGATCACCTTCAAGCCCCGCCTGGGACATCCGCCGCCGCGGACGGCCGAGACGGCGGCCGGTATGCTCAATGCCATCGGTCTGGCCAATGTCGGTGTCGATCGCTTCATCGCCGAGAAAATACCGTTCCTGGCCGGACAGAAGACGCGGGTGGTGGTCAATGTCGCCGGCTCCGCGATTTCCGAATACGTCGAAATATGCCGGCGCCTGGACGATGTCGAGGATCTCGACATGGTGGAACTCAACATCAGCTGCCCCAACGTCGATGAGGGCGGTATGGAAATCGGCTCCGATCCGTCGATGACGGAAAGAATTCTGGTTGAGGTGAAGAAGGTTTTCAGCCGCCCCGTCATTGCCAAGCTCTCGCCGAACGTAACAAGTATTGTGGATATTGCCCGCGCCGCCGAACAGGGCGGAGCCGATGCGCTGTCGCTGATCAATTCCCTGGTCGGAACCACCATTGACATCGAGACCTGGCGGCCGCGCCTGACCAACAACAAAGGCGGTCTCACCGGACCGGCCATCAAACCGGTGGCCCTGGCCATGGTCGATGCCGTGTACAACAACACCCGCCTGCCCCTGATCGGTATCGGCGGCGTCGCCACCTGGTCCGATCTCGTCGAGTTCCTCCTCGTCGGAGCCAGTGCCGTACAGGTCGGAACCGCCCTTTTTGTCGAACCGGACGCGCCGGTGAAGATAGTCGAGGGCCTGAAGGGGTATCTCAAGAATAAGAACCTAAAGTCCGTCGCCGAACTCGTCGGGCAGGTAAGGAAATATTGATGAATGCCGTCAGCAAACTCCAGAAGATCCAGGCGAAGAACGAGTCGATGATATGCGTCGGGATGGATCTCGACGTCCGCAAGATGCCCGGAGATCACGGGCGAAATCTGAAAGGTATGTTCGAATTCGCCCAGGAAATCATCAATGCGACCAAGGACCTGGTCTGCGCCTACAAGCCCAACCTGGCTTTCTACGAAAGCCTCGGACCCGAGGGGTTGTCATTGCTCACGCAGATTATTGACCGCATCCCCGATGATATTCCGGTGATAATCGATGGCAAGCGCAACGATATCGGGAACACCGCCACCCACTATGCCGAGGCCCTTTACGACCGGCTCAACGCCGATTGGATTACCTTTAACCCCTACATGGGCTATGATACCCTCCGGCCGTTCATCGAGCGCAAAGACCGGGGCGTATTCGTTCTCTGCCTCACCTCGAATCCGGGATCTCAGGACTTCCAGATGCTCTCGGTCGAGGGTAAACCGCTCTACGAGGTGGTGGCCGAGAAAGTGGCCTATTGGAACAAGGACAACAACTGCGGACTGGTCGTGGGAGCTACCGCCCCGGAGCAATTGAGGGACATCCGCCGCATCGCCGGCGACATGCCGCTGCTCATCCCGGGCGTCGGCGCCCAGGGAGGGTCGCTCGAGAAAGCCGCCACGTTCGGTACCGATAATTTCACCCGACCGGCCGTTATAAATGTCTCGCGATCGGTTCTCTATGCTTCGCGCGATGCCGATTTCGCCAAGAAGGCGCGCCAGGAACTTGCCAAACTCAACGGCATCATTGCCTCCATTCGCAAATCGACCAAGCGCCCGGAGCTGTCGCAGGAACGTGCCCCGGAAAAACCGATGCAGCAACCAGCCGCGCCGGTCCAGGCTCCTTTGAAGCCTCCGGAGACACCGGCTCCGCCCCCGCCACCGCGCGTAGATCCCCGCCGCGAGGACTTCCAGCGCGGAGATTCCCCCCGCGAGGACTTCCAACGTGAAGATTCCCCCCGCGAGGATGTCCAACGTGAAGATCTCCCCCGCGAGTATGTCCAACGTAAAGATGCCCCCCGCGAGGATGTCCGGCGGGAAGATCCTCCACAGGGATAGGTCCCACGGTTCCCGCCGGTTGTTCGCCGGCCGTTATCAATAACACATGGTCAGGGGTGCCTCGTGCGAAGTCTACCAGTCAGCTTCGAAACGCAGCAGGGAATAGATGTATCCCGAATGAAACTCGCCGTCGTGGTAATAGTGGTCCCGCAGGATGGCGTCGCGCTTGAACCCCAGTGACGCCAGTAGCGCCGTGGCGGCTTTGTTGAAGCCGGCCGTTTGGGCGTGGACCTTGTTCAATCCTCGGTAGTGGAAAAGATAGCGACTGATGATCTTGATGGCGTCGGAGCCGTATCCCTTTTTCTGTTCGTCGGGGTCGATCAGGAGGCCCAGCTCGGCCGAACGATTAAGGTGGTTGTACCCGAAAAAACTCACCAGCCCCACGGGCGTTTTGTCCTTGATGCGTACAACAGCCAGTCGTTCCTTCCAGGCGGTTTTCTCGGCCTTCTTGTAACGCTCCGCCGCCTCGGCCGCCGTGCCGAACGGGCGGGCGTGACAGCTCAGCGAGGCCGGGCCGCACTGTTGTGCCCAGTGATGCATGTTGATGATGTCATCGGACGTTGCCGGCCGCAAATATACTTTTTCACCGATCAGATTCGGATCGGCCACGGGCTTGGTTTTCTTGTCTCCCACGACATCATTCCCCGATTAGTGGTTCTACGACTCGCGTTCTTCAGTAAACGGAAAGTGTTCTGCCCGCGAACAATAATCAACTATAATTCTAGCCGACGGGTTGTCACTCGGATCGAGGAGATGCCCCCATTGCGCCGCGGGGCGGTTGACTTTGCGACCACGGCGACATAGTATGTGATATGCGAAACAGGATCCTGTTGCTGATTGGAGTGATACTCCTCTACGTGTTGTCGTCGTTGGCGCTCGACGCCGTCTACGGACCGTCCTATCCCCTGTGGGAAGGGGAAGACCATTGGCGGCCAGACGGGGCCGGCGGCTGGGCGGCACAGGGTGATCCGTTCGGTGACCCGCCTTCGGAACCCAGTCTGAACATTCCCATTCTCGTGCCCTACATCCCCATTTTCCTGCCGGCGTTGTTGCTGGCTCTGTTCTTGTTCACGCCCTTGAAACGGCACCTGGAGCAGAAAGCCCAGCCGTCACCAGAGGATCCCCCTCTGGATGGCGAAGTGGTTGACAGGAATGAATCGGAAGCATAAAAAAAACCGCCTCGAAAGACGGTTTTTCCCAAGAGAGCCCTAAACGGACATCCCCACTACTAAATCTGTTTTTTCAGAGCCTCAATGGCGGCATCATAATCCGGCTCCGCGGTGACTTCCGGGACCAGCTGCATGTAAGAAATCTTGTTGTCCTTGTCGAGAACCATGACCGCACGCGCCAAGAGACGCGGTTCCTTTAGCAAAAGGCCGTAATCCTTTCCAAAGGCGACCTCGCGGTGGTCGGAAAGGGTAACCATGTTGTCGATGCCGTTCTCGCCGCAAAAGCGAGCCTGGGCAAAAGGCAGATCCGCCGAAATGGTGTACATCTTGACCTTGCCACCCATCGCGGCCAGGCGTTCGTTGAAAGTCTTCGTCTGGGTGCTGCAAACCGGGGTATCCAGCGAAGGCACCACCGACAGGAAACGGACTTCGCCTGCAGAATCCGACAATTTGACGGGGCTGAGCTGGCTGTCAAGCAGGGTGAAGTCGGGAGCCTTGTCACCGACTTTGAGCTCCGGGCCTTCCAGCGTAAGTGGCTGACCCTTCATCGTAACGACATCTTTGCGTTCCATATCTCTTTCCCTTCCATATTTTTAAGGAGCCGTTGTTCGAGAATTGTTACCTGGAGAAACAGCTTATTTCGGCAAAAGTTCACCTGACGGCAGGAATGAGGCAAAAAAAACCCGCCGGTGGCGGGTTTTTCTGAAAGTTGGTGCGGTTCCTCATTGCCTGGAACGGCGGTAGGCCATGACGCCGATCAGGCCGACACCGAAGAGCCAGACCGCGGCCGGCTCCGGGATAATTATGCTGTTGTC
>CAZVUZ010000013.1:14551-36295 GCA_964630485.1 uncultured Ignavibacteriales bacterium
GGCCGACACCGAAGAGCCAGACCGCGGCCGGCTCCGGGATAATTATGCTGTTGTCCTGAAAGTTCGGTGTCTGGGCGAGAAGGAATGTGCCCGCGCCGAAGTCGTCGTTGCGAATTCCGAAACTCGTCGTATCGACGCCTCCGAAACCCGTAACTGTCCCGCCAAAAAACTCGATATAATCGTGCATGAAATCTTCACTGACCAACATATTGGCGAAACTAGTCGAGGTGCGCGGAATGTCGATCCCCTGGGCGAAACTGAGGTTGTCGGAGTTGTTCGACATCGAGTAGCCATCGGGAATCCAGGTCGGCTGTTTGCGGAAATCGCTGGTGAAATCGTTGTAGTCACCCGACGGATCCAGTATCTCATGCGAGAACTTGTCCCAGTCGGTTCCTGAGTTATTGACCATGGCCATGTGAACCGTATACGAAGTCATATTGTCGAGGCCGCTGATTTCCAGAAAACCGCGATCGTTCGATCCCCAGTTTTCAAGGATATAAATGTCAGTTCCGCTCATATACCAGCTCATGCTGGAGATACCCTGATTGGCCGTGTGCAGATTAATACTCACCATTGCCCCGGCCGAGGGTACTACCACCGCGAGCAACGCCACTATCACCAGTAAGGCTTTCATATCAATTACACTTTCCTGTCTTATAGTCTCTGGATGCGCGCATTACATGAGAATATCTGATGGATAAATATAACTTATCTCCTCCGGATGTCAAAGGCTTTGTCCGGCTTCTGACACATATTCGGCTCTGTGGCCTTCTCGCTTGCCTGAAACGAAAGAAAAGCTTAGCTTCCACTCTCGTAGGGAGTTACGTACTCGATGAGCCTGTGAGGAAGAACACTGTGGCGTTTCGGGACATTTTTCAAATCCCCAATCTGGTCAGTTTGTCCCGCGTCTTTCTGACGCCGGTGGTAGCGTATTTCCTCTGGAAGGACGACAACCAGTCCAATGTAATCTGCATAGTCCTGTTGGTGATCGCGGCCGTCAGCGATTTCCTCGATGGCTTTCTTGCCCGCAGGATGGGCAGAGTCGGCCCGCTCGGAATTGCCCTTGATCCCATCGCCGACAAGATTTTCGCCGGGGCACTGGTGCTCATGCTGATCTTCACGAGAGATTTTCCGGTCTGGATGGCGGCGGCTATTATCGGTCGGGATATAGTGATACTGGGGGCGGGGGCTATACTGCTCAGGGGGAGGGATCTGGTTTTGCCCTCGAATCTGACCGGCAAATACGCCTTCAGCGCCATCGCCGTTTTGATGGCCAGTTACGTGGTACGCTTCCCGTTCGGCATTACCCTGTTCACGTGGCTGACCGTGATATTCCTGGTTGCGTCACTGATTGGCTACGCCCGGGTCTTTTGCGTGATCAAAAGCGGCGGAGTCGTTGCTCCGTTTCGGGACACACCTGTATGTCGCGCCCTGCGCATTGCGATCACCCTGACTGTCTCGGTGATTTATCTCTACCGGTTCTACCTTTACTTCTTCGCCTGAGCGAATTCACGCCATCGTTCGAGGAACACGGTTCTGAAGTCGTCGCCGGCTTCGTCGGCCGACCAGCCCACGGTGTGTACGATCCCGGCCATGGCGCGGTAGAAACCGTAGCGCGCATCCAGTGTCTGCAGACGCGTCTCGAGGTGGTTGCGGCGGGCGTCGAGAACCTCCACCAGCGAGGCTCGATCGGCTTCATAGTCTGTCGCTACCATGGCGAGCTGCCGGGCCGAGAGTTCATCGCTGCGACTGAAACGGTGCAGGCTCCAGGCCTGGGCCGTCAACTCGGCAACGCCGGCTCCGATATCCCGGGCGACGCCGAGGAAGACATCGTCCCTTTGAAATTCAATCTCGTTCAATTCAGCTTTCAGCCGATCCCTGTTGCGAAATCTCTCGCCACCCTGGAACAGGGGCAGGCTGATTATCCCTTTGACGTACCAGGTGGTGGCCTCCTCCGAGAAATCGGGCAGCTGATCCTGGAGTTCGTCAATGGTGTTGAAGGCCGCCTCGAGTTCCAGCGACGGATAGAAGCGGGCCTTATTCCGGGCCAACAGGGATTCGCGGAGTTTTACGCGGGATACCATGGCGTTCAGGGCCGGGTTGTTGCCGTGGGCTTCCTGCAACAGGAATTCCTCCATGCGGGCTCGCTCGGTCGGATACAGCATGGATTGTCGCATTTCGGTGTAGTCAAAACCGGCCCGATCGGGGTTGAAGGGCTCCGCCGATGCCGCCAGTGGTTCGTCGGTCGGACGATTTAGCAGGGCATTGAGCGTCACCCGGGCAACATCGAGAGTTCTCTCGGCCAGGGCGACATTGGCGGTGGCGGAGTTCCTCTCCTGCTCCCAGCGCACGACATCGGCCTCGCCGGTGCTGTCGATCCGGAATCTGGCCCAGGCATACTCGAAATAGCGATCGGTTTGGTCGCGGTGTTCCAAAATCAGGTCGAGCCGTTCCCCGGCGGATATATAATCGAGGTAGGCAACTTCCGTTGCCAGTTCAAGATCGAGCCGTGCCTTTCGGAGATCGGAGGTCTCCACGTCCTGGCGTTGTTTTGCGCTGCGTATATTGCGGATGGTCTCCATCGAGAACAGTTTCTGCCGGAGCAGAATTCTGCCCGCATAGCGATCCTGATCGATTTCGTGGCGCGAGTTGGCCACGGTGTTGTCGTCAAAATGGGTTGCCGAGAAGTCCGCCCCCAACTGTGGCAAATAGGCGCTCCGGGCCGTTCCCACGGCTTGTGAAGCGGCTTCGACAGATTCATATCTAGCCAGAAAACCGGGACTCTGTTCGAGTGACTGTCCTACGGCCTGTTTCAAATCGAAGCGAATGACATCTTCGCCAAGTGGGGCCTTCACCACCTGGGCCTCGGCCAGGAGCAGGTTGGACATGCTTACGCCGCTTTGACGGGCGCTGGCGCTGTTAACTATCAGACCCGGCGGGTCGGCAAAGAAAATCGGCAGGTCCGCCGGGGTCTCACCCGCGATGATGCGAACTGTTTTCTCGGCATTGAACAGCGCTTCCGCGACCATCGTGTAACCGGCGTTGGAGGCCACCGCCCCGCGATCGACAATGTGCCGGCCTTCCCAGGAGAACACCGGCACCCGATCGGAAATCACCATGTTGAGGAATTCGGAGGTTTTGGTGGCATCCATCCACCAGAAGGGGAGCACGTACAGGGCGTCGACCGAGCCCCGAAGGGCCTTATAGGCTTTGAAGAAGGCGAAAGTGCCGTGCATGTCGTAGCCCTCGGTAGCCACTAGTTCCATGCCCAGATTTCCCGCGACCTGGCGCATGTGTTCCAGGACGGTTTTGCGCTCATCCCCGGAGTGAAAATAGATAACACCCAGTCGGGAAGGGTTGATAATTTCTTTGATCGCGGCCATGTCGGATTCGATCTTTGGGCGCGCATGAACCGTCAGGTTGGCTACCCGCGGCCGGTAGGCGCTGTCGAGCAGGCCCTCGGCGTAGGGGTCTACGCGATACATACCTACGATAGGCCGCTTGAAACCGGTTTCGAGCAGGTCCTCTATGGCCCAGGGGCCCATGGCGACCACCAGGTCCAACTCGGGGATGGTGGCCAATTCCGCCGCCATGGCCCGGCAGGTATCCCGCTTCCAGCCGGCCGACTTGTAGGCGTAGGGGACCGATACGATCTCGACACTGTCAGGAACCAGGGCTCGCAGCTGCCGAAGATACTCGTTACCGAGGATCGCGTGACCGATGCATTCGCCGGCCTCAAGAAATCCGATCCTGAATTGCCGCGGGGGAGCGTCGGCGGCTTTCGCCGCGGTGCCCAGGGTCGCGGTCATGAGCAATGCAATCATCAGTCGCCGGAATTTATTCGCCATGGTCGCCTCGCTATATATGCTTAATAAGAAAACCGCTACGATTATAGGGAATAAGTCGCGGCGGTTAAAGCTAATTTTATTGGCCTCATGGGGGCCGTCAGTCATTTCTTAGACATCTTTCAGAATTTTCCTGACCAGATCGCTCAAGGCATTGGCCCGGTATGGCTTCTGCAGGAAGTACACCTGGGCCTCGGTGTCCTGTGGCATTTCACCGTCTTCCACGATCTGTCCGGTGGATATTATGCAAGGCACCTCCGGCGCCAGCCGGCGGGTACGCTCGAGAGTTTCTTCTCCCGACAGGCCCTCCATGCGCATGTCCAGCAACAACAGGTCTATATCCTGACGATTCTCCGCCAGGATCTCAAGGCCTTTCTCGCCGGATTCGGCAAGAAGCACCTCATGGCCCTCTCGCTCCAGAATTCTGGTGGCCAGGGTGCGGATAATTTCTTCATCGTCGATTACGAGCACTTTCAATTAGTTCCCCTTTTGACTTTAGACATATCAACGGCCCCCGAGCCGTGATAACCATAGAATGGATTAAACCGAAAACAGTTCCCGAAGAGTCTGAGATATGGTTTTGACGTGTTTACGCCCGTTTTCCCAGAAAGTGCCGGGTTTTGACAGCGTGAGGTCAGGCGGTCTGAGGCGCCGTTCCCCGGCGCGGGGCGCGGCCGGTCGGATGCCGATATCGGCGCACATCTATAGGTTTTTTTCGTGTTGGCAGTGGGGTGGATGCCTTCCGACTTACTTCAGTATCTTGCCAAAAGTGTCATCGGACCTTTGCCCTAGCTTGAATCATTTTGATATAAAACAACTTAGGATAAACGGGCGACTTTTCGGAGCGAACGGGTTGGATAATTCATACGGATGCGATTGCGAGTCGCGTGTGAGATAAGTTATTTTTTTCACAAAATCGCCAAAAATGGGTTGACATTGACGGGGCGGTGGGTATAATTGCCTTTCAAAAAATCGAGGGCAATCATAATGTCCCTCTTGGATCCTGGGAAGAAGAACAAACCGGAGAGCGGTCTCAGACAAATTGGTCTTTTGACTACCGTTCCGGCAATGTTGTTAGCGGCCCCGCTGGTCGGGTTTTTCCTGGGGCAGTGGTTGGATGGGAAATTCGAGACAGGACCTTATTTGACGGTTTTGGGAGCCCTTTTTGGGGTAGCAGCCGCAGGTCTTGAGACTTACAGATTGATAAAAAAAGCTTCGGCAATTGAGAGAGAAGACGATAGTGAAGGACAATCTCGGTCTTGACTTTCTTGATCGTACACTTCGAACTGCCGGCATAGTCCTGCTCATTTTTCTGCCGTTCGGTTTCTATTATCTGGGCAGCTACAGGACCCTGGCTATCCTCTCCGGGGGTGTCTGGGGTATTATCAATTTCGTTTTCCTTTCAGCCGTTGTCCGCAGTGTGATCCGCCCCGAGGGGGTTGATCGCAGGCGCCTTTTGTGGTCGGCGGTGATCAAGTTCCCGCTTCTTTATGGCGCCGGGTATGCGCTTCTGGAAGTCCCGGTTTTTACCCCCGGATACCTTTTGATCGGGTTTTCCGTCATCATGGCGGTGATGTTGCTCAAGGCGTTGGCCCGCGTCCTGCTGAAAATGGACGATCGCGCCGGCAACGGTAATAATCTGCAGGAGGCACGTTGATGTTTCTGTATTACGCCCACGTTCTTTGTCTGGCCGCGTCGAAATTGGGTCCCTTTGTGGTGGCCGTGGCTTCCGGCGGCGGGGAAGGCGGTGATGAAGGTGGTCACGGCGGTGAGATGACGTCTCATCTGCCGAGCCTCGTCTATTATCTCGATCACTACCTCCATGCCCCCTGGATGGAACACTGGGTAAACGTAATCTTCGCCTTTATTGTAGCTCTGGCTTTCATGGTCCTGGCCCGCATCGTTTATGCCAAACGCCAGATGATCCCGGGTCCTTTCCAGAACGCGATCGAGCTGATTGTTGAATCACTGTATAATTTCTTCTATTCGATTTTGGGTAAGGAAGCCCGGCGGTACACACCGTTTTTGGGCACCCTGTTTTTATACATCCTGGCATTGAACTGGATCGGCATGATCCCTCTCGGGCACTCACCATCGACATCCCTGAGTATCACGCTTTCGCTGGCGGTGCTGGTGTTTCTCTACGTTCAGGGAATCGGCGTCAAGCGCCTGGGGGTGCTCGGTTATATTCATCACCTGGCGGGCTCGCCCAACGACGTCATTGGCTGGTCCATGGTGATCATCATGTTGCCCATTCACATCATCGGCGAGCTGGCCAAGCCGGTCAGTCTGGCTTTACGTCTATTCGGCAACATAACCGGTGAGGATACCCTCATCGCGGTGTTCGTGGGGATGGGCATTGCCATCACGCCGTTCATCGGCGACTTTGTCGGAATACCCCTGCAGACGCCGTTTTATTTTCTGGGCCTGTTGCTGTCGACCATCCAGGCGCTGGTGTTTACGTTGCTTTCGACGATTTACATATTGCTTATGCTTCCCCACGAGGAACATGAGCACTGAGACATAGAAAAAGAATAATTGAAGTTAGAACAACATTAGAGAATCTCTCAGGAGGTCACAAATGGAGCACTTTGGAGCAATGTTGGGTCTTGCCGCCCCTCTGGGGCTGGGTTTAGCGGCGGTTGGTTCGGCTTACGGTATTGGTCGTGCGGTTGGTTCCGCGATGGAGGCCATGGGACGTCAGCCGGAAGCAGCCGGTAAGATTCAGATTGCGATGATTATTGGTGCCGCCTTCATCGAGGCGCTCACCATTTACGTGTTTATTGCGTATTTCGTCGCGATGGGAAAACTGGGCTAAGAAAACGATTGCAAGGGGGAGCATAAGCTCCCTCTTACACCTACAACTGATCAATAGGTTATGGATATAAATATAATCCCGGATCTGCCGCAGCTTGTTACTCATGCGATCGGTTTCCTGATCACCCTCTGGGTGCTGAAGAAATATGCCTGGGGGCCGCTACTGGGCATTATGGAAGAGCGCCGCACCAAGATCAAAGAAGAGTTTGACAGCATCGATCAGGAGAAAGAAAACGTAGCCGCCATGGCGGCGGAATACGAGACCAAGCTGAAGGATATCGATGTCGAACGCCGTGCAAAGCTGGTCGAAGCCGTCAACGACGGCAAGAAGATTTCCGAGGAAATCAAGGCTTCCGCCCGCGATGACGCCAAAGTGATCGCGGCCAAAGCGAAGGACGAGCTCGCGCGCGAGGTGGCCAAGGCCAAGGTTCAGCTCAAAGACGATATGATCTCGATTACCGTTGCCGCCGCCGAGAAAATCATCCAGGAAAAACTTGATGATAAGAAGCACCGTGAGCTTATCGGCGGGTTCATTGACAGCGTGGAAAAGGTATAAGCCCAGATGTTAGTTCAGGAAGTTGCCAAGAAATATGCCCACGGCCTGTTTTTGTCGGTCAAAGGCAAGGGTCTGGTTGACCAGGCGCACGAGCAACTGGCCGATCTGGGTGAATGTTTTGAAAGCGATCGCAGCCTGCTGAATTTTCTTGAGGCGCCGCACATACTCGATGAAGACAAGCTGGCCATCGTGCGCGACGTTTTCACTCCCCGGATGGACCGGCTCTTCGTGGAGTTTCTGATAGTCCTCGTCGATAAACACCGCATTGATTTTCTGCCGGAGATTATCGACGAATTCATTCGTTACGTCGAGGCCGACAAGGGGATCGGACGCGCCACCGTAATAACGGCGGTGCCTCTCGATCAGGCGCAGCGCGAGGCGCTGCTGGCGCGCCTGGTGGCCAGGTCGAGTCTGAAAATCGTCCTGGAAGAGAAGGTCGATCGGGCTGTTATCGGCGGTATGATCATCATCATGCACAATCAGATCATCGACGGGTCTATAAGACGCCAACTCGATGAGATGAAGGAACAACTGAGTGGACTCAGGGTGTATTGACGGGGCCGGAGGCTGACGAGCGAAGATACGAAAGGCTTTACATAGAGACCGGCAAAACGGCCGGTTGACGATCCCCGGAGGCAGGTTTCAATCCGTGGCGCGCAGGCGTCCGGAAGAGGCGACCGCACGGGTGGATACCAGTCTGAGACTGGATCGGCTGGAAAAAAGAATGTTTGTAGATATAGGAGTTCGATGATGGGTCTCAACCCGGAAGAAGTATCATCGGTAATCAGGAAAGAGCTTGAGAAGTACGAAACCAAGCTCGAGATGGAATCGGTCGGAACCGTCCTTCAGGTAGGTGACGGAATCGCCCGCGTCTGGGGTCTTGAAGACGTCCAGATGTCGGAACTGATCGAATTTCCCGGCGGCATCATGGGTCTGGTGCTGAACCTCGAAGAGGATAACGTCGGCGCCGCAATCTTTGGCTCCGATTCTCATATCCACGAAGGGGACACCGTCCGCCGCACCGGCAAAGTGGCCCAGGTTCCGGTCGGAGAGGCGCTTTTGGGACGCGTGGTCAATCCGCTCGGCCAGCCGCTCGACGGCAAGGGACCGATCGTGACCGACAAGTTCCGTGTGATCGAAGGTCACGCCCCGGGCGTTATCGATCGTCAGCCGGTAAAAGAACCGATCCAGACCGGTCTCAAGGCTATCGATTCCATGATCCCTATCGGCCGCGGACAGCGCGAATTGATCATTGGCGATCGCCAGACCGGTAAAACGGCTGTGGCCATCGATGCCATTATCAATCAGAAGAACACCGATGTGTTCTGCGTCTATGTGGCTATCGGTCAAAAAGCTTCGACGGTTGCCCAGGTGGTGCAGAATCTTGAGAAGCAAGGCGCCATGGAGTACACGACGGTGGTTGCGGCGACCGCCAACGATCCGGCCCCGCTGCAGTACATCGCTCCCTATGCCGGCTGTGCCATGGGCGAGGAATTCCTGTACAACGGGAAGCACGCGCTGGTGATTTATGACGATCTTTCCAAACAGGCTCAGTCCTATCGTCAGATGTCATTGCTCCTGCGTCGTCCTCCGGGTCGAGAGGCCTACCCGGGTGACATTTTCTACTGTCATTCACGTCTCCTGGAACGCGCCGCGAAGCTTTCTGACAAGAACGGCGGCGGTTCGCTAACGGCTCTGCCGATTATCGAGACGCAGGCCGGCGACGTCTCGGCCTATATCCCGACGAACGTGATTTCAATCACCGATGGGCAGATATTCCTTGAGAGTGAGTTGTTCTTCGCCGGTGTCCGACCGGCCATCAATGTCGGTATCTCCGTGTCGCGTGTGGGCGGTAATGCCCAGACCAAGATGATGAAGCAGGTCGCTGGTTCGCTGAAACTCGACCTGGCTCAGTATCGCGAACTGGCCGCCTTTACCCAGTTCGGTTCCGACCTCGATGAATCCACGCTCAAACAGCTCAACCGCGGCGCCAAGATGGTCGAGCTACTCAAGCAGGGCCAGTATGTGCCGATGCCGGTAACTCACCAGGTGATTATCCTCTGGGCGGGCGCGAACGGTTATCTTGATGTTCTCCCCACCGCGGACGTGCTGCGTTTCGAGGAAGATTTCCTCTCTTTCTGCGATAAGAACTACCCCGATATCGCGCACAACCTGGATCAGGATAAGAAGATTACTGATAAGATCGGTGAGGAACTGAAGAAGGCCGCCGCGGAGTTCGTGGCCACGTTCAAAAAGAGCGAATGATACGTCGTATCTCGATAGATCGAAACGCGACGAGAGGCTTTGACAACGGTAACGATTGGGAATAACAGAGCACGTCTATGGCGACTCTTAGAGAAGTAAGAAAACGAATTCGGTCGGTAGTCTCAACACAGCGGATTACCAGTGCCATGGAGATGGTGGCGGCGGCGAAACTGCGTCGCGCCCAGCAGCGGATCGAACAGGCGCGGCCCTATGCCGACAAGATGGATCAAATGCTGAGCCACCTGGCCTCGGCCTCGACCGGCGAGATCATCCATCCCTACTTCGAGGAGCGTGAGCCGCGCAAGAAAACCCTGGTGGTGATCGCCTCCGATCGCGGCCTGTGCGGTTCTTTTAACTCCAACATCATTCGGCGCGCCTCGCAATGGATCGAAGAAGCCGATGGCGCGGAGAAGGAACTGGTGTTGCTGGGCAAGAAGGGCAATGATTTTTTCAAGAGAAGGCCGACCCCGGTGATTCGTTACTGGGGTGACTGGAGCGGGGTTCTCGACTACAATCGCGCCCGCGATATCGTGCGTTTTCTGACGGATCGGTTCGTGGCCGGTGAGACCGACCGGATCAATTTGCTCTACACGCAGTTCGTGTCTTCCTCAAAGTACCGGGTTATATCCGAGGATTATCTGCCGGTGCCGCGACCCGAGGTGCCCGAGCAGCACGAGGAGGAAACCGGCGCCCTCGATTATATCTTCGAGCCGAATGCCGAGAAGATCTATGCGGCGCTCATGCCCGGCTACGCCGCCACGAAGCTGGTGACGGCGATGGCGGACTCCTTCGCCAGCGAACACGGCAGTCGCATGATTGCCATGAACGGAGCGACCAAGAACGCCGGCGAGATGATAGATTCCTTAACGCTTGAATATAACAAGGCCCGACAGGCGCAGATCACCAACGAGTTGCTGGATGTTGTCTCCGGCGCAGAGGCGCTCAACGGCTAGCTGGATAGAGAAAAAGATAGTTCTAATATAACTGGAGTTCAGTTCATGGCTGAAAATATCGGAAAAGTTGTCCAGGTCATCGGCGCGACAGTCGACTGCGAGTTCCGCTCGGATGCCCTGCCTGACATCTTAAACGCCATCGTCATCAAGGACGAGGAGAAAAACATCAACCTCACGGTTGAGGTGGCCTTGCACATCGGTGACAACGTTGTCCGTTGTGTGTCGATGGCCTCCACCGACGGCCTCGTGCGCGGTATGCCGGCGCTCGACACCGGCCTCCCTATCGCCGTGCCGGTTGGGAAAATCTGCCTCGGCCGCGTCTTCGATCTGCTCGGCAGGCCTATCGACGGTAAGGGCTCCCTGGCCGCCGACGCCAAGACCTCGCCGATTCATAGACCGGCGCCCTCCTTCGAGGAACAGGCGCCCTCGGCCGAGATGTTCGAGACAGGAATCAAGGTCATCGACCTGCTGGAGCCGTATCTCAAGGGCGGTAAGGTCGGTATGTTCGGTGGCGCCGGTGTGGGCAAGACCGTTATCATTCAGGAACTCATCCATAACATTGCCACTGAGCACGGCGGCTATTCGGTGTTCTGCGGTGTGGGTGAGCGCACCCGCGAAGGTAACGACCTCTACCTGGAAATGACCGAGTCGGGAGTTATCGATCGTACCGCGATGGTCTTCGGCCAGATGAACGAACCGCCCGGGGCGCGTCTTCGCGTGGCCCTGTCCGGTCTGACCATGGCCGAGTATTTCCGTGATGAAGAGGGCCAGGACGTGCTCATCTTCATCGACAACATCTTCCGATTTGTGCAAGCCGGCTCCGAAGTCTCGGCGCTGTTGGGACGTATGCCGTCGGCCGTGGGTTACCAACCGACCCTGGGTTCCGAGATGGGCGGCCTTCAGGAACGCATTACCTCCACTCGAACCGGTTCGATCACCTCGGTGCAGGCCATTTACGTGCCCGCCGACGATCTTACCGACCCGGCCCCGGCGACGACCTTTGCGCACCTTGACGCCACCACCGTGCTTTCCCGGCAGATTTCCGAGCTGGGTATTTACCCGGCCGTGGATCCGTTGGATTCAACCTCGCGTATTCTCGATCCGGCTATCGTCGGCGAGAAGCACTACAATGTCGCCCGCGAGGTACAGCAGATCCTGCAGCGTTACCGCAACCTCCAGGACATTATTGCAATTCTGGGCATGGACGAGTTGGGTGAGGAAGACAGGCTGGTCGTACAACGGGCACGCAAAATCCAGAGATTCCTGTCGCAACCGTTCTTTGTGGCGGAAGCCTTCACCGGCCGTCCGGGGACCTATGTCAAAGTCGAAGACACTATCAAGGGCTTTGATATGATCATCCAGGGCGAGCTGGATCATATTCCGGAGCAGGCCTTCTTCATGGCCGGCGGCATTGATGAAGTTATGCAGCGACACGAAGACTCTAAAAAGTAGCTGAAATATGTTTACGTTATCGATAGTAACGCCAGAGAAGGTTGTCTACGAAGAGGAAATCAGATCCCTGATCGTTCCCGGAACCGAGGGTTACCTCGGTGTCCTCTCGAACCACGCACCTCTGATAACGGCGCTCAAGCCGGGCAAGGTTGAGTTTACCGATGCCAATGATGAGGTAATGGTCATGGCGGTTGCGGGTGGATTCCTTGAGGTCTCGAACAATCGGGCCACCCTCCTGGCCGATGCCGTGGAGCGGGGCGACGAGATCGACATCGAACGGGCCCAGGCGGCCCTCGATCGCGAGAAAAAGCGCCTGGTTTCCGCCGGCAAGGGCGAAACCGATATTGACCTGCCTTCGGTGCGGGCGGCTTTCGATCGCGCGGCCAACCGGATCAAGGTCTACAAGGAAACGCATTAGCTTTGTTCTGACGATTACAGGCCGGTCCCGACGGGGATCGGCCTTTTTTTGTGGTTCTAATCTGACGGTCGAGCCGGACAGGTCGTCTGGGGGGGGATTTTCACTCGGGGTGTATATCATTAGAACCCTGTCATTTAGCCGGCATGAGCGACGCCTGTAGGTCGGTCTGGCAGGATTCTCTGAGCCTTTTACAAGGCGGTGGCCGGCGGTCACGATTTTGCCGGTTTCGGGAACCCGGGACGGGCCGCCGACGTTTCAGCCGCAGAGGTGGATAAGCTCTTGAGCAACAGCGCCTTTAAGAGTCGTTTTATCCTTGACTTTTCGGGACCATTTGGCTAAACTCAGAGGCTGTGATATTAGACTTGAGGGAAATTGAATCGTTCCCTGCCCACAAGTTCCTGGAGGAAATTCCCAGGGAGTTTGTTCTGGATTTTGAAGGAGTCTGTGGTCTGGACAAGGTGACCGCAGACCTGTCTATACAGAACTCGGGCGAGGAATATTTTGTACAGGGTGATGTTGCGGCCAGGGTTCATCTCGAATGTGCCCGCTGCCTCGCGGAGTTCGTGACCGATGTTGTCGGCCGGGCCGACTTCGTAATCTGCTCCGAGAGTCTATTAGCCGAGCATAAGGGTGAAGCTCTGGATAGCGAAGACTATGTCCTTTTCAAGGGCTCGAGCCTGATGGTCGACATCACCGAACCGATCCGGCAGGCGATACTGCTGGCGATCTCGATGAAGCCTCTGTGCTCCGATGATTGCCGGGGTATCTGTCCGCATTGTGGTGTCAACCTCAATGAGGGCGAGTGTTCCTGTCCGAAAGAAAAGATCGACAGTCGCTGGGAAGCTTTGAAGAAGCTTACCGGAGAGTAACTTTATAACCCACGAGGATTGACCGATGGCACTGCCAAAGAGAAGACACTCCCGCACCAGGGGCCGCAAGCGTCGTACCAACTGGAAGATTTCCACACCGAACGTGGTCGAGTGTTCCCACTGCCACCAGGCCAGGCTCCCGCACCACATCTGCCCCAGTTGCGGTTATTACGACGGCCGCCAGGTGATCAGTTCCAAGGCGGAAGCTTAGGCGTCAGGGCCTTAGTTCCGTTGCGGAGATAATACAGGTAAAAACGTATTATAATTAATGGTATCAGCGGAAAAACATACCGTTGTTCTTGACGTGATGGGGGCTGATTCCGGCGAGGCCGGCATCATCAAAGGTGGTCTGGACGCCGCCCGGCAGTTGCGGGGTTCCATGCGCCTGATCCTGGTCGGACGTCAGGATATTGTCGAGAAGGTCCTGGCACATAGCCAGGATGTGCCCGACAATGTCTCCGTCCAGCACGCCGAATCCGAAGTGCCTATGAGCGTCACGGCAACCGACGGCGTCCGTATGCGTGACAGTTCCATACGCGTCGGGCTCGATCTCGTGAAGAGTAGCGAAGCCCAGGCCTTTGTCTCTCCCGGCAACACCGGCGCCGTCATGGGTACGGCTCTGCTCAGCCTGGGGCGCATTGAGGGTGTCAGCCGCCCGGCCATTACCTCCACCTTCCCCACCTGGACCGGCCGTCCGACGGTGGTCCTTGACTGCGGCGCCAATGCCGATAGCAAACCCATCCACCTCTCGCAGTTTGCCGTGATGGGCTCCGTCTATTACTCGGTTATATTCGACCAGGAATCGCCCCGGATCGGCCTGATGTCGATTGGTGAGGAACGCAGCAAGGGCAACGAACTCATTCTTAATACCCGCAAGCAACTGAAGAACTCGAAAATCAATTTTGTGGGTAATGTAGAGGGCCGCGATATCCTTTCGGGAACGGTTCACGTGGCCGTGACGGACGGTTTCACCGGCAATATCCTCCTGAAGTTCGCGGAGTCGATAATGCCGATGTTGGTGAAATCGGTGCAGCACCAGATCCAGACGAACATCTTCTCCCGCGTGGGCGCGATTATGCTTTCGCCGTTTCTCAAGCGCATGCGCAATCGTTTTGACTATGCCGAGTCGGGCGGGGCGCCACTTCTGGGTGTCAACGGCAACGTGATTATTTGCCATGGTGCATCCAGCGCCCGGGCTATTTGCAACGGGGTGAAAGTAGCCAGCGAGATGGCATCCAAGAAGGTGCTCGATCGCATTCAAGCTGAATTAGTAACAAATCATTTCGGACAAAATAATGGAGCCAAGGACAAGGGCCAGAATAATCGGAACGGGATCGTTTACTCCTCCTCGCCGGATGACCAACGCTGATTTTGAGCAACTGGTCGATACATCTGACGATTGGATCGTAACCCGGACCGGCATCAGGGAGCGTCGTATTGCCGGCAATGGGTTCGCGACTTCCGATATGGCCGTCGAAGCAATCAAGCGGGCTCTCGACATGGCCGGCACCTCACCGGATGAAATCGAGCTTCTCCTGGTGGGGACGGTGACACCGGATTACCGCCTGCCTTCGACCGCCTGCGTGGTGCAGGAGAAAATGTCCCTGCCCAACGCCGCCGCCATTGATGTCGTTGCGGCCTGCAGCGGTTTTCTGACGAACCTGTCGATGGCGCGGGGGTATATTGAAACCGGAATGTATCGGAAAATCCTGGTGGTGGGATCCGAAAAGCTGTCCTCGATTACGAATTACCACGATCGCAACACCTGTGTCCTGTTCGGTGACGGTGCGGGTGCGGCGGTGGTGGCAGCCGATGACAGCGGCGGCGGGGTGCTTTCGACCTTTATCAAGTCGGACGGCCGTATGCGTGACCTGCTCTGGGTCGAGGCCGGCGGTACGGCGGTACCCATGACGGCGGACATGCATGATAACGGCGCCGACAAGATTCAAATGAATGGCTCCGAGGTCTTCAAGGTCGCTGTGCGCGAAATGTGCCGGGCCGCCCAGACCGTCATCAGCGATGCCGGTCTTCAGGCTTCGGATATTTCGCTGGTTGTGCCCCACCAGGCCAATGTCCGCATTCTGGAGGCTCTTGCCAGGCGGTTGCAGGTGGGAATGGACAAGTTTGTACTGAACCTCGAAAAATACGGAAACACGTCGGCCGCTTCGGTGCCGCTGGCGCTGGACGAAGCCAACCGAGCGGGCCGTATCAAGCCCGGCGATAACGTACTTATGGTGGCTTTCGGCGGCGGGCTGGTATGGAGTGCCGCACTCGTTAGGTGGTAGCTGTATGAGTAAGACTGTTTTATTTTTCCCCGGACAGGCGTCACAGTACGTCGGCATGGGCAGGGATTTCTATGAATCGTCCGATGAAGTGAGAAAACTGTACGCTCTCGCGTCCGACGAAATGGGCGCCGATATCGCCAGGATTTCGTTTGAAGGACCCTCCGAGGAACTCAGGCGGACCCGTTTTACGCAGCCGGCCATATTGCTTCATTCACTGGCCGTCCTGACCGTTCTCGGCGACCGTCTGCCCGAATTTCATTATGCCTGCGGGCATTCCCTTGGTGAGTACGGCGCTTTGGCCGTGACCGGAGCCATGACCTTCGAGGATGCCGTCCGGGCCGTCGTCAGACGCGCCCACCTGATGGAACAGGCCTGCCAGGACAACCCGGGCACCATGGCCGCCATCATGGGCTTGAGCGCCGACAAGGCCGACAGTGTCTGTCGTGAGGCGTCCGCCGAGGGTGTCGTTTGTCCGGCGAATTACAATTCCAAAATCCAGATTGCCGTCAGCGGATCACTTCCGGGAGTCGCCCGGGCCGTTGAACTGGCCAAAGAAAACGGCGCCAAGCGCGCTGTCATGCTCGAGGTCGGCGGCGCTTTTCACTCACCGTTGATGGCTTCGGCGAAAACCGGGCTGGCCGAGTATCTCGAACAACTCACTATAAACGACCCGTCCCGACCGATGGTGGCCAATGTTACGGCGGAACCTGCCGCGAGTGGCGAAGATATTCGGCGCCTCCTCGTCGAACAGGTGACCTCGCCGGTGAAGTGGTCGCAGACGATGAATTACCTGGTGGAGAACGGTGTCAGCACCGTGATCGAGATCGGTCCCGGCAAGGTTCTCAGCGGCCTCGCCAAACGGGATATGCGTCCCGAGAAGTCAATAAATCTGGACACGCTCGCAGAGGTGGAAGCCTTTGCCGCCGTGTCGGCATGAGGGGATAGATTATGAACCTTAAGGACAAGACGGCGTTGGTGACCGGTTCCGCTCGCGGTATCGGGCGTGTCATCGCACAGCGGCTTGCCGACTGCGGTGCCCGCGTGGTCATTTGTGACCTTGACCAGGCCGTGGTGGAAAAGGTGGCGGCAGAAATCGGCAACGGCGCCGTCGGCTACCGGGCTAATGTCACAAGCTCCGAGGATATTGAGAACCTTTTCAGGAATATCAGTGAGAATCTCGGCCGTCTGGACATCCTGGTCAACAACGCCGGCATAACCCGTGACGGATTGATGATTCGGATGGATGAAAAGGACTGGGACCTTGTGCTTGACATCAATTTGAAAGGCGCTTTTCTTGTCACCAAGGCGGCCGCGCGCTTGATGATGAAACAGCGCTACGGCCGAATTGTAAATATCAGTTCCGTGGTTGGTATCACCGGCAATGTGGGCCAGGCCAATTATGCGGCCTCCAAGGCCGGACTTGTGGCTCTGACCAAAACATCGGCCAAGGAACTGGCGACGCGGGGCGTGACCGTCAATGCCGTGGCACCTGGATATATTGAGACCGAAATGACTGAAAACCTGTCGGACGCTACTAAAAAGTACTTTATGGATAAGATCGTGCTGGGTCGAGCCGGGTCGCCGGACGATGTTGCGGCGGCGGTCGGATTTCTCGTTTCCGATGACGCGGCTTATATAACCGGCCAGGTACTCGCCATAGACGGCGGCCTGCTGATCTCTTAGAAGAAATAAACACGTAAGTGAAATAAGAAAAAGGAGTGCAAGGATGTCAGTAGAAGAGAGAGTCAAGGAACTAATCGTTGAGCAGCTGGGCGTGGAAGCGACCCAGGTCACCGAAAAAGCTAAATTCGTGGATGACCTCGGGGCCGATTCTCTGGATACCGTTGAGTTGGTTATGGCTCTCGAAGAGGAATTCGCTCTGGAAATTCCCGATGAAGATGCCGAGAAAATCGTCTCCGTGGGCGATGCCATTACGTACATCAACGACCACGGCGATAAGGCCAAATAGCCGACCGCCAAGGCTAAGAGAATTATAGTGACGGCAAATAATCACAAACGCAAGGCAGTGATCACGGGCATGGGGGTGATCAGCCCCCTTGGCAACAAGGTCGGTGACATGTGGTCGGCGTTGCTGGCGGGCAAGTCCGGTGTCGGTCCCATTACGCGGTTCGACACCGAGGGCTATACCACCAGGATCGCCGCCGAGGTCAAAGACTTTGCTCCGCAGGACATTATCGATCGCAAGGAACTCCGTCGCATGGATATCACCGAGCAGTATGCCATGGTCGCAAGTTTGGAGGCTTTCGAGGACTCCGGTCTGGATCTCGAAAAACTCGACCGCGACAGGTGCGGTGTTGTCATCGGTTCGGGGATCGGAGGTATTACGACCTTCGAGACTCAGCATGAAAGGCTGCTGAAAGGCGGCCCGGGGCGAGTGTCCCCGTTTTTCATACCGATGATGATCGCCGACATGTGTGCCGCTCTGGTATCGATCCGTCTGGGCTTTCACGGGCCCAACTACGCGACTGTGTCTGCCTGTGCCTCATCAGCCCACGCCATTCTGGATGCCCAGCGGATCGTGCAGCGAGGCGATGCCGACGTAATGCTCGTCGGCGGCGCTGAAGCAACGATTACGCCGACCTCGGTGGCAGGATTCTGTCAGGCCAAGGCCATGACGACCGCCAATGAAGTGCCGGAGAAGGCCTCGAGGCCTTTTGACGCCGGTCGTGACGGTTTCGTTATGGGCGAAGGCTCGGGAATGCTGGTAGTTGAGTCGGCGGAACACGCCGAGGCGCGGGGTGCCAGAATCTACGGAGAGATCGTCGGGGCCGGTATGTCGGCCGACGCCTATCATATGACAGCGCCGCATCCCGAGGGGCACGGAGCCGTTAAGGCGATGCAGCTGGCTTTGAAGGATGGCGACCTCAAACCCGAGCAGATAGGATATATCAACACTCACGGGACGGCGACGCCGCTCGGTGACATCTCCGAAACCATAGCCATAAAAAATGTCCTGGGGCAGCATGCCTACAGGATTCCCTGTAACTCGTCCAAGTCGATGATCGGTCATACCCTGGGCAGCTGCGGTGCCATCGAGTGTGTCGTGGCGCTGAAGTCCATGCAGGACGGCAAGGTTCATCCGACCATCAACCTGGATAATCCGGATCCGCAGTGTGATCTGGATTACGTTCCCGGTCATGCCCGCGAGGCAGACATTAATTACGCGTTGACCAACTCTTTCGGTTTTGGCGGACACAATGTTTCGCTGATCCTGGGTCGGTTCGATGCCAAATCCTAGATGGGCCTGTTAAATAAAATAAGAGACCTCATCAGATCCCAGGAAGGACCCGACGCCGATCGGGTCGACCTGGGTTCTGTTGAGAAAATTCTCCAGTATGACTTCCAGGAGAAGGGACTTCTGCTCCTGGCCCTGACACATCGTTCGTTTTCCCGTTTCGATCACGAAAACACTCCTTCCAACGAGAGGCTCGAGTTTCTCGGTGACTCGGTCCTGGGGCTGGTTATCGCCGAACAGCTTTTCAAGGACAACCCAGGCGTACGGGAGGGGGACCTGACCAAGACCAAGGCCATGCTGGTCAACGAGACTACTTTGGCCCTGATCGCCACCAGGATCGGACTGAATCGATACCTGAGGCTTTCGCCGGAGGAAGAACGATCCGGCGGCAAGGAACGCCCGTCGATAGTGTCCGATGCCTTCGAGTCGATAATCGCCGCCGTGTATCTCGATGGCGGTCTGGATGCGGCCCGGCACGTGATATTGGGGTTGATATACGCCCGGCGCCGCAGTATCCTGTCCGACGACGCCCAGCGAAATTTCAAGGGCGAGTTGCTGGAATATACCCAGGGCAAAGGCGAGGGTATGCCCCGGTACGAAGTGATCTCAGAGACCGGACCCGACCACGAGAAGGAATTCAGGGTGGTTGTGTCGGTGGGCGATAATCCGGTCGGAGAGGGACTGGGTTCCTCCAAGAAAGAAGCCGAACAGAAAGCCGCCGCCGAGGCCCTGGCAATGCTTACCGGCGACAACCGCACCAACTCGTAGACACACCCGCCGCTCCTCTCCAATTTAAGATACCTACCCGTCACCCGCTCCCATTCGAGATCTGCAAATCAAACCACCGCGGTCGGCAGGACGGTCAGAAGTAGCCTCCTATTCCGGTAGTCGTAGAGTCCCCGAGGCTTTTTTTCTTGACAAAGATTCAAAAAACAGGTTTATGAACGGTGTCATGACTATGTATTGGTTGACAGCTGAGGTATCCACGCAAGTAAAGCGATATGCATATAACGTAGGAAGAACCTTTAACCTCTTGACAGGAGTCATAACCAATGCGTAAAGCGACTCGCAAAGCAACACGCAAAAAACCCGTTAAAAAGACGGTGCGCAAAGTGGCCAAGAAAAAACCGGCCGTGCGCCCGGGGGTGAAGCCGTGGTCCAAGGCTGAGATATCCAGCCTTCGAGCAATGTACAAAACAATGTCGGCGGTCGACATCGCCAAGAAACTCCGCCGGACATTGTCCTCGGTCAAGGCCAAGATCCGCGTGTTGGGTCTGAAGAAGCCGGCGAACTGGAGAAAGAAACAGGCCCCGAAGAAGGCCGCGCCGAAGAAGACCGCCACCAAAAAGAAGGCCGCTCCCAAACGGAAACCGGCCAAGAAAAAGGCTGCTCCAAAGCGGAAGCCGGCCAAGAAGAAGGTCGTAACTAAGAAGAAGGTGACCAAGAAGGCCGCACCTAAGAAGAAGGTCACCAAGAAGCCGGCCAAGAAAAAACCGGCCCGACGCAGATAGACGGTCTCGTTCGAGACTGCTCGACTTTAGGGGAGTCCGCATCGACGCGGACTCCCTTTTCTTATGGCGTCGTCCGCCTCTTGACAATCCACCGGCGATATATGATATTCGGCAATAGTTGTGTGTAACGGCTTTGTTTGTAGTACAGGAGTTGATATGAATCTAGTTGTTCTGGTGAAGCAGGTTCCCGAAATCGCCCTGATCAAGGTTGACGAGGCGGCCAACAAGGTGGATCTTCCCCAGGGGCCGGGGACGGTGAATCCCTTCGACGAATACGGGGTCGAGGAAGCTCTCCGCATCAAAGAAAAAATCGGGGGCAAAGTCAGTGTCATATCAGTCGGCACCGAGCGGACCGAGTCCGCCCTGAGAGCCTGTCTGGCCCTCGGTGTCGATGAGGCCTACCTTTTGTGCGACGACCAGTTCAATGACTCCGACCCGCAGGCGGTGGCGAAGATCCTCGCGGCGGGACTTAAGAAGATAGGCGAGTACGATCTCATCCTCGCCGGCAAGCAAGCCATTGACTCCGATGCTGCCCAGGTCCCGGCGGCCGTGGCCGCGCACCTCGGGGTGCCGCAGGCCATGTTCGTCAGGAAGGTGGAAAGTATCGAAGAGGGTAAAGCCGTGGTGGCCCGCACCACCGAAGACGGTCAGGATCTCGTCGAACTGTCCCTGCCGGCCGTGATCTCGGTTGTCAAAGAGATCAACGAGCCGCGCCTGCCGTCGCTGAAGGGCAAGATGGCGGCCAAGAAGAAGCAGATTACGAAATGGTCGGCGGCCGACCTGGGCATGGATGGCTCGGGTACGGGCTCAAATTCCGGTACCAAAACGATCAAGGTATCGCCGCCCCCGCCGCGTCCGAGTGGCGAGATGATCGAGGGCGAGACGCCGGAGGAGATCGCTGGCAAGCTCTTCGACAAACTGAGAGAAAAACAGGTTATATAGAAAAAAGCCGCCTTCGGGCGGCTTTTTTGTGTCTGGTCGGGTGGGGCTTGCCGATGGCGCCTATTCCGTGGTTGCAACGATCTTAAATGCCACCGTCGCCAGGACCGTGCCCGAAGCATCCTTCACCTTTACCTCCCAGTCGCCGAGCCACTCCGGCAGAATCTTCTTCCTGCTCCAAGTCCTCCAATTGGTGCTTCGAACCGGAAGCTCAACCGAGGCCTTTTCCACGCCGTTGTGAGACCACACGTGGGTAACAAAAGTCGTGTCGGTGGCGCCTGTGACCCGGGTCCACAGACACACCTCGTCGACATCGGCCGGAAAGCTCGCGGCCTTGCCCATTGGCATGCGCTCCTCGATCGAGGTGCATATCTCGGCTTCCACCGAAGTCTCGGCGTGGGGCGAAACCGTCGCCATCAATAACAACATCACCAGAAATGCCATAGTCGCAACGATGCGCATAGATCCTCCTTTCACTGAAACTGTTCTGAGATGCTCTTCGGCAGTATAATCGACCCGATGCGGGCTATCAAGTGAAATTCGCAGTGATCGGGTTGGAAAAAAGGAGGCGCCGGAAC